>NZ_JAOCAT010000001.1:0-362072 GCF_029839485.1 Achromobacter sp. GD03932
GATGCGTCGGTAGCGCTGCAAGACATCGACCTGTCCGTGGGCGAACATGAATTCGTCTGCCTGCTGGGCCCCAGCGGCTGCGGCAAGACCACCCTGCTGCGCATCGTGGCGGGCTTGCTGCCCTTTGACCGCGGCACCATCACGCTGGGCGGGCGCGACTTGAGCGCGCTGCCGGCGCGCAAGCGCGGCTTCGGCATCGTGTTCCAGTCGTATTCCCTGTTCCCCAACATGACCGTGGCGCAAAACGTGGGTTACGGCCTGCGCATCCGCGGCGAATCGCGCGAACGCATCGGCGCGCGCGTAAAGGAACTGCTGACGCTGATCAAACTGCCCGAACATGCGGAGCGCTATCCGCACCAGTTGTCCGGCGGCCAGCAGCAGCGCGTGGCGCTGGCGCGCGCGCTGGCGGTGGATCCGGCGCTGATCCTGCTGGACGAACCGCTGTCCGCGCTGGACGCGCGCGTACGCACCGACATGCGCGCCGAGATCCACGACGTGCAGCGGCGCCTGAAAATTCCCACGGTCATGGTCACGCACGATCAGGAGGAAGCGCTGACGCTGGCCGACAAGATCGTGTGCATGAACGACGGCCGCATCGAGCAGGTGGGCTCGCCTTCCGATCTGTACCTGCGCCCGCGCACCCGCTTTGTGGCGAACTTCGTGGGCCTGAGCAATCTGCTGCCCACCGACTGGGTGCGCGAGGCCATGCCCCAACTGCTGGCGACGCGGCCCGAGGGCGCCAGCGAGCGCTACGAGGCCTGCCTGCGGCCCGAGAACCTGCGCATCGCGGCGGACGAACACGGCCCGGGCCGCGTGCAGGACATGACGTTCATGGGCAACCTCACCCGCCTGCGCATCGCCTGGCAGGGACGCGAACTGCTGGTGGAACAACATGGCGCCGCGGGCCTGTCGCGCGGCGCCCCCGTGCGGCTGGACATGGAGCCGGGCCAGTGCGCCTGGGTCAGCGTATGACGGATCGCACCACGCAAGCCGGGGCCGCCGCTTGAGCGCCGCCCACGCCAGCCCGGCCATCGCGGCGCCAACCGGCCGCGCCCCCTGGTCCGCCGACCGTGTGCTGCTATGGAGTTGCGTCGGCATCCCTCTGGCGGGCCTGGCGCTGTTCTTCCTCTATCCGCTGGCGACTGTAGCGTGGCGCAGCCTGGTCGAGAAGGACGGCTCGGTCGGCCTGGGCAACTATGCCGAGGTCTTCGCCACGCGCGGCGTGCTCACCGCCACGCTCAACAGCCTGGTCATGAGCACCGCCACCACGGTGGTCAGCGTCGCACTGGGCTTTGCCATCGCCTACGGCCTGGATCGCAGCTGCATGCGCGGCAAGGCCGCCGTGCGGCTGGCGCTGGTGCTGCCGCTGCTGGCGCCTTCGCTGGTGCAGGGCCTGGGGCTCATCTTCCTGCTGGGCCGAAACGGGCTGGTACACCGCTGGACAGGCTGGGAAATAGATATCTACGGCTTCTGGGGCCTGTTGATCTCCAACGTGTTCTACGCCCTGCCCCAGGCCGTGCTGATCCTGCAGGCGGCCTTGCGCAACATGGATGCGCGCTACTACGACGCGGCCGAAGTGATGGGCGCGTCCGGCTCGCGCCAGTTTCTCGACATCACCCTGCCCAACTGCAAGTTCGGCTTGCTGAGCGCGGCCTTCGTAGTGTTCGTCATCACCATTACCGACTTCGGCAACGCCGCCGTGATCGGCGGCAACTACCGGGTGCTGGCCACCGAGATCTACAGCCAGGTATCCGGGCAGATGAACTTCGGCATGGGCTCGGTGGTCGGCATCCTGCTGCTGCTGCCATCGCTGATTTCGGTGCAGATCGAACGCGTCGCCTCGCAGCGCCAGTTCGGCTCGGCCTCGCCCAGCGGATTGCGGGTCACGCCGCAACCGGCTCGCGGGCGCGATGCGGCGTTCACCGCCGGCGTGTTGCTGGCCAGCGGCACCATCATCCTGACCGTGGCCACGGTGATCTTCGCCAGCTTCATGCGGCTGTGGCCCTATCGCATGGAATGGACGCTGAAGCATTACGACATCACAGTCAGCGGCGGCTACACACCACTCTGGACGTCGCTGTACCTCTCGCTGGCGGCGGCAGGCGGCGGCGTGCTGCTGCTGTTCTTCCTGAGCTTCGGGGTGTGCCGCATTCCTCGCGCGTGGGCCAAGCTAGTGTACCTGGTCTCGGTGCTGCCGGTGGGCGTTCCCGGCCTGGTGCTGGGCTTGTCGTACATCTTCGCCTTCAACGCCCCCGGCACGCCGCTGTATGCGCTGTACGGCAGCGCCGCGCTGATTGCCTTGTGCAACTTCTACCACTACCACACGCAGGGTTTCCTGACGATGATGACCGGCATGCGCGCCGTGCCGCAAGCGCTGGAGGAGGCTGTCAGCTGCCTGGGCGGCGGCACGCTGCGGGTGCTGCGCGACGCCGTGCTGCCGCTGATCGGCCCGACCGTGCTGGGCGTGTTCTTCTTCCTGTTCATGCGGTCCATGGTGACGCTGTCGGCGGTGATCTTCCTGGTCACGCCATCCGTGAGCGTGGCGCCCGTTTCCGTCCTGCGCCTGGACGAAGCGGGGTTCGTCTCGCAGGCTGCCGCCTATTCAACCCTTATCATGCTGGTCGTGGGAGGCTCCCTGCTGGCATTGCGCGCGCTGATCGCCGCAGCCGCGCGGCGCCGGACATAGATTAGGAAACATCGGACATGTGGCAAGAAGAGCGGTATCAGAGAATCCGCGCCCTGCTGTCTTCATTGCAGCAGGTATCGACCGACCGTATCGTCGGCGAACTAGGGGTTTCAAGGGAGACAGTCAGGCGTGACCTGCTGGAACTGGAGGCCATGGGCGAATTGCGCCGTGTGCACGGCGGCGCCGTGCCGGTGCACAGCGAACCGCCCATCGCGGAACGCGTGCATACCCGCGTCAAGTACAAGCGCGCCATCGCGCGCGCGGCCGCGGGGCTGGTATCCAGCGGACAGACCCTGTTCCTGGACGCTGGCAGCACCACCAGCGTGCTGGCCGATGAACTGGCCAAGCTGTCGGGCCTGACCGTCATCACCAACTCGTTTGACGTCGCCTTGAAGGTGGGCGCGGCCGGCAACGGCGCAAACCAGCTGATCATGCTGGGCGGCTCCGTGGGCGGCCCGGTGTGCGCCACGGCCGGCGACATCACGATCGCCGAGATCCACCGCTATCGCGCGGATCTGGCGCTGCTGTCGCCGGTCGGCGTGGACGCCGAATTCGGCGCCACCAACTATGACCTGCGCGAGGCCGAAGTGGCGCGCGCGATGGCGGCCAGCGCCAAGCAGCTGGTACTGCTGGCCGACTTCAGCAAGATCGGCCTGTGCAGCCGCGTGTCGTACTGCAGCGCGGACCGCATCGACCATCTGGTCACCAACACCAGCGCGCAGAAGTCACCCGCCTACGCCGCCCTGAAATCCGCGGTCGGCAAGATCGTGGCGGTGTAGCGCAATCATCGACTTGCGCATCAGTCCAGCGACACGCCCGCAGTCTTCACCATGTCGGCCCAATACACGGTGTCTTCCTGCAATCGCGTCTTGAACGCGGCGGGCTGGCTGCCCACCGCCCAGCTGCCGCCGCTGTTGATCTTGGCGATCACGGCAGGCGATTTCATCGCCTGCCCCACCGCTTGCGCCAGGTAGGCAATGCGCTCGGGCGGCGTGCCGGCGGGCGCGAACAGTCCATACCAATCATCGGCGGTAATGCCTTCCATGCCCGCCTGCTTGAGCGTGGGCGCCCCCTTGAAGATGCCGATGCTGTTCTCGTGGCTGAGCGCCAGGATGCGCAGCTTGCCGGCGGCGACCATGGGTTCGGCCGACGCCGGTGAAGTTATCAACATGTCCACGGTGCCGCCCATGAGGTCGGTGATGGCGGGCGCGGCGCCGCGATAAGGCACGTGCACCAGCTTCACGTCGGCCTTCTGCGATAGCAGCGCCCCCATCAGATGGCTCATGGTGCCATTGCCGGGCGTCGCGTAGGTTATCGCGCCGGGCTGCTTGCGCGCGGCTTCCAGATAATCGTTCAGCGTGCGGTACGGGCTCTCGCTGCGCGCCACCAGCACCAGCGGCGCCGAAGTGATCTGCGAGATGGGCGTGAAGTCCTTGACCGGATCAAAGCCCACGTTCTTGTACAGGCGCGGATTGACGGCCATGACGCTGGTCTGCGACATCACCAGGGTGTAGCCATCGGGCTTGGCGCGCGCCACCTGCGCCGTGCCGACATTGCCGCCCGCGCCCGAACGGTTTTCCACCACCACGCTCTGGCCCGTGATGGCGCCCAGTTCCTGCGCGATCAGGCGCGCGACACCATCGTTGCCGCCTCCCGGAGGAAACGGCGACACGACCGTGATGGCCTGCTTGGGATAGTCGGGTAACGGCGCGGGCGCCTCGGCGTGGGCAACGGTCCCCCACAGCAGACCGGCCAGCGCCGCGGCTGCGGCCTTGCGTACGTGCGATGCATGATGCTTCATCTGAGTTCCCCTTGTGATTGGCGGCCGCATACTCGGCCGTCCTTTGCATTCCGGTTCGGCATGAACCGTCCGCACCCCGGCCGCAAGGGCCGGGGCGTACTTTTCGGATTGAGGCGTCTGCTGTGCCGCGGGCGCCGGGTCGGGCGGGCGCGGCGGGTCCGGGATCAGCGGGCCGGAAAGCGGTAGCCCGCCAATTCACGTTCGTCGATCTGCTTGACCAGATTGGTCTCCCAGGCCAGGTACTGGCGCGCGGCGGCCTTGTTGCCGTCGTGGCGGTCATGCACGAAAAACAGATAGTCGATGCAGTCGGCGTTCGCAGGCTCGGCCGGCGTGGCCGCCAATGCGATGCCCTGCGCGGCCCAGCCAGAGGGGTCGCCGGTGTTGCCCTGGATGTCTTGCACGCCCAGCGCCCGCAAGTCCTGTGCTGCCCAGGCGGCCAGGGCCGCGTCCTCGGCCAGCAACACCACGGGACGCGCGGCATCCAGGTGCAGACTGGCCAGGCGCGGGCGGATGGACCAGCGTGCGCCTGCGATATGGCCGGCGCGATAGCGCATGCTGGGACGAAGATCGACCAGCTGCGCGCCCTGCGCAAGCGCGGCTGCAAGTTGCGCATCGCCCAGCAGGGGCAATTGCGGCGCCAGCGCCTTTTCCACAGGGTTCTCCAACTGCGCCTGCAAGCCTTCGCGCAACACGCTGGCGTCCCAGCCCATCTGCCGCAGCCAGCTGGCGACCACTGGCGCGCGCACGCCTTCGGCGTCGAACACGACGATACGCGCGCCGCGCACGGCCAGGTACTGGTCGGTGGCCTGGATCAACTGGCCGCCCGGCGTGTGCTGCGCACCGGGCAGCGAGCCTTGCGCGTACTCTTCGGCGCTGCGCACATCGCACAGGAAGGTGCTGCGGGTCTGGTCGCGCAACCAGGCTTGCACCTCTTCCGCTCCGACCACCGGCACGCCATGACTTTCTGCCAATCGCAAGGAACGCTGTGCCAGCGCGGGCAGGTCCTGCGGTGCAACGCCATCGTCGTAGCGGCGCCGTGCGCCGTGTTCGAGCTGCAGATCCTCGAGGTACCAGCCTTGCGTGCCGTTCTCCAACGCGTAGACAGGGTTGGGCACGCCCAGATTGATCAGCGTCTGCGCCCCGATGATGCTGCGCGTGCGGCCGGCGCAGTTCACCACAATGGTGGTCTGCGGATTGCTCGCCAGCGTATGGGCGCGCAGCGCCAGTTCGCCATTGGGGCAGCAGATGCCGCCCGGGATGCTCATCTTCTGGTATTCCGCGTAAGGCCTGCCGTCCAGCACGATCAGGTCGTCGCCGCGGCGCTGGCGTTCGGCCAGGTCGCGCGCGCCGATGCGGGGGGTGTGAAAAACTTCTTCGGCCAGTTCACCGAAGGTTTTGCTGGGCACGTTCACGCCTGCGAAGATGGCATAGCCGTCGCGCTGCCATTGCGCAATGCCACCGCTCAGACGATGCACGTTGCGGTATCCGAGCGCGGCCAGGGCCTGTGCGGCACGCGTCGCCGTGTCATCAGCGCCGCCGTCGTCGTAGAGCGCGATGCGCACATCGCGCCGCGGCGCCAGGCGCACGATATCGGCTTCCAGCCGGCTGTAGGGCACGGGCGCGGCGTAGAACAGATGTCCCTCGCCATATTGGCCGTGCTCACGCACGTCCAGCAGCGCGATTTCCGCGTCATCATGGAGCCATTGCTTGAGCATGTGCGGATCAATGTCGATGACGGGCTGGTCTTGGGTGGGGTGCATCATGGTATTCAGGGAAGACGGAGAAAGTTGGGATAGCGCTTGATCGAGGTCGGCGATGAGGTCGTCGGGATCCTCCAGGCCCACATGCAGGCGCAGCATGGCGCCGCGCGGCTCGGGATCCGGCAGGGACCGCGCCGCGCCCAGATTGACGGGTATCACCAGGCTTTCGAAGCCGCCCCACGATGCGCCGATGCCGAACAGCCGCAGGCTGTTGATAAGTCGCTCGACAGCGTCGATGCCGGCCGCGGCGGCGAACTCCACCGTCAAAAGGCCATTCGCGCCGCTGCAATCGCGCAGCCACAACGCATGGGAAGGATCGCCGGGCAGGGCCGGACATAGAACGCGCGCCACCTCGGGGCGGCCCAACAGGAAGTCCGCCACGCGCATGGCGCTGCGGGCGTGCTGCGCCATGCGCAAGGGCAGCGTGCGCATGCCGCGCAGCACCAGATACGCGTCATCGGCACCAACGGTCTGCCCCAGGTCCACGGTGGCGCGCTCCAGCGCATTCCAGGCGCGCGCGTTGGTGATCGCAGCGCCCATCATCACGTCGGCGTGCCCGCCCAGATACTTGGTGGCCGCCAGGATAGAGATGTCGGCGCCCAGCGTAAGGGGTTTGTGCAGCAATCCGGAGGCCCAGGTGTTATCCACAGCCAGCCAGCAATCATGGGCACGAGCCAACGCGGCCAGCGCCGGCAGATCCGGCATCTCATAAGTCAACGAGCCCGGCGATTCCGCATAGATCATGCGGGTTTCAGGACGGATGAGCGCTTCGATGCCAGCGCCGTCAGGCCGGTAGTACGTGTACGCGATGCCCAGCCGCGCCAGATGTTCCGCGCAGAAGCGGCGCACGGGCTCGTACACCGCATCCGTGATCAGCACGTGGTCCCCGGCGCGCAGGTAGGCCAGCAGCACGGTGGCGATGGCGGCCTGTCCGGTGGGATATAGCTTGGCGCGATAGCCCTCTTCCAGCTCCACCAACGCGTCTTCAAGCGCATGCGTGCTATCGGTGCCGCGCGCGCCGTAGGACGGCAGGCGCTCCTGGTCGCGGCGGCTGCGCGTGTCGCGCCAGGCCTGCACGCTGTCGAAGACGTAAGTGCTGGCGCGCGTGACGGGCGTATTGACCCAGCCGCGATGAGGGCGGCCGGCGCGCAACAGGCGCGTGGCGGACCGATAGGGCTTGTCCATGATCAGCGGCGCGTCTGCACGCCGATCGGCATGACTTTGCAGGTACCGGCAGCCAGATCGAACGCCAGGCGCTCGGTCAGCGTTTCCAGTGCGCGGCCATACATGTGCAGATGGCGGATGACGCTGTCGCCCTGGATTTCCACGGCGTGGATATCGTCCGGCATCAGCGCAATGCCCGTGCCGGGACCGACCACCACGGTGCCGGTCTTTTCTAGCCGGCCCACGCCGGGCACGGAGCCGTCGTCGCTGCGATCGTAGACGTAGTTGTATTCCACGCCTTCCACGGCCGCGATACAGGCCCAGGTCGTGTGGTTGTGCGGAACGATCTGCTTGCCGGGACGCATGACGTTCAGATAAAGCGCGTAGCTCTTGTCGGCGTCTTCGGCGATCAGGTAGCGGGCCTGGCGTTCGCCGTCTTCCGGAGCGGGATAGCGATCGGCGGCCCACCAGTCGGAGTGGCCGGCCAGGCCGATCAATTCATCCAGCACGGTTTGCAGGCTGTCGCGGTTCAGCCCCTTATTTCCTACAGTTTTTTTAATATTTTCGATGGCACTGGTGATGCCGACCTGATGAGGGTGTGCGTTGCTCACTTTGTGTTTTCCCTATTTTCATGAGTTATGGCATTGAATGTATCCCCCCTCCTCACGCGGAACAATTTAAATTGCCTTAAGATTCCATTAGCATCTCTAATACTTCGTAGAGCACCATGCGCAATCTGGATCTGGACCTGCTCCGCACGCTGACCGCCATCGCCCGGCACGACACTTTCTCGGAAGCCGCCAACCGGCTGCACAAGACGCAGTCTGCCGTGACGCAGCAGATGCAGCGGCTGGAATCTCTCATCGGCCAGCCCTTGTTCGAGAAACAAGGCCGCAACAAGGTGCTCTCTTCGCATGGACGCCGCCTGGTGGAATACGCCCGCCATATGCTGGCCATCAACGATGAGGCGCTGCGCGCCCTGCAAGACGGACCGCTGGAAGGCGACCTGAAGCTGGGCGCGCCGCTGGACGTGGCGGATTCGATCCTGCCCACGCTGTTGACGCACATCGCGCGTTCGGCGCCGCGCGTGAAACTGGAAATCCGCACGGACCGCAGCCCCTTCCTGATGGATGCCCTGCGCGCGGGCGAACTCGACCTGACGATATCCACGCGCTTCGACCAGGACTTCGAGGGCGTGGCGCTGCGCACTTCGCCCACGGTGTGGCTGGCCTCGGCCGACTACGTGCATGACATGCATGCGCCGGTGCCGCTGGTACTGGCCGATGAACCCAGCATCTTCCGCCGGCTGGCGCTCACGGCTCTGGAACAGGCGCGCGTGCGCTGGCACACCAACTACGTGGCGCCGACGCTGGTGGGGATCAAGGCGGCGCTGCGCGCCGGTTTAGGCGTCACCGCGCGCAGCGTGGAACTGCTGGGGCCCGAAATGCGCGTATTGGGCGAAAAGGAAGGATTGCCGCCCTTGCCCGACGTGACGTACTTCCTGTGGATAAGGCCTGACCTGATCAATCCGCTGACGCGGCAGGTCTACGAGATGCTCAAGACCAGCCTGCGGCTGGCGCAGCAGGACGATGCGGCGGCCCAGCCGCCGCGCCTCAATAGCGGTCGAACAGATCCTGCAGGGCTGCCGGATCGCGCGTGACGGAAAGACCCAGCATCAGCAGGATGCGGGCTTTCTGTGGATTCAGGTCGCGCGCGGCAACAAACCCCAGGCGCGCGTCATCGAGTTCGACGTCGCGCGCCACGAAGCCGCTGCCCGTGCGGCTGGAGCGCACGACCGCCACGCCGTTGGCCGCGGCGCGGCTCAGGCCTTCAATGGCCATATCGGTGGCGTTACCATCGCCAACGCCGGCCAGCACGATGCCGTCGGCGGCATCGGCCAGGAAATCGATCAGATCGCCCTGCAGGTCGGCATGGGCATAGACAACATCCACGCGGGGCCAACCGGCCTTTTCCAGCAATGCGAGTGAAAACTCGCTTTCTACGGTGTGCGTCGTGGTGTTGCGCGAATAGAAGAATGGAACCCCGCCGTGCATGACGCCGGCGCGGCCGCGATTAGGCGAAGCGAACGCGCAGAGGCCGGCGCTGGCGATCTTCTGGATCTCGCGGGCGTAGTGCACGTCTTCGTTCATGACGACGAGCGGCCCGCGGGCGCGCGCCTCGGGATGGCGCGCCAGCGCCACCGCGTTGTACAGATTGGCCGGGCCTTCGGCGCCCAGGGCGGTGGCCGGACGCATGGCGCCCACCAGCACCACGGGCTTGTCGTGGCGTATCACCAGGCTCAGGAAGTACGCCGTTTCTTCCAGCGTGTCGGTACCGTGCGTGATGACGATGCCCGCCACCGAGGCATCGCGGCTCAGCGCATCCACGCGTTCGGCCAGCGCGCGCCAGACGGCGTGCGTCATGTTCTGGCTGCCGACGTTGGCAACCTGCTCGGCACGGATCTCGGCGATGCCCGCCAGTTGCGGCACGGCAGCCAACAGATCGTTGACGGAGAACGAGCCGGCCTTGTAGCCGGCGGCGGTCGCGTCAGCCTGGGCGCCAGCGATCGTGCCGCCCGTCGCCAGTACTGCGATGACAGGCAGCGCGCGCTCAGGCATCCACCACTCCGGACAGGCCTTGGCGCTCAAGCAGGGAATTCAGGTGTTCCCAGCCATGGAAGTCGATGACGATCTGGCCCTTTTCCTTGGCGCCCACTTTCAGCGCGACGCGCGTACCCAGATGGTCGGATAGCGCCTCTTCCAGGCGGGTCAGGTCGCGCGATGCGCCGTTGGCCTTCTTCTTGGGCGCAGCCGACGACTCCGCTTCCTTGGCGGTCTTGGCGACCAGCTTTTCGGCTTCACGCACCGACAGGCGGCGCGCGATGATCTGGTTGGCCAGCTGGATCTGCGTAGCCGCGTCCACGGCGAGCAGCGCGCGCGCATGGCCCATGTCCACGTCGCCCGCCAGCAGCATGGTCTGCACGGCCGCCGCCAGGTTCAGGAGGCGCAGCAGGTTGCTGGTGGCCGAACGCGAACGGCCGATCGCTTGCGCGGCCTGTTCATGCGTCAGGCCGAATTCGTCGAGCAGCCGGCGCACGCCCTGCGCTTCTTCCAGCGGATTCAGGTCTTCGCGCTGGATGTTTTCGATCAGCGCCATGACGGCCGCGTTCTCGTCGGCCACTTCACGCACCAGCACCGGCACTTCCTTCAGGCCGGCAATCTGCGCAGCGCGGAAGCGCCGTTCGCCGGCAATGATTTCATAGTGGCCGGGCGCAGCTTCGCCCAGTGCGCGCACAAGAATGGGTTGCATGATGCCTTGTGTGCGGATCGATTCGGCCAGTTCGCCCAACGCGCCCTCGTCCATGCGCGTGCGCGGCTGATACTTGCCGGCGCGCATCTTCGAGACGGGCAAGGTGGACGGCGGACCCTCGGGCTTGGCGGCGGCAGCAGCCTTGCCGATGTTCTCGATGGCAGGCGCGTCGGCGCCGAGCAAGGCGTCCAGTCCGCGGCCCAATCCCTTGGGTTTCTTGGTGGCCATAATTAAATCCTCTTTCCTTCTGTTTTTGTATCCCGAGCCTGGCTCAGGCGTCCGTCTGCTCGGCGGGCAGGCGGTACCAATACGCGTAACAGTCTTTGAAACCGTAGCGGCCATACAAGGCGCGCGCGGCTGTATTCTCCGGCTCAACCTGCAAATAGGCTGTCGTGGCGCCGCCGGCGGCGCCTGTTGCCAACAAGTGTTCAATCAGGGCTGCGGCGTAGCCTTTGCGCCGCTGCCCCGGGTCGGTGACGATATCGAACAGGCCCAGCAAGTCGCCGTCGCGGACGGCCAGGCCCGCGGCAACGCACTGCCCCGCCGCGTCGGTTGCCAGCACCGGCGAGATATCCACAGCCAGTCCTTGCAAGCGCGTCCGATGTTCGGCGATGTGCGCGGATTCCGAGTTGCGCATTGCCCCAACCGCCGCCGCGAAGCGTCCGGTATCGACAATATTGAAAAGCAGATCGCCCCGGACGCTGGGCCTGGGAGCGAGCGGCATGCACATGACTCGGGTCTCGTCGGTAAAGGTATAACCGCGGGACTCCAGTTCGGCGTCGAGGGAAAAATCGGGACCGATGGAGGTAATGCGCAGCACCATGGGCAAGCCATGCCGCGCATACAACGATGAACAATACGCCAGCCGCTCGTCCAACGGACGTGTGGATAACCCCAGCACATTGATACTGCGTGCGCGCTTGGCCGACGAAGGCGCGAACCGCACCAGCCAGCCATCGAAAAGCACCTGCGCACCGACCGCCGTCGCGTTCAGCGCGGCCTCTTCCAGACGCGTGCGCAGGCTGTCGCGCGCGTCGATGCGCGGCGTACTGGAGACTGGCATTTCGGTCTGGGAAAAGAGCGGAACGGCGGACATGGTTGCGGTCTACTTCAGATCCTTCTTCACGCGCTCGATCATTTCAGCGCCAAACGAGATATAGGCTTGCGCACCACGCGAGCCGCGGTCGTACACCACGCCGGGCATGCCGTAGCTGGGGGCTTCGGCCAGGCGCACGTTGCGCGGCACCACAGTCTTGAAAACCTTGTCGCCGAAATGCGCCTCGAGCTGCGCGGAGACCTGCTGTTGCAGGGTCATGCGCGGATCGAACATGACGCGCAGCAATCCGATGACGCGCAGGTCGTCGTTGATATTCCGGTGCACGCGCTTGATCGTGTTGACCAGGTCGGACAGGCCTTCCAGCGCGAAGTACTCGCACTGCATCGGAATGATGACGCCATGGGCGGCGGCCAGGCCGTTCAAGGTCAACAGCGACAGCGTGGGCGGGCAATCGATCAGCACGAAGTCGTACTGCGTGGCGACCGTGTCGATCGCGGCCTTCAACTGGCGCTCGCGTTGTTCCATCTGCACCAGGTCGATCTCGGCGCCAGATAGTTCGCGGTTGGCGGGCAACACGTCGTAGCCGCCCGACTCGGACTTCACGCGGGCCTGCTCGATGTTGGATTCGCCGATGAGCACCTGGTACAGGTTCGACTCGAGCGAGTTCTTGTCGATGCCGCTGCCCATCGTGGCATTGCCTTGCGGGTCCAGGTCCACCAGCAGCACACGTTGGTTGTGCGTGGCAAGGCCCGCCGCCAGATTGATGGCGGTCGTCGTCTTGCCCACACCGCCCTTCTGGTTGGCAATGCAGAAAATGCGGGCGGAGGTGCTGGGGGGTATGTTCTTCATAGGGTTCCTTGACTACGGCGCATCCAGATCAGGCAGCGTTCGGCCTGCAACTCAGGCACGCGCAACGGCTGGATGTGGTCGACTTGCCATTCTCCGCGCGCATGCAGCGCCTGTATTTCGTCCTCGGGGACCTTGCCCTTCATGGCGACGAGGGTACCATCGTTGCGTACATGGCGACCTGCGAGTTGCGCAAAATCGTCCAAGGAAGCAAAGGCGCGTGACGTCACCACATTGCACTCGGCGGGCGGCAAGGTTTCGATACGCGCGTGGCTGGCCTGCAGATTGGGCAAGGCCAGCACGCCGCTCATCTGGCGCACGAATGCCGTCTTCTTTTCGACTGCGTCCACGCAGGTCACAGACCAATGGGGCCGCATGATCGCCAGAACGACGCCTGGCAAGCCGCCGCCCGATCCGACGTCGTAGACCTTGGCCGGCGTGTCCGAAGCGCCCAGCGCCTCGCTGAACGGTCCCACGGCGGCCAGGCTGTCGAACAGGTGCTGGATCAGCATCTGCTGCGGATCGCGGATGGCGGTGAGGTTATAGGTCCGGTTCCAGCGCTGCATCTGCGACAGATAGTTCAGCAGCTTGGCCATCGTGGCGGCGTCGGCGTCCAGCCCCAGTTGCTCGCATGCGCGAGACAGGCGGCCGGCCATGTCCGCGCCGGCCGTATCGGCGTACGCGCTCATGCCGCTTGCTTGCGCGAGCCGTAATGCAGGCGCTTCAGATGGATCAGCAGCAATGAAATTGCAGCGGGAGTGACGCCGGAGATACGCGCGGCCTGGCCGATGGTTTCCGGGCGATGCGACTTGAGCTTCTGGCGCACTTCGAACGACAGGCTGGTCACGGCATCGTAGTCGACATCAACGGGGATGGCCTGTTGTTCATGCGCGATCTGTTTCTGGACTTCGACCTGCTGGCGATCGATGTAGCCGGCGTACTTGACCTGGATCTCGACTTGCTCGGCCAGCACTTCGTCTTCCACCACCCCGGGGCCGGCCAGGAGCGAGCCGTCGGTATTGCGGGCAGCCATCAACGCTTCATAGGAAACATTGGGCCGTTTCAGCAGGTCTGAAAGTGAGTACTCACGTTCAATTGCCTTGCCCAGCAGAGGTTCCGCAACTTCGGCGGGAAGTATACGCGGATTCACCCAAGAGGATTTCAAACGTTCGACTTCCGCGGACACGGCGTCGCGCTTGCGATTGAAGGCATCCCAGCGCGCGTCATCCACAATCCCGAGGCGACGGCCGATTTCGGTCAGACGCAGATCGGCGTTGTCTTCGCGCAGGCTCAACCGGTATTCGGCCCGGGACGTAAACATGCGGTACGGCTCAGTCACGCCGCGCGTGACCAGGTCGTCGACCAACACGCCCAGATAAGCCTCATCGCGGCGCGGAGTCCATTGCTCCCGCTCCAGCGCGTACAGCGCGGCGTTGACGCCAGCGAGCAGCCCTTGGGCGGCCGCTTCTTCGTAGCCGGTCGTGCCGTTGATCTGTCCTGCGAAGTACAGGCCCGTGATCGCCTTGGTTTCCAGGGTGCTCTTCAATCCACGTGGATCGAAGTAGTCGTACTCGATGGCGTAGCCGGGGCGCAGGATGTGCGCATTTTCCAGGCCAGGCAAAGAATGGATCAGGGCCAACTGCACGTCGAACGGCAGGCTGGTCGACACGCCGTTCGGATAGACCTCGTGCGTATCCAACCCTTCGGGCTCCAGAAAGACCTGGTGCGACTCCTTGTCGGCAAAGCGATGGATCTTGTCTTCGATGGACGGGCAGTAACGCGGCCCCACCCCCTCGATCACTCCGCTGTACATCGGCGAGCGGTCCAGGCCGCCGCGGATGATGTCATGGGTACGGGCGTTGGTATGCGTGATCCAGCAAGGCAGCTGGCGCGGGTGCATGGCCACGCTGCCCATGTAGGAAAACACGGGAATCGGATTCAGATCGCCAGGCTGCTCTTCCAGGATGCTGTAGTTGATCGAGCGGCCATCGATGCGCGGCGGCGTGCCGGTCTTCAAGCGCCCTTGCGGCAAGGCCAGTTCCTTCAGGCGCTGCCCCAGGGAGATAGCGGGAGGATCGCCGGCACGGCCGCCCGAATAGTTCTGCAGACCCACGTGAATCAGGCCATTCAGGAACGTACCCGCAGTCAGCACCACGGACTTGGCGCGGAACTTCAGACCGATCTGGGTAACGGCACCGACCACGCGATCGCCCTCCACCATCAGGTCTTCGACCGCCTGTTGGAACAACCAGAGGTTTGGCTGGTTTTCCAGGCGGCCACGGATAGCCTTGCGGTACAGCACCCGATCGGCCTGAGCGCGCGTAGCGCGGACTGCTGGCCCCTTCGATCCATTGAGGATGCGGAATTGAATCCCCGATTCATCCGTCGCCAAGGCCATCGCGCCACCCAGGGCGTCGACTTCTTTGACAAGGTGGCCCTTGCCGATCCCGCCAATGGAGGGATTGCAAGACATTTGGCCTAGGGTTTCGATGTTGTGCGTCAGCAGCAGCGTCTGGGCGCCGGCACGGGCGGCAGCCAGCGCAGCTTCGGTGCCGGCGTGGCCGCCACCGACGACGATGACATCGAATTCGCGGGGATAGTCCATGATGGGGGGGAAGGTAAGAGAGCGTTCGGTGCTCATTATAGAGGCAGGGATTGCATGTTTCACGTGAAACATGCTTCGGCGCAGCTTGAACCTGGTTAGGGCCGAGACGCCGTCGGCAAAAGGCAACTTCAGAAGCCCGTGAGGGGTGAATATGTCGGCATTTGCCACTGCTTTGCCCATTGTGTTTCACGTGAAACGTCGTACTTTTCGGAGCTGATTACCTCCTACCCGGGCGTGCCACCAAATCGTCGGCATCAGAATCTCTCCCATCCATGTACCGCTGTATTGGATGAAATTCGCCATAAGGGGGTAGAGGATGAGCGGACATGTTCCACGTGAAACATGTCAGAACTCCCAGCATGGTTCCTGTATGAATGCACCCTGCCCACTGCCTCGAGTACTTGGTCATTTCTTATCAAAGTGCTGGACCGGCGAATGTTCCACGTGAAACAGATACCCTTTGCGCGGTGCCGCGCCAGGTACCGCAGTCGCCCCTCCTTCAAACAAAGAGTTCATGCTTTCGCATCACAGGACAGCGACGGCCGAGCATCGTACAGCTCATCGGTTGTATGAGTCGTGCCTGCTTTTTGAGCATCTCACACGCACATTCCTATTCCCTACACCTCCCGATGTTTCACGTGAAACATTGCTTCTCTGCACCGCTGGCGATCAACGTTTCACGTGAAACGTTCATCGTTAAGTGGGCGAATAGCGGCAAGAGGTCTGTTCCACACTCGAGAATGTTCCACGTGAAACACAAGGGCAGGACCCGCGTGGATAGAAATACAGGCAGACGTTCGAACCTCGTCATACGAACCTACCCCAACTTTCTACCCAATCATTTGACGCACGAAATCCTCTAATTTCAATCTTCCAAAGGTTCATTCAAAAGAAAGCTATTTTTCAACCCCTACCCTACCCCTTACCCAAATCAAAGAGACTTTTTCGCGTTTCACGTGAAACTAAAGCGCTGACAGGTATCGAAAGCGCGCCACTTATAGGTAGTGGAATCCATGCGGACGACTTCTACTACGACGTCAGTCCCTAGATAAGAAATCGTCCTGTCGGATTTGCGCTTATCCATCCCAGCATCAAAACTGGCTAGTACCTGAAATGCCCGGCTCCGCCTATTGGCAAAGCGCGGGTTGTACACGTCCTATCTCGGCCTGAGGCGATATCCTTCGCTCAAGTCGACAACTCGGGATAACTCGGAAGCCACGAGTCGGGGGGAGAAAAAAATCGCGGCAGAGACCCTCGGATACTGCACAGTGTTATCAACAGCTAGCAGATCCGATAGCTACCGACATTCGCGGTTTCACGTGGAACAACTCTGGGGATAAGTCATTGCAGGCCAGTGCGTCGCGGGCCGCAAAACGGCTGTGGCTGACGAGCTCGGCAAAGTGCCAAGAAGTATGAAAAAGCACAAATGCCCAACTGTCTTCTCTATGGCAGCAATCGATTATTTCTATTTTGGATGCTTGCCAAGCTTGGGAAAAGTGACGATCAAACCAATGCAATAGTGGTGCAAAAAACCGTGGAAAACTATGTGGATAAGATCGTCGTCACTGCCACAACGAATTTTCGAAAACCCACCATGACGACATTCGCCCTTGAATGTGTCCAGGAACTCTACAGCCGTACTCAGGTCCAAATACCGCACAAAATGGTAGAAGCAGATTATTCACAAAGCTATCCACAGATTTGAACCCTGCGGCCTCCCACTACGCGTACACCGTTGACCACGCCGCACGGATTCATTGACCGGACAACCATCTTGCCCGTCCGCGGTAACCCGCGCCATCATCCTTATGGGTGAGACCCGGCCTTTCATGTGAAACCCTGTGGAAAACTCGCCGAGCGGGAATTCAGACGCACCCATGTATTAACCGCAGTGCTCTCGATCCGGTTCCGCCCACGCAGTCCCAAGTCGCGCACAGAGCTCTGGATATCTTCACCCCGCCCTATCTTTCGGACCCTATCCCCATTTCTATCCACAGGCACTTAAGCCGCCTCAGGGCACCAAAGGGTGTAATTCTGTGCATAACCGGGATGGGGATATCTTTGTGAACAACCGCCCACCATCCGAGCAAAAACGGGCCAGAGCGGCCTCAGAACAATATGGCGCCGCCGCCCCGATGCCGCCTGAGATTCACTTCAATATCGCCTTAAATGCCTGTATTTCCTAGGGAAAGGCCATGTTGAAGCGTAGCTATCACGGCTAAGCCAACTAAACCAAAGCAGCGCAGCCACTCCGCGACAGCGTTCCAAGAAAGACGGGATAACTGTGCAAAACCCGGCTACCGAGATGCAATTGCTTCATTGCTGAGCAAGAAAATACTCATACCCGAAAATAATTATCCACAAACTTATCCACGGGCAGAGAATATGTTAGTGAATACTAACTACCCGAGTGGAGCAAGCAGAGCAGGCGCAGGCCCCAAATGAAACAACGCCCCAGACCTTCCGGTCTTGGGGCGTTGTAGCCAGGCCGAGCCTGGCGGACGGGAAATTGGGATTTCCCGATTTAGAGCGGGCGAATTTCGGCCGCTTGAGGTCCTTTCGGACCATCCTTGACTTCGAATTCGACTTCCTGGCCTTCGTTCAGGCTGCGATAGCCGCGGCCCTGGATGGCGGAAAAGTGTGCGAAAACATCGGTACCACCAACGTCCGGCGTGATGAAACCGTAACCCTTGTCAGCGTTGAACCACTTAACTTTGCCCTTCTGAGCCATTTTTTCTAGCGTCCTGTAATTAACTCGAAATGCAATGAATCAAGGACGCCGTGAGAACTGAACGACCGGTAGTAGTACCTGCGTTGCTGCTGCGTTCCCGCTTGCCGCCTAGCTGCAGAACGAGTCCGCGCGCTGCTTGAATCAACTGCGTAATCAGCATACTCAGCACGCATTACAGACTCATATAGTTGTTTACCCCAATGTCGTATTTTTAATACTGGGTCTCGTTCCGCTAGGGTTTACGACTCTGCCGGCGCGCCATGAATGCGTAGATCGGACCAGTCACAATCACCACAAAAACCATGCGCGTAACGTGGAAGGCGGTGACCACAGGAACCCCTAGCTGCAGCACTTTGGCCGTGATCGCCATCTCGGCAATGCCACCCGGCGTAGTACCGAGAATCAACGTGGGAATGGGAGCGGCGGACCATAGCGACAGCAAGGCACCCAGACCAAACGCAAGCGCCAGCGCAGCCACCGTAAAGCCGGCCACAGCCCCGATGAAACGCGGCGCGGCCCGAAAGAAATCCGGCCGATAGCGATCGCCCAGCGACCAGCCTATCAGCAACTGGCCAATCTTCGGCACGTAGTCTGGCAAGGCCGACAGCTCGATGCCATTGGCCGTCAGGATCATTGCGACCGACATCGGGCCCAGCACCCAGGGATTCGGCAGCCGCAGCTTCATGAAGGCAGCGCCGCCGACGCAGGTCAGCGTAACCAGTGCCGCCAGCCCCCAAGCATGGACCACTTTGGGTCCAGGAATCGTGGGATCCAGCCCTGCCACGCCCCACCACTGGAAGATGAAGGGCACGGCGACCACCACCATCAGCACGCGCACGCTATGCGCCGTCGCCACCCGATCTATGCGCGCTCCGTGGCGCTCGGCCAGGTTCGCCATTTCGCTCGCTCCGCCGATGGCGGACGAAAACCAGGCCGTCTTGAAATCTACATCGGTGTAGCGGCGCAGGATCGCCGTGCCCATGAAGGCCAGGCCCAACGCGAACAACATCCCGACGATGATAGGTCCGGCGTTGCTGCCTATGTGGCCAATCACCTGCGGCGTGAAGTAAAGGCCCAAGGAAGTACCGATGACCCACTGGCCCGCATTGCGCGCCGGCCTCGGACACGCGGTGCCCAAACCCGCAATGCGCGTAGCTGCGGTCACCAGCAACGCGCCCAGCATCCACGGCAGCGGGATGTGCGCCCATAACGCCAATAATGCGCCAGCCAATGCCAGCGCCAAACCGCCCAACACCCTCCACAACATGTTCTGACCCACGATACCGCCGCACCTTAAGCTCATGTGAAAACCGAATTATGAGTTAGTGGGATACTTACGAAAACTCTCTCTGCTAGCAACGTTCACTCTCGCGTCCACCATGATCCGATCCAAACTTCCCGACGTTGGCACCACCATCTTCACCGTGATGAGCCGCCTGGCCATCGACCACAAAGCCATCAACCTGGGCCAGGGCTTTCCCGACTTCGACCCCGATCCCGCCTTGTGCGCCCTAGTGTCCAAGGCCATGGCCGACGGCCACAACCAGTATCCCTACATGCCAGGCGTGGCGCCCTTGCGCGAAGCCATCGCTGCCAAGACGCGCGAACTCTATGGCCATGCCTACGATCCGGAAACCGAGATCACCGTCACCAGCGGCGCGACCGAAGCGTTGATGGCAACCGTGCTGGCCGCCGTAGGTAGCGGCGACGAAGTCGTCGTCATCGAACCTTGCTACGATTCCTATCTGCCGGCGATCCGGCTGGCAGGCGGCACTGCCGTGCCGGTGCCGCTGCGCGCGCCCACCGAGGCTGATCCCTACTACCGCATCGATTGGCAGCGTGTGCGCGATGCCATCACGTCCAAGACCCGCCTCTTGATGCTGAACTTTCCGCACAACCCGACCGGCGCGGTGTTGGATGACAGCGACCTGGACGCGCTGGAAGCCATCGTGCGCGACACGGGCGTGCTGCTGGTGTCCGACGAGGTCTACGAGCACATTGTGTTCGATGGCAAGCCGCATGCCAGCGTGGCGCGCCGCCCTTTGCTGGCCGAGCATGCCTTCGTGATCTCGTCCTTCGGCAAAACCTATCACACCACCGGCTGGAAGATCGGCTATTGCTGCGCGCCGCGTCAGCTCAGCGCCGAATTGCGCAAGGTGCATCAATTCATGGTGTTCACCGTACCCTCGCCCATGCAGTTCGCGCTGGCCGAGTTCATGCGCGATCCCAAGCCTTACCTCGACCTGCCCGCCTTCTATCAGGCCAAGCGCGACCGCCTCGCTCAAGGGCTGGCCAAGACCCGATTCCGCCCCCTGCCCAGCCCGGGCACATTTTTCCTGCTGGCGGACTACAGCCAGATTTCCAAACAGAACGAGGCCGACTTCGCGCGCGATCTGACGGTGAACCATGGCGTCACGGTGATACCGGTATCGGCGTTCTATCGCCAGCCCGATGCCGCCGAATCGAACCACCGCATCGTGCGTTTCTGCTTCGCAAAAAAAGACGCGACGCTCGATTCGGCCCTGGAGCGTCTGGCGCAGGTTTGACGCCCTCTACTCAATACTCCATGGTGGATTGAATTTTCTCGCTGGCTCTATATACAAGCGTTCCAGTTGAAAAACATGAATAAAAGCTCGCATTAAAGATAGAGCCGATTCAAAGCGGATTCACGAAAAAAAAGGGCGCCCATAAGGCGCCCTATGCAATTCCCGAACCAGATCCCGCAGCGCGGCTGTTGCCCTTTACAACAGCCGCGCCGCCATGGAATCAGGCCGGACCAGCGGCAAGCTCTTTCGCTTTGCGCATGCGGCGCATGATTTGCGGCACGACCACGACAGCGGCCGCCCCCACCCACATCGCAATCGACACCGGGCTGGCGAACAGCACGCCGACATCACCATCGGTCATCGACAGGGCGCGGCGCAGGTTCTGCTCCATCATGTTGCCCAAGACCACGCCCAGTACCAGCGGGGCCATCGGCACACCGAACTTGCGCAAGAAGTAGCCCAGCGCGCCTATGCCCGCCACCAGCAGCAAATCGAAGGTGCCCGCGTTGATGGCGTAGACGCCGATGTAGCTGATGCACAAGATGCCAGGCACCATCAGCCATCCCGGCACCGACAGCACCTTGGCGAAGAAGCGCACCAGCGGCACGTTCATGACGAACAGCAGCACGTTGGCCACGAACAGCGACGCGATCAAGCCCCACACCAGCTCGGGCTTGGTGTCGAACAGCACCGGACCCGGGGTGATGTTGTAGAGCGTCAGCGCACCCATCATCACGGCAGTGGTACCCGAACCGGGCACGCCCAGCGTCAGCATCGGCACGAACGAGCCGATGGCCGATGCCGTGGCGGCGGCTTCCGGCGCGACCAGGCCGCGCATGTCGCCCTTGCCGAACTTTGCGTCCGGATCCTTGGCTTCGATGATGCGCTTTTCCTGCGAGTACGCCACGGCCGCGGCCACGCTGGCGCCGGCGCCGGGCAACACGCCCACGCCAAAGCCTACCAGCGAGCTGCGCACCACGCTCCACCAGGTGAGCGCCATTTCCTTCAGGTTGAAGAGCTTGCGGCCGCTGGGCTTGACCTCGACGCTATGGCCGGACATGACCTTTTCCAGCATTTCCAGCATCTCGCTGACCGCGAACAGCGCAATCACCACCACCACGAACTCGATGCCGTCGGCCAGATGCACCGATTCAAAGGTGTAGCGATAGACGCCGGAGTTCGCGTCCACGCCGACCACCGAAATCGACAGGCCTATCATCGCCGCCAGCACGCCCTTGACGGGCTGTTTGCCCAGCAGGCTGGTCAGGCAGCAGAACGCGAAAATCATCAACACGAAGTACTCGGCAGGACCAAAGGCCAACGCCCACTTGGCCAGCAACGGCGCGAGCAGGATGATGCCCACGACCGACACGATGGCGCCGAAGAACGCAGACCAGGCGGAGAGCGACAGCGCAACGCTGGCCATGCCCTGCCGCGCCAGCGGATAGCCATCCAGCGTCGTCATGATGGCGCTGGCCTCGCCCGGCACGTTCAACAGGATGGCGGTGATGCGGCCACCGTACTCGGCGCCCACATAGACGGCAGCCAACAGAATCAGCGCGGTCTCGGGCGGCAAGTTCATGGCAAACGCGATCGGGATCAGCATCGCCACGCCGTTGACCGGTCCCAGGCCGGGCAATACGCCCACCATGGTCCCGATGAACGAACCGATCATGGCCACCAGCACGTTGGTCAGCGAAAAGGCGACGCCGAAGCCTATCGCCAAGTGATCAAGAATGCCGCTCATATCAGGGTCTCCAGCAAACCGGTAGGCAGGACCACGTCCAGCACCTTGTCGAACAGCAAGAAAAACAGCACGCTCATGACGGCGCCGCCGATGGCGCACTTGATCCAGCCGCCTCCGAACAGGCGGCCGACGAATATCGTCATCAAAGTGGTCGCGATCACGAAACCCAGCCACTGGAACAGGAAGGCATACGCCACCGCGAATGCCATCATCAGCGCGATGCGGGCATTGGCGCCGGGCGGATTGGCCTCGACCTGATGACCGCCCTTGTAGACCAGCCACAGGCCGCACACGCCGATGATCAGCGCCAGCAGCAAGGGAAAGGCGCGCGGGCCCACCGGTTCATAGGCGAAGGGGGCTTCGATTCCCCAACCCGCCGCGGTCATGAAGGCGGCCAGCGCCAGCGCCGCCACACCCAGTATTCGATCGTTCATGATCACTTTTCCGTTGTAGTCGCATCGCGCGGCGCAGCGCTCCCCTGCCGCCGCGGCTATGCCGGCGGCGGGGAAGCTAGAACAACGCGATAGGGAGGAGAGCCTTGCGGCTTACTTCTTGACCAGGCCGAACGAGTCGGCCAGTTCGCCGTAGACCTTGACCTGGTTCTTCACGTAGGCGTCCAGCTCGGGACCCGTCTTGTTGAAGGGGAACAGGCCCTGCTGCTGGCGCAGCTTGTCGAACTCGGGCGAGGCCGTGGCCTTGTTGAAGGCGTTGACCCAGAATTGGTAGTCGCTGTCCGATACCTTCGGGCCGACGTAGAAGCCGCGGATGATCGGCCAGACGATGTCGTAGCCTTGCTCCTTGGCAGTGGGCACGGTGCCCAGCTTGCCCGGCAGGCGCTGGTCGTTGAACACCGCCAGTACGCGGATGGGAGCACCGCCTTCCAACATGGTGAAGGCTTCCGCCGCATCGCCCATGTAGGCCTGGATATGGCCGCCGCGCAAGGCCGTCACGGCTTCGCCGCCGCCTTCAAACGCCACGAAGCGCATCTTCTTGAAATCCACGCCCGCCGCCTTGGCGGTCAGCGCGGCCTTCATCCAGTCCTGGCTGCCCACGGTGCCGCCGGCGCCCAGCACGATCTTGGTCGGATCCTGCTTGAAGGCGTCCATCAGGCTCTTCAGGTCGGTGTATGGAGAATCGTTGCGGACGACAGCCACGCCATAGTCGGTGCCGATGGCGGCCAGCCAGCGCACGTCGTCGACGTTGTACTTGCCGAACTTGCCCTGGGCCAGGTTCAGGAGCGAACCGCCGGAAAAGGCCACGATGGTGCCCGGTTCGTTCGGGTGCTGGGCCACGATGTTATTGTAGGCCACGGCGCCGATACCGCCAGGCATGTAGACGATGCGCATGGTGCTCTTGAGCGCGCCGCTTTGCTTCAAGCCTTCGGTGGCCAGGCGGCAGGTCAGGTCGAAACCGCCGCCAGGCTGGGCGGGCGCGATGCATTCCGGGCGGCGCGGCTCGTCGGCCGCGTGAGCGGCGCCCAGGGACAAGGTAATCGTGCCCAGCGCCGCGACGGCGGCCAGGCGCAGTTTCAGACTAGTCTGCATTTTTTGCGTCTCCGAGATTTATAGGTCTAGGTATGGCTGGAAGCTCTGCTCAGACGGTTCTTTCCGTGATAACGGCCCCAGTGGACGCAACCGTACAAAAACGAAGCTTTCCAAAAGCTTTCAAATTCCGGCATTTTCCTGGTGCGCCGCAGCATCTTCCTGTTTTTCCAGGGTAAACACCAATGCCGCCCTCAGGCCTGGCAAGGGCACCCGGTTCTCCAGGACCAGCCGCGCCCCCAGGATCTCGGCAATCGTCCCGACGATGGCCAGCCCCAAGCCGGCTCCGGGCTTGTTCTTGCCAGCAGCTCCCCGGCGAAAGCGGATGCAGGCGCGGGCGATGTCCTCCGCCGACATGCCCGGGCCGCTGTCCTCGACCACCAGCCGGGCCTGCCCGGCGTCGATCTGCACCCTTACCGTGACCTCCCCTGCGGGCGAGGTGTAACGGATGGCGTTGTCCACCAGGTTGCTGACCGCTTCCCTCAGCAGCCAGTCCGCCCCCTGGACCGCCACCGGGCGGATCTCGGCCTCCAGGCCGATGTCGAGCTGGCGGGCTCGGGCGGTCGGAAGCAGGCTGCGGATGACCCCGTCAGCCAGCTCCACCACATCCACCGGTTCGGGGCTGAAACCGCCTTCGGCCAGGGAGGCGTCTTTAGCGCGCGCCAGGGCGAGCATTTGGTTGGTGGTGCGTACGGCCCTGTCCAGGCCCTCCTGCATCGCCAGAAGGGCTGTACGGACCTCCTGGGGGTCTGTTTCGCGCAGGGCGTAGGCGGTCTGGGTCCGCAAAACCGACAACGGAGTGCGCAACTGGTGCGAGGCGTCGTCCAGGAACTGGCTCTGGACCCTCGCCTGGGCCGCAAAACGGGCCATGTGGAGGTTTACGGCCGCGACTAGGGGTAGGACCTCACCTGGCATGTCCGACGCGCTCACGGGGCTTAAATCGTCCGCGGAACGCCCTTCCACCTCCTGACGCAGCCTGACCAGGGGGCGCAGGGCCATGAAAACCCCCAGGATGATCACCAGAACGCTGATCAGGATCACGGCCAGGTCCCGCTCCACCGAGCGTACCAGCACCTGGTGCAGGAAGGCCTGGCGGGTATCCAGGCCTTCGGCTACCTGCACGATAACCCGTCCCCCTTTATTTGCGTACAGAGGTGGATCCATGGGCCGTGCCAGCGCCGCAACCCGCACTGGCGTGCCCTGGTAATCGGCGTAGAAAAAGCGCGGTTCGCCCGAAATCAGCGGTTCGGCAGGCATGGGCAGTCCCGGACTGCCGATTTCGGCCAGCCCGTCCTCGGTGGCGACCCGGTAGAACACGCTGCCATTGGCCGTCAGCTCGAAAAATTCCAGCATCAGGTATGGCTGCTCCATGGCTAATCCACCGCTGGCTGTGGATATGTTGTGGTCGATCGCGCGGAGCGCGCCAGAAAGCGAACGGTCATAGGCAATGTCGACCTGGTTGCGCAGCTGGTGGTTCGACAGCCACAGGGCACCCATCATCACGAAGACCAGGGTCGGGATCAGCCACCAGAGGAGCTGGGTCTTCAGTGTGCGGTTGCGCTTTTTTGCACTGAAAAACCCTTTTTTTTGCGCACTTCTAGTTGTCAACAAGGTTCTCCAGGCAGTAGCCCATGCCTCGCATGGTCACGATCTGCACGCCGGTGTCGGCCAATTTTTTGCGCAAACGGTGCACCACCACCTCGATGGCTTCCAGGTTGATGTCCGCATCGTCGGTCAGGATGCGGTCCAGGATCTGCTGCTTGTTGATGGGTTCGCCGCTTTTTTGGATCAGTACCCGCAGAACCGAGTGTTCACGTGGGGATAACTGCAAGGGCTGTCCGTTGACCGTGAATTTTTGAGCGGAAGTCTCGAAAACCAGGTTTCCCAGTGTAAGGCGCGGGTGTTCTCTCCCACGGCTGCGTCGGATGAGTGCGATCAACCGCGCTTCCAACTCTTCCACAACAAACGGTTTTGGCAGGAAATCGTCTGCTCCCTGGTGGAGCGTCCCGATTTTTTCGGCCAACGAATCGCGCGCGGTCAAGACCAGGACCGGCGTACGGTCGTCCCGCGCGCGAATCTTCGCGAGCAAAGCATGGCCATCCATACCCGGTAGTCCCAGATCGAGGATGACCGCGTCGAATTCTTCCATCGCCAGCCTTCTTTCGGCGACCAGCCCGTCATCAGCCCACTCAACGACGAAACCAGCGTGCCTGGCCAGGCTTCTTGAAAGCCAGCGTGCAAGTTCGGCTTCGTCTTCTATCAGAAGGATGCGCATGGACGGAGTCCGGGGGGGGATGGCTGGGCGGAATGGGAGAGCATGTTTGGCTTTTCCTTTATTTCTCTTTATATAAAGACTAATGATTAATAAGGCCTGTGGATAACTACCTTAACCTTGAAAACCTCTTTTTTTTCATCAGCTTGCAGCCGTTTTTGGCTGTGCAAGAACTCTGTGTGGGAAAAAAGCTGAAGTTGGACAAGATTTTGGACCCTGTCCGAAACCCCCGCTTGTTCAACTTGCCTCCACAAAATGTGCACAAGGCGGCTACTTAGGAGTTATCCACAGGGCGTTTCTGCCGGACGGGTTCCAAAAACGGCACTTTTACCCCGAAAAACGTCGGGTTGCCACCCTGCTTTTTCGGCCTTCTGGCGGCGTTTAGAGGCTCTCCAAGGCGTTCGCGGAAAGAGGCATTCGAGGGGAGACGTGCAGCTCTTCTTGACTGGGAACTGAACAAAAAGTGAGCAGGTTCCGCCGTAGAATTCCGCCATGGCGACAGAAATCAGAATCAAGAAAGCGGGCTGGGCAATCTGGCTGCGTAGCCGTTTGTTGGCGGACAACTTGCCGGCCACGCTCTGCGCGGCGGCGTTGATGGGCCTATTGGGGGCGCTGGCCACCGTGGTCTTCCGGGAAATGCTGGCCTGGACGCAAATGTTGCTGGGTGGGGAGGACACTCCTCATGGCATGGTGTCCCTGGCGCGCGGGCTGAGTTCCTGGCAACGCTTCCTGATGCCGGCCATAGGTGGCGCCATCGCGGGCGCCATACTGCAAATGGCGGCCAGATGGCTGCCCAGGCGCGGCGCGGCGGACTATATGGAGGCGATTTCCATCGGCCGCGGGGTCATCGGCTTTCGCCAGACGGTCGCGCGCAGCCTGTCGTCGATTTTTTCCATCGGTTCCGGCGCCTCCATCGGCCGCGAAGGTCCCATGGTGCAGCTGGCGGCGATGTTGTCATCCCTGACCGGCCGCTATCTGGTGCTTCCGCCCAGGCATCTGCGCCTTCTGGTCGCCTGCGGCGCCACGGCGGGGATTACTTCCGCCTACAACGCGCCCATCGCCGGCGCCTTGTTCATATCCGAGATTGTTTACGGCGCGATCGCTTCGGCCACCTTGGTGCCGCTGGTCGTATCGTCGGTCGTGGCGAACATCGTGACGCGCCAGATCCTGCATTACGACGCGGTTTTCCATATGCCGCCCTTCACTTTCGTGTCTGGCTGGGAGGTCATCAACTATCTGGGATTGGGGGTGATCGCCGGCCTCGCAGCGCCGCAATTCCTGCGTTTCCTGGACACGGCGCGCGCCGCGTTCGGCCGCGTGCCCGCGCCGCTGTGGGCGCGCATGGCATTGGGCGGACTGATCGTCGGCGCTTTGTCGGTGGTGAATCCCGAGGTCTGGGGCAATGGCTACAGCGTGGTCAACAGCATGTTGCATACGCAGTGGGCCTGGCAGGCGGTGGCCGCCATCCTGCTTTTGAAGACGCTGGCCACCGCGGCCAGCGTGGGATCGGGCGCGGTAGGCGGCGTGTTCACGCCGACGTTGTTCGTGGGGGCGGCGCTGGGCGCCTTGTATGGGACCGGCCTGCAGGCTTTGTTTCCCGCGGGGGATCTGTCGGCGGTATCGAGCTATGCGGTGGTGGGCATGGGGGCGTTGCTGGCTGCCACCACCTATGCGCCATTGATGTCCATTCTGATGATTTTCGAGATGACGCTCAGCTATGAAGTCATGCTGCCGCTCATGCTGGCCTGCATCACGGGTTACGTGATTGCGCATCGCATACGGCCGGATTCGGTATATGCGAAATCGTTGGCCAGCAATCGGCGCGCGCAGCGCGTCGTTGCCCAGGACCGCGATGAGTGAATGGATTTTTATTAATATGAGCAAATGCTCGTGTTAATAAAAAAGTAAGAATAGCCCTTATATAAGGGCTTTTTTCATGAAAACGCGCTTCAGCCCGATTTCTTCCGCGCGATGGGTTTCCATGTATCCGTACCGCGTGTAGATCGCGATGTTCTCGGTCATCTTCTCCTGCGTGTACAACCGGATGCAGGTATACCCGGCCTGGCGCGCTGCATTTTCTGCGAATTGCATCAGGTCGCGGCCATAGCCTTTGCCCTGCGCTTGCGGATCCACCGCGATGTTGTCCAGCAGCAGGCAGTCGGGTTCCGGAATCAGGACCAGCACAGCTTGCACGGTACCGTGCACCCGCAGCACATGGACCACGCCTTGTGCGACGCGGATGGCGTAATCGTCGAGCATCGGTCCAGGTGTTGCGCCGATGCGCGCAACATAGTGGCCGTAGGCTTGCGCGACGATCCGCTCGATGTCGGGCAGGTCGTCAAGGCTGGCGAGGCGTATGTCGGGGTGCATGCGAGTTCCGGATAGAGCGCCGCCCGGTGTGGGCGGATTTTCCAGAAATATAGGACGTGCGGCAAGGTCGCAAGATTGTTTTTCCAATTGGTTATAGAATTTATAACTAATAGTTCGCGTGTATACCCCGAAGATGATGTGCGATCACCGAAGAAATTGGCTCAGTGATCCCGCAAAGGAGTGTCAATGGCACCTAGTACGTCTTTCCCGGGGAACAGCGCGTCCGACAATCTGTGGAACGAGTATGCAACGTTCCACGAGGCTTGTTCAGGCGTGCTGGACCGGGTCGAGCAACACAGGGATAGCGGCATCGCCTTGTCGGATAGTGAGTTGTCGGAGCTGAGAACCATGGCGCTCAACCTCAACACATTCGGCCGGGTGCTGCATGGCAAAAGAGCGCGGGAAATGCGCCTGCTGGCCGAGCGCGCCCAGCGGGCCTTGGGCAATGCCGAAGCGGCCTCGCCGCCTGCGCCGGTACAGGAAGACAGCGAATCCGAAGGCAACCCGGCCGCGGTGGCGGGCTAAACCTGAGGCTGGTCCCTTAGGGCAGTCAGGCCGCGCGTCGGCGCAACAACGAGCGTCCCAAGGCACTGACTACCTTGAGCGTGTACAACACGATCAAGGATCCCGCAATGTCTCCGGTCAGCATCGCGATGAAGCCGTCGGCGAGCACGGCTCTCTCTCCCTGGAGAAAGAACCAGAGATGGTGAATGGTCGTATTCATTACCGCATAGACCACTGCGCAGATCAGTAGGCGCCAGGCGGTAAGGTTGCCCAGGTCGGGCTGCAATCGCAGTGCCGAACGGGCCCAGCGGCACGCCAGGTAGGGAGCGGCAGCGGCCATGATGCCCCCCGCGACAGAGCGGAGCATGTCGTCCGGAAAGTAGTAGCAGAAGCAGGCGATCCACGATCCAGCCAACAGTCCGAGCGCCGCGGGCAGGCCAAACAGCAAGGTGCATATCAGGCGCACGCCCGCCGGCAGATAGATCCAATTGACGCCCCGCACAAACTCAAGGTTGGTGAACACCCATTCATTGACTACCAGACTGCCCAGGAACAGCGCCATCGTCACCAGAGCCCACTTACCCTGATCTAGAATGTTCTCCATATTTGGAATTCCGCCGCTTGTCAGTCGCTGCGTCCATTATCCATGAAAGAAAAAAAGAGACCCGCCGACATCTACATGCGCTTTCTGCGCCTGACCGATGCGCTGCGCGGCCTGCCCGCGCTGCCATCGCTCGATCCCCTGGAAGAACGCATACTCACACTGATCGCGCGCGCGTCGCAGGAACAACGCCGCTTGTCTGTGCGCGATGTGATGGCGGTGGACAGCATAGGGTCGCCCGCGACCTTGCACGCACGCTTGAAATCGATGCGCGAGAAAGGCTGGGTACTGCTCGTCGATACCGAGGACGCGCGCCGCAAGCAGGTCGAACTCAGCCAGGCGGCGTTGTCGCATTTCGACCGCTTGTCGGAATGCCTGGTGGAAGCGGCGCGCAAGCCCTGAGCTGCAGCGCTGCAAAACGCCGCCGCTCAGGCTTATTTTCCGATACAGAAGCGGCATTTATCCCACATGTCGTTGATTTTAAAGGTAGTCATGGCGGTTACGAAACGCGCTTGGACCTATTCTTGGACCCAAATACCAAGCGTGTCCCTTGGTGGCGGCGGATGGCCCTCCCTGGACGCTCCCCTCGCTCTCGTCGCCGGTGCAGCGCGCCAGTAAGCGGTCTGATCAAGGACGGCGAACATGGCCATCGGCGTTCAGCAACGTCCAATGACCGTAGCGAAGGCTCATTTTCCCACCTCCTGACTCGGAACACCAAGGATGTTGCGCCCTGCTTCAGCCCGAAAAATCGGGAAGAACGCAGTTCGGATTGATGGCTGCGACAGCGATGATGCCGGGGTGAGATGACAGCTCCTTTGGCCAGTTGGCCGATACCGATAGGAGCCTCACCATGTCACACCAAGCTTCAGACATCATCACCCCGAAAGCCCTGTTGCTCGATGAGCGGCTGACGCCTCTGGAGCGCAACGCTTGGCTGACTTTCCGCGCGCTGGCCAGCAGCGACGGCACCGTGGTTCTCAGCTATGACGCGTTGCGCGGGTACCTGCCCAGTGCACCGGGCAGCAAGCGGGCGGCCCTTGAAACCGTGTCCAGGGCCGTGCTGTGCCTGCGACTGTCCACGTGGATTGCGCTGGTCGAGTACCGCCGCAATCCCATGACTGGCTTTTCGATGGCCAGCCGCTACGCAGTGCGCAATCAGCCCCTCGCGTTCGACGACGCCTGCATGGAGGACGAGGACTACCTGCCCCTGCTGGAACGGGCGCTCGGCCATGCCAGTGCGACGATTCGCCAACTGGCACAGTCCATTCTCGACGAGGCCATGCGCCATCCAGACAGGTTGGGAAAGCTGCCCGCAACAATGCAAGAGCGGATCAGGCGCTTGCAACACCGGGGCGATGACCATGATCCGGGCAGTCCTGGTGGTCCTACTTCGCCTGATGCTCGCGTGCCCGAAGCCAGCAGCGACATTCCGAAACCCGTACCGGCGTCTGCGACAGCAGTACGTACTGTAAAAGAAGTATTAAAAGAAGTACGTACGTACCGCTCACCAACCGAAGAGCAGGTATCCAGGTCAGATGTGCCAGCCCGCTTCCGGCAACTGCCGCAGGATCAGCAACGGGTTCTCACCGCGCGTCTCAGGGGCTTGCCTCCGGAGCAACGCCTGGCAGTGCTGGCCGAGTGGAACGTGCGCTGCGAATCAGGTAGCGTGCACAACGCCATCGCCTACCTCTACGGGTTGATCAAGAAGGCCGTGGAAGGCGTGTTCAAGCTCTGGGCGGCGCGCAAATCCACTCCACAGCAGACACCCATGCAGGCCATCAGCAACAGCCAGCATGGCTCGCCGCCGGCCCCTTCTCCAGCGTCCAGCAACCAAGCCGCAAAACCTGCGTCGCGCGAAGTGGCGCAACGGCATCTGGAGCAGATCCGGCGCATGCTGAAGACGCCATCGCTGCCCATCGGGCAGATCATCGGATGCATGGCTGACAGCGGAACGCTGCCAACAGGCCCAGGGAACACGCATGCTGCTGCAAGGCTCGATCCGCTGGGTGCGACGTAAGGCCGATAGGGCCGTCACTGCACGCCGCAGTGACGGCCCGGCAAACTGCAGCAGCAATGCGGGTTGGCGCAGCATCGCATTGATGGCTGCGCACATGACGATGCCCCGACACACTGGCCCAGCAACGACCTGCCGGTGGGTATGAACACCGGAACCCTGGCGCAGGTTCCTGCAAGCGCCGACCCGGTTCGCCGGACGGAACCAACCAGGCACACCCAGGCTCGCTCTGTGTGCCGCCCTACCCATGGGCAGAGCTTTTCTCATTCTCGGCGTGGTTCGTCCCGCCATCGTCGCAACACACATCCCCGTTCTAGGCGCTCATCGCTGGTCGCCCGACCTTGCGCAGCCAGCCGGCACCTTTTCCACACTGCACCACAGGAGGTACCCATCCCAGCACATCGTGTTGTCGTCTCTCGCAATTCCTCCGCTCGGCCTTCCCACAGGAAGCAAGGCGGACGTCTCATTCGAGGCCACAGGTGAACTGAGCACCTGGCCCTTGCCCTTCGGGGATCTCGCCTTGGCGAGTTGGCAAAAACACTGACCCTTGTATCTCAGCCCCAAAGCCGATGGAGGTCCACACCAATGGACGACCTGACCTATACCCTGCGCCAGCTCTGCCTACGCAACCGCGACGGCAGCCACGCCACCCAGGCGGATCGGCAACGGTCGCTGACCCTGGCCGCCCGTCAACTGCGCGAAGCAGGCTTCCGCCAGATGCAAGCCACCTCGCTCAAGGGCAAGCATGTCGAAGCCTTGTTGCAGCGCTGGCAAGCCGAAGGTCTGTCGGCCGGCACGCTGAAGAATCGTATGGCGCACCTGCGCTGGTGGGCCGAAAAGGTCGGCAAGGCAGGCATCCTGCCAGCGGACAACACCAAGCTGGGTATCCCTGAACGACGCTATGTGACCGGCGAAAGCAAGGCCAAGGAACTCGATGACAGGCTGGACCGGATCACCGATCCGCACGTCCGCATGAGCCTGCGCCTGCAAGCGGCCTTCGGCCTGCGCCGCGAAGAGTCCATCAAGTTCCAACCCCGCTATGCCGACCGTAGCGACCACATCGCCATCAAGGGGTCATGGGCCAAGGGTGGACGCGACCGGACGGTGCCGATCACGACACCGGAGCAGCGTGCCGTGCTGGATGAGGCCCATCGCTTGGCAGGCCTGGGATCATTGATTCCATCACACAAGACCTACATCCAACAGCGCCATGCCTACGACGGTCAGTGCAAGGCAGCAGGGCTGAGCAACATGCACGGGCTGCGGCATCGGTATGCGCAGATGCGGTATGAGGTGCTGACGGGATGGAAGGCGCCGGCGGCGGGTGGCCCTGATAAAGCTCAGCTCAGTAGCAGTCAGAGAATGAGTGACCAACACGCCCGACAGCAGATCAGCCATGAACTCGGGCATGAAAGGCTGAAAGTGACGTCTATCTATCTGGGAACCTGAGGCTTATCCGCCATCTCTGGTGTTTGACTCACCGGCCGTCAGTTTTTTCACTGCTTTGTCGAAATCGCTTTCAAACAGGCGATCCTGCACAATTCTGTACTTCTCAAATTCGCTTTCCGCATGTGTCTGGGCAAGTTTCGCAGAAATCTTGCCGCTGCTCTGTAGCACTTCCCGTTCATCAAATTCTAGGAAGGCGTCCAGCCGCTTGGACCAGTCTTCCATACTCATGGGAATCTTGCGGCGAGCACGATCCTCGGCCAACTCCAGATAGGCGTTGACGATACGACCCAATGAATCCAACTCGTCCTTGGTCAAGTAGTTCTTGGCCACGGCTACGTCGGTTTTCAGGATCTTGCCTTCGGGCGCGCTCGCCCAGGAAGTCAGCCCCATATGTGGCTTGCTGCTATCGGCCCGTTTGCGGATCAACTCTGCCGCGGTATGGCCGTGGATGGCGTAATGCAATTTGTTCTGTACTTTGGCGAAGAATGCCTTGGTAGTTGGTGCGTCCTTGTTGTAATCCACGCTGGTGGCGTAGATGTCGGTGATCTTCTGGTAGAAGCGTCGCTCGCTGAGGCGGATCTCGCGGATTTCCGCCAGCAGCCGCTCGAAGTAGTCCTCGCCCAGGAAGCTGCCGTTTTCCATGCGCTGACGATCCAGCACATACCCCTTGATGGCGAACTCACGCAGGACGCCGGTCGCCCACTGGCGGAACTGCGTTGCGCGTAGGGAGTTGACCCGATAGCCGACGGAAATGATGGCATCGAGGTTGTAGAAGTCCACCGCGCGGGACACCTCCCGCTGGCCCTCCTGCTGAACTATCCGGAATTTCCGGATAGTTGCCTCAGGCGCGAGCTCATGACTGGCAAAGATGTTCTTCAGGTGCTCGCTGACGGTGCGCACGTCCACCCCGAACAACTCGGCCATCAGCTTCTGCGACAGCCACAGGGTTTCGTCCTCGTAGCGGGCCTCGATGCTCTGTTCGCCGGCCTGGCCAGTGAAGATCAGAAACTCGGCTGTGCTGTTGCGGATCAATTTTTTGCCATTCATACCAAGTATCTCAACGTGGTCTGTACGTCGACCAGGCACGCTTTAACGCCAGTGCGATAACTCTGGCCGGTTACACCTGCCCACCTACCCCTTTGAATTTTTCGACGAACGCGGCGATCTTCTGGAAGACGCTTTGCTTTTTTGTCAGGTACTCCGGATTGAGCGGGCTCATCTTGGGCAGCAGGGCATTGAGTTCGGTGCCGTTCTCGCTGGCGAACTCGCGTCTCAGTGAGGTGCTGATGTACCGTCTGGCCGCCTCTGCATTCAGCGTCTCGTCGTTGATCAACTCCTGAGCCTCGCGCTGCTGCTCGGCCTGGGCAAAGCTAAAGAATGCCTCGATCACGCTGGCCTTGTCGCCCAGCCCATCCAGGTCGGTCTGGTTGATGAAGTCCACCACCAGGCTTTCCTTGGCGCGATTACCCAGGCTGGCGCGGATCACCCGACGCACGTCCTCGATCAGAGCCACCTTGTCCTTGGTCTTCTTGTTCTTCTCGAAGATCAATTCCAGGATGTAGTCCAGGTTGATTTCCTGCGACTTGAGCAGATCTACCTCGAACACCACATCATCCCAGTCGATGCTGGATTTTTCTTTTTCCGCCGAGGCTTTCTCCCGGCGCAGCCAGTCGCGGATGTCGTTGTAGGTGGAGCGGTAATCCTGGATTTTCCGATCGGCGGGCATGTGTATCGCCTGCAATACGGCCAAATCTTCGTCGCTTAGGTAGTGTTTCGTCTTGAAGTCCTCCACCGCCTGCGGGTCGCTCGTGTCAATGTCCTGCAAGGCTTTCAGGCTGGCGAATTCATCGTAGTTCTGCAGCACGTTTTCCACGCGCAGGTATTCGCCGAACAGTTTGGCAAAGGCTTTCTTGTCGGATTCCTTGACGATGTTGGTGGGGTCGGGAAAGCGCTGCTCCAACTCACCCACCACATCCTTGAAGCCACGTCGCGCCTCGCCCGTGACGACATCGGTGAAGCCCTCCATGTACTCGGCGTAGCTTTTCTCCAGCACCACGTTCCGGGTGTTCTTGTCACCAAACAAGGTGATGGCAGCAACGGTCGCCTGTTCCAGATCGCGGAAGGTGACGACGTTACCGAAGGTCTTGGTGGCGTCAAAAATACGGTTGGTGCGCGAATAGGCCTGGATCAGGCCGTGGTAGCGCAGGTTCTTGTCCACGAACAAGGTGTTCAGCGTGGGCGCATCGAAGCCGGTCAGAAACATCCCGACCACGATCAGCAAATCGACATCCTGCTCTTTGACTCTCTTGGCCAAGTCGCGGTAGTAATTCTGGAAGCCCTTGCTGTCCACGCTGAAGCTGGTCTTGAACAGTGCGTTGTAATCGGCAACGGCCGCTTCCAGGAACTCCTTGGCACTGCTGTCCATGGCCGAAACTTCAAAGCCTTCGTCCGCGATGTCGCCTACTGCGTCCTGTTCCTCGTTGGCGGCGTAGGAGAAAATGGTGGCGACCCTCAAAGGCTTGTCGCTGTCCTTCTGCAGGGTCTTGAAGGCTTGGTAGTAGAGCTTGGCCGCATCCACGCTGCTCACGGCAAACATGGCATTGAAGCCCTTGGCACCCGCTTGCAGGCGGTGGGTCTTCTGCCGGAAGTTGTTCAGGATGTACTGGGTGATTTCGCGGATGCGATCCGGGTGCAGCAAGGCCTGCCGGTTTTCCGCCGCGCTGAGCTTCTTCTCGTCCTGCTCGCTTTCGATGGCCTTGAACTGCGGGCGAACGTCGTTGTAGTCCACTTTGAACTTGAGCACCTTTTCGTCGCGGATGGCATCGGTGATGACGTAGGAGTGCAGTTCCCGGCCGAACACGCTGGCGGTGGTGTCCGCGCCCAGCGCGTTTTGCGGGAAGATCGGCGTACCGGTAAAACCGAACTGGTAGAACCTCTTGAACTTCTTCTTCAGGTTCTTCTGTGCCTCTCCAAATTGGCTGCGGTGGCACTCGTCGAAGATGAAGACCACCTGCTTACCGTAGATCGGCAAGTCGTTTTCGCTCTTCATCAGGTTATTGAGCTTCTGGATAGTGGTGACAATGATCTTGTTGTCGTCTTTGTCCAGATTACGCTTTAAGCCCGCAGTGCTGTCCGAGCCGTTCACGCTGTCTGGCGAAAAGCGCTGATATTCCTTCATGGTCTGGTAGTCCAGATCCTTGCGGTCTACCACGAAGAATACTTTGTCTATGAACTCCAGTTCCGTCGCTAGGCGCGCAGCCTTGAAGCTGGTCAGGGTCTTGCCCGAACCCGTCGTGTGCCAGACATAGCCGCCGCCTTCGGTGCTGTTCCAGTGCTTGGCCTGATAGGCGCTCTTGATCTTCCACAAGATGCGCTCGGTCGCAGCAATCTGGTAGGGCCGCATCACCAACAGAGTATTGCCGACGTCGAACACCGAATAGGTCAGCAGCACATTGAGCAAGGTATGCCTCTGAAAGAAGGTCGCGGTGAAGTCCTTCAAGTCCTTGATCGGGCTGTTGTCGGCCTGCGCCCAATTCATGGTGAAGTCGAAGCTGTTCTTGTTGCGCTGCGTGGTGTTGGCGAAGTAGCGCGTGTCGGTGCCGTTGGAGATGACGAACAGCTGCAAATACCTGAACAGGGAATGCTCGCTGTTGAAGCTCTCCTTGCTGTAGCGATGCACCTGGTTGAAGGCTTCACGGATAGCCACACCGCGCTTTTTCAGCTCTACCTGCACCAGCGGCAGGCCGTTGACCAGCAAGGTCACGTCATAGCGGTTGGCATGGCTGCCGGTTTGCTCGAACTGCTTGATCACCTGCACCTTGTTGCGGGCAATGTTCTTCTTGTCGAGCAGGTAGATGTTCTGGATACGGCCATCGTCGAACACGAAGTCATGGATGTAATCGTCATGAATCTTGCGGGTTCTTTCGACGATGCCATCGCTTAGCTTGTCCAGCCAGGTTTCCACGAAGCGCGCCCATTCACCGTCCGAGAATCGGACGCCGTTCAGGGTTTGCAATTGTTCACGGACGTTGGCCAGCAAGCCTTGCTGTGTTTTCAGGTCGGGCAGATATTCATAACCCTGATTTACCAGATCTTGGATGAACTCGCGTTCCAGGTCGCCTTCGCTTTGGTAGCTTTCGGCAACCTTCCAATCCTTGACGTACCTGTCGAGCACGATGAAGTTGTTCGACTCGGCGATGGGCTTGATGTACTCAACCATTCTGCATTTCCTGTTGCTGCCAATAGCCATAGTTGTTGATCAGATTGTCCAGCAGGAATTTGACCGTTTGCTTTTCTTGCGGCGTTGGCTCGGCTACCGCTTCATTGGACAGGGTGCTATGGCTGGTGAATTGGATGATGCGATTCAAATAGGCCTGCTTGTCGTCGGGCAGGAGTTCCGACCATTGCGGGTAGCCCAGAAAGCTGGCGGTTTTCTCGTAGAGGTTGCGCAGCAGTGTGAAGTGATAACGCTCGACCTGATTGGCGGCAATCGCTTGCTCAAGGGTTTTTCTTAGATGCAGGTGATAGGAAAAACTCTTGTTGGAATCTCCCTTCTTTTCCAAGAGGGCGAAGGTGCCATCCTCGAGCCGCTCCAGTAAATAGCAGGTCTTGGCGTTGAGTTCGTTGTAGAGCACGTTGTAGAACAACGGGCTGTGGGTGGTGATGACGAATTTCAGGCCGGGCGGACTGGTCTTGATCAACCCCGCCAGATTGACGGCCAACTCGATCAGGTGGTTTTCATCCAGTGAGCTCACCGGGTCGTCGATGAATACATATTCTAGTTGGTCGAATTGCCGGGTTTCGCGATTTTCCGGTTCGGCGACATTGAGCGTGCTGATGGCTTGGTCCAGCAGTGTGTAGAAAACACTCCAAATGAAGTTGCTCTCTTCGCCTTTCGAGATTTTGAGGCTGCCGGAGCTTTCATCGTCGCCACGCTCCAGCGAGAAGGTGACTTCGGAGAAGTCTTCGCTGAAATGGGGGGTCAATTTGTCGTTGGCATAGTGCTGGAAGTATCTGACGATATTTCCATCCTGCCCCAGATCCCTGAGCAGCGTGAGCAACCAGTCCGTGAATGAATTAGGTTGAATTCGCAACTTGTACTCAACATCTTGAGTCAGATCGTTATCCCAATAAAACAGGTCCTCGGTGAAGGCGCTGTAATACAGGATTTTATTGCGCGGCGACTCGGATTGATCAGCAGCCAATCCTTCAGTGTCTCCATTCTTAGGGGCGACTAGCTGCTTGAACTCACGGGAAAGACGCGTCTTGCCCGAACCGTTGAAGGCGTAGATCAGCAGCACCTTTTTTTCGGTCTCTCCGAGTTGTTTGGCGACTTCCCCGAGCGTCTTGCCCATGTTATGCGGCTTCCTCCAACTCCACGAAATTCAATAGCTTGTCGCGGTAATGCGTGTACTGCTTGCGTCGCAGTTCGATTTCATGCGGCAAGCCTTCGCTGATGGAGTTCGTCAAGGTATTGAATTTATCGAGGATGGCGACGATGCGGTCCTGCTCTTCCCGTGGCGGCACTGGAATACGGATTTTTGAGAAACCATCAAGCAACAGTCTTTTGACCTTGGTGCGTGCCACATACTTCGCTTTTTCCGAAATGAAGGAAGTTGTCTGCATGCAGTAGGAAACGAACTTCGGATTCATATCATGGCGAAAGGCATAACAGTCGTCGTGGATGGCTACTTCTTTATCGCCAATCCATGCCGTCGCCTTTCCGACATCGTCGACGGTTTCTCCGATACCGGTAATGACGACATCGCCAGGTTGGGCATAGCGCAGGGTGCTTGCCATGTCCGACCTGACCTGCGAAATAGCCTTGTCCGTCCATACACCGTACTGCGTATAGATTTCGCCGTAGTGGATGACATTGATGCCATTTTCCACATAGTCAGCTTTGGTAAATCGACGGCCGCGGATGAATTTTCCTATTTCATTCAGCATCATCCACCTTATAATTGCTTGCTTGCTTGCTTGCTTGCTTGCTTGCTTGCTTGCTTGCTTGCTTGCTTGCTTGCTTGCTTGCTTGCTTGCTTGCTTGCTTGCGCTATCTGTGCGTTCATTGAACGCGAGAAGCGCGTCGCGGTAATACTTATATTGCCGCCGACGCGCTTCCAGCTCCGCTTCCAGCTCCGCTTCCAGCTCCGTGAAAGTGTCAAGAATTTTCACGATTTCGTACTGTACTTCGAGCGGTGGAACAGGAATGCGAATCTTCGCAAGGCTCTTCGCTGATACATCAATAACCTTCGTTCCAGTCGCGTACTTTCTCTTCTGATCGAAAAACTCCGGGGTGCAGAAGTAATATGACAGGTACTTTGGGTCTTGTTGATGTTTGATAACAGTCGCGTGACCACCCGTCACGATTTGCGAATCACCAAGCCATGCGACCGCTTTGCACACGTCCTCAATATTTTCGCTCGTGTTGGTTATTATTATGTCGCCAGTGTCAACCTTGGCGAGCGGCATGGCTGTTTCCGGAGCGACGAAGGAAATGGTTTTTGTCGCCCAAATTCCGTAGTACGTGTAAATTTGACCGTAGTGGATGCAGCCAATACCAGATTCCGCAAATACGGATTTGGGCAGGCCATTGCCTCGCACGAGTTCGGAGATATCCCCAAGTGCTTTGAACTCCACCCCATCTGGGCAGAGTTCCGAAATTAATTGTGCAATTCGACTCATGCTTTAACTTCCCCATCTTCAATCTCGGCCACGATCGCATCAATCTCCGCCCGCAGCTTGTCGATCCGGGCTACAGTGGTTTTCAGAGCGGCATTGACCTGAGCAATGTCCACCACCTCGCGGTTGTCCTTGGCTTCAACATAGCTGCTCACCGACAGGTTGTAGTCGTTGGCAGCGATCGCGTCGTAATCCACCGCTTTGGCAAAGTGCTCAATGTCGGCCTTGCTGTCGAATACCTGCATGATCTGTTCGATGTGTTTATCGGACAGTTCGTTGTTGTTGGTTTTCTTGTCGAACAGGCCACTGGCATTGATGAACTGGATTTTGGTGTCGGTCTTGTGTTTCGACAGCACTAGGATGTTTACCGCAATAGTGGTGCCGAAGAACAGGTTGGGCGCAAGCGAAATCACCGTTTCCACATAGTTGTTGTCCACCAGGTATTGGCGGATTTTTTGCTCCGCTCCGCCACGGTAGAAGATACCGGGGAAGCAGACGATGGCGGCGCGACCTTTGGCCGAAAGGTAGTGCAGCGCGTGCAGCACGAAGGCGAAGTCGGCTTTGGACTTGGGTGCCAGCACGCCGGCTGGGGCAAAGCGATCGTCGTTGATGAGGGTTGGGTCGTCGCCGCCGATCCACTTCACCGAGTACGGCGGGTTGGATACGATGGCATCAAAGGGTTTCTCGTCGCCGAAATGCGGGTTCCGCAGCGTGTCGCCCAACTGGATGTTGAATTTGTCGTAGTTGATGTTGTGCAGGAACATGTTCATCCGCGCCAGGTTGTACGTGGTGTGGTTGAGTTCCTGGCCGTAGAACCCGTCTTCGATGATATGGGCATCGAAGTGCTTTTTGGCCTGCAGCAGCAGTGAGCCGGAACCGCAGGCAGGGTCGTAGATCTTGTTGACGCTGGCCTGCTTGTGCATGGCCAGCTGCGCAATCAGCTTGGAGACGTTCTGAGGGGTGAAGAACTCGCCGCCGGACTTGCCGGCGTTGGCCGCATAGTTGGAGATAAGGAACTCGTAGGCGTCGCCGAACAGGTCTATGTGGCTGGCGTCGAAGCCGCCGAAGTCGAGTTCGGCCACACGCCTGAGCACGGCGGCAAGACGGGCGTTCTTTTCCTTGACGGTGTTGCCGAGGCGGTTGCTGGTGGTGTCGAAATCAGCGAACAGACCCTTGATGTCGAGCTCGGACGGGTAGCCGCTGGCCGAGCTTTCGATGGCGGCGAAGATGCGAGCTAGATCGGTATTCAGAGTTTCGTTGGCGTTGGCACCGGCGGCTACGTTGGCGAACAGCTGGCTGGGATAGATGAAGTAGCCTTTGGTCTTGATGGCATCATCTTTGATGTCCGCAGTGATGACGCCGTCAGGCAGTCGGGCATAGTCAATGCTGTCATCACCGCCCTCAATGTAGCTGGCGAAGTTCTCGCTAATGAAGCGGTAGAACAAGGTGCCGAGCACGTATTGCTTGAAATCCCAGCCGTCGACCGCGCCGCGTACGTCATTGGCTATCTGCCAAATCTGTCGTTGCAAGGCGGCGCGTTGTTGGGTGCTGGTCATAGGGTTGTTCCTGTTTCAATTTATCTGGTTTGGCGCAAGCACGAAGCGTGTGCCGAAAATGGGGCAGTTTCTTGTCGAGCAGTTGTTCTGCCTGGTTTATCAGCAAGCTATCCTCATGTCCGCTCCCATTAATCCAGCACCACCAGGAACTCAGTCGCCAGTGCGGTCGGCTGAACATCCCGAACATTGCGCTGCAGCGATACCAGGCCGTAATCGGCCATCATTCTCAGAGTGCGTGACAGGTTCGGTACCTTGCGGCCGCTGAGCTCGGCCAGCTCAGTCAGAGACTTGGGTTGTTGGTCATGGATCAGGCGCAGCAGGCGGCGGTTGTCGTCCGACAGCACTGCGGCCAGTGATGCCAGAGACGGAAACCAAATACTGGGCGTTTCGCTTCCCTTCGGTGGCGGACCTTCTGGCTGTCGGATACCCACAATGCAGCGCTTCATGATCGCGAATCCAATGACACGTTGATTCAAAATTGTATCAGTATCTGATAATCATCGTCGATCACAAATGCTTGCCAAAAAGGAAAAGGCAGAGGCAAGGGAATGGCAACCAAGGGGTAACGGCCCTACCCAAAAAAGGGAAAAGGCCACCAACGCCTCGGCCGGACTCACACCACCAAATTGGCCGACGGTGCCAGCCCGTCGATATAGTCCGCCCATGCCTGCAACATCTCCCGCCGCTGCTCGGCATACTCCGCCCGGTTGTAGACGCCACGCACGCCGCCGATGGTGTGGTTCAGCGCTTTTTCCACCACATCCGAAACCCAGCCCTGTTCGTGCAGCAGCGTCGATGCGGTACGTCGCAGGTCATGGATCGTGAAGGCGGGGATCTCCTGCCCCTGCAATGACACCTTCAGCGCCTGGTTCAGCGCATTGTTGGCGAAGGGCTTGGCCAGGGTGCCACGTCCCGGCAATACCCAGTCACTACTGCTGGCCAGCGGCTTGAGTTCCTTGAACAGTGTCTGCGCCTGGGTGGACAGGTAGACGATGTGCGGCTTGCCGGTCTTGGAGTTCTCAACCGGAATGTGCCATTCGCCTTCGTCCAGATGCACGTCCTTCCACTGCGCCAGCATCAGTTCGGACTTGCGCACCAGGGTCATCAGGATCAACTGGAAGGCGATCTTGAACTGGCGACGGATGTTGGAAGCCTGCATGGCGCGCAGGAACTGCCGGATTTCGTCCGGCGTCAGCGCCCGTTCGCGGGCGGCGGCGCGGTAGACGTGCCGCATCGGCAGGGCCATGACCGGGTTGGCCTGGATCAGGCCGCAGGTCAGCGCGTAATCGAACATGCGCTTGAGCAGGCCGCGCACCTGGCCGGCGGCGGCATCGAAGCCTTGTTCCTTCTTGCGCCAGATGGCGCTGCGCACATCCTCGGCGGTAATGTCCCGGACCGGCTTGCTGCCGATGTGCGGCAGGATGTCCTTCTCCAGGTAGCGGCGAGGCATGGTCACATCCTTGCGGTCGCGCGACTGGATGTCCTTGAAGAAGCGTTCGGCGAAGTCGGCCACGGTGGCATCTTCTGCGCCGGCCACTTTCTCCTGTTGCTTTTTCTGTGCTGGAGACTGGCCCAGCGCCACCAGATGTGCCGCCTCATCCCGCTTCAGGCGGGCGTTCTTCAGGGTAAGGGCGGGGTACTTGCCGAGTGTGAGCTTTTCCCGTTTGCCATCCAGCCGATAGCGGTAACGCCAGACGATGCTGCCACTCGGCAGCACTTCTACGTACAGCCCGCGATCGTCACTGACGATGTACGAGGCATCCTTCGGCTTGAGCGCCTTGAGTGCGGTGTCTGTGAGAGACATGGACCCTCCTTTGGGTCCATGAAAGTCAATAGTCAGGCTATTCGGTGAGCTTGGACCCATATATGGACCCGAATAGCGATGGCTTTGACTGTATCACCGAATCACTCAATAGACAAAAATCCCTTTATTTATGCGGCTCACAGGCACATCAGCAGACTTCGGTGGACCTCCATGGACCCCACATCACTTCCCGATGCAGAAGCTCGAAAAGATCTCGCCCAGCAGATCGTCGCTGGTGAACTTGCCCGTGATGCTGGACAGGCTGTCATGCGCCAGCCGCAGTTCTTCCGCAAACAGGTCCAGCACCCGGTCGTCCTGTTCCGCATGCGCAGCGGCAAGCTCCAGGTGTTCCGCCGCGTCTTGCAAGGCGTGCAGGTGCCGTTCGCGCGCGAGCCACGGAGATTCTCCCCCGGGATTCCAGCCCGCGATGCGCAGCAATTCGGCGCGCAATTCGTCGAGGCCCGCGCCGCGCTTGGCCGAGATGCCAAGTTCCTGAGGAGCGGCGGCGAAGGGCGTGGCTAGCAGATCCACCTTGTTGAAGACCTTCAGCACAGGCGTGCGCGGCGGCAGGCGCGCCGTGATCTGGGCGTCCAGCTCGTCGCCAGGCTGGGTGGCATCCTGCAGATGCAGGATGACGTCGGCACGCTCGATTTCCTGCCAGGTGCGCGCAATGCCTATGCTTTCCACCGTGTCCTCGGTTTCCCTGAGCCCGGCGGTATCGACGATGTGCAGCGGCACGCCGTCGATGTGGATTTCCTGCACCACCTTGTCGCGGGTGGTGCCTGCGATCGGGGTGACGATGGCGATGTCGTCGCCGGCCAGCGCATTGAGCAGGCTGGACTTGCCGACGTTGGGCTGGCCGGCCAGCACCACGTGCAGGCCTTCGCGCAGAATCACGCCCTGGCGCGCCTGCGCAATCAGCTTGGCGAGGTCCGCGGTCAGCGCCTCCAGGGTCGGGCGGGCTTGATACTTTTCGAGGAAGTCGATTTCCTCTTCGGGGAAATCCAGCGTCGCTTCGACCAGCATGCGCAAATGGATGATGCGGTCCGACAGGTCGTTCACGCGCGCGGAAAAGTCGCCCGACAGCGACGCCATGGCGCCGCGCGCGGCGGCCACCGACGAGGCCTCGATCAAATCGGCTACGGCTTCGGCCTGAGCCAGGTCCATGCGGTCGTTGAGGAAGGCGCGGCGCGTGAACTCGCCCGGCTCGGCCAGCCGGATGCCGAGGTCGCGGCCGGCGGCCAGACAGCTTTCCAGCACGCGGCGCAGCACGGCGGGGCCACCGTGCCCTTGCAGTTCCAGCACGTCTTCGCCGGTATAGGAATGCGGCGCGCGGAAATAGATGGCGATGCCTTCGTCCAGCAATTCGCCCGTACCGGATTTGAACGGCAGGTAGTGCGCATGGCGCGGCGTGAGTTCGCGTTGGAACAGGCGGCGCACGAGTTCGGACAGGTCCGTGCCGGAGATGCGGACGACGCCGATACCGCCTCTTCCGGGGGCGGTTGCGATGGCGGCGATGGGGGCGTAGGCGGACATATTTCGGGCAAGGCAAGGCGAGAACAATAAGGGAATATAACTGTTGCGCCGTCCCTTGTTTGCTGGTTAATGTGGCCCGGAGGTTCAAAACCCGAAACAATCCAGGGAGATCACAATGGCATCTCGGTTTTCGCGTGTCTTGGCCTGCGGCTCAGCCGCGGTGATGTTGGCCTTCGGCACCTTCAGTTCGGCTATGGCCCGCGATCTGGTGATCGCCTTGAAGACCGAACCTTCCTCGATGGATCCGCAGTATCACGCGCTCACGCCCAATACGCAGATCTCCCAGACCATATTCGATACCTTGGTTGCCACCGACGCGCAGCTCAAGCCGCAGCCCGCGCTGGCCGAGTCCTGGACCGTGGACGGCAAGGTGTGGACCTTCAAGCTGCGCCCCAATGTGAAGTTCTCCGACGGCACGCCGTTCACCGCGGAAGATGTGGTCTTTACGTATGCGCGGGTACCCAAGGTGCCCAACAGCCCTTCCCCGTTCACGCTGTATCTGGGTTCGGTCGAGAAGACCGAAGCGGTCGATGCCAGCACCGTGCGCATCACCACCAAGGACGTGGCGCCGAACCTGCTGGTCAACCTGGCGCAGTTGCCCATCATGTCAAAGAAGGCGGCGTCCGGTCCTGCGGCAGAAGGCAAGACGACGACGGAACTCAATAGCGGCGACGGCCTGATCGGCACCGGTCCCTACAAGTTCGTGTCCTGGAAGCGCGGCGCCGAATTCGTGCTGGCGCGCAACGACAACTATTGGGGCAAGAAGCCAGAATGGGACCGCGTGGTCTACCGTCCCATCAGCAACGCGGCCGCGCGCGTGGCGGCGCTGCTTGCGGGCGACGTCGACATGATCGAGGATCCCCCGACCGACGACCTGCCCAAGCTCAAGGGCGACAAGAAACTCTATGTAGAGGAAACGCCGTCGGTGCGTGTCGTCTACGTGGCGCTGGACCAGTTCGCCGAGCCCTCGCCAGGCGTGCAAGGCACCGAAAAGAACCCCATGAAGGACAAGCGCGTGCGCGAAGCGTTGTCGCTCGCCATCAACCGCGATGCGCTGGTCGAGCGCGTGATGGGCGGGGTGGCGTTGCCCGCGGGCAATCTGTTGCCCTACCCCATGTTCGGTTCCAGCAAGGAGCATTCCAAGGCCCCCAAGGCCGACGTGGAAAAGGCCAAGGCCTTGCTGAAGGAAGCCGGCTATCCCAACGGGTTCTCCATCACGCTGGGTTCGCCGTCGGGCCGCTACGTCAATGATTCGAAGGTCGCGCAAGCGATTGCGTCGATGTGGACCCGCATCGGCGTGAAGACCAGCGTGGATGCGATGGCGCCCCCGGTGTTCTTCAAGAACCGCGACAGCTATGCGTTCTCGGCCTATCTGGCGGGCTGGTCCGTGACCAGCGGTGAAATGTCCAACGCGCTGACTTCGCTGCTGGTGACGCGCAATCCCGAAGCGGGCCTGGGCACCACCAACCGCAGCCGTTACTCCAATCCAAAGATGGACGCGCTGGTGAAGGAAGCGTCGTCGACCATGGACGATGCCAAGCGTGCGGACCTCTTGTCCAAGGCCAGCAACATCGCCATGGATGACTACGCCATGCTCCCTGTGCATTTCGAGTTGTCGGTATGGGCAATGAAGAGCGACATCCGCTATCAAGGCCGCCCAGACCAAGTCACGCTCGCACAGTTTGCAACGCTGAAGAAGTAAGGCGCTAGTGCTTGCAACGATCGTAAGAAGGCTGCTGCAGACCATCGTCGTCATGCTGGTCATGTCGGCGCTGGTCTTTGCCGGCATCTACATGGTGGGCGACCCGGTGTCGATGCTGGCCAGCCCGGAAGCGACCGAAGCGCAGCGCGCCGCGGTGCGCGCATCGCTGGGCCTGGATCTGCCGCTGTGGCGGCAGTACCTGATCTTCATGGGCCAGGCGGTGCGCGGCGATTTCGGCAACAGCTTCCTGACGGGCGAACCGGCCATGAGGCTGATCCTCGAGCGCATGCCGGCCACGGTGGAACTGGCCTGCGTGGCCATGCTGCTGTCGGTGCTGATCGGCGTGCCGCTGGGCATCTTGGCGGGGCTCAAGCCCAAGGCCGTGGGTTCGCGCGCCATCATGACGGGCTCGGTGCTGGGTTTCTCGCTGCCCAACTTCTGGGTCGGCCTGATGCTGATCATGGTGTTCGCGGTGATGCTGGGCTGGGTGCCGGCGGGCGGACGCGGCCAGACCGTCAGTATTGGCTCGCTGCAGTTGAGCGTGCTGACCTTGGACGGCTGGCTGAGTTTGGCGCTGCCCGCGGCCACGATTGCCTTCGCCAAGTGCGCGATGATCATCCGCGTGACGCGCGCCGCCACGCGTGAAGCCCTGCCCATGGATTACATCAAGTTCGCGCGCGCCAAGGGCCTGTCCGAAAAGCGCGTGCTGGGCGTGCATCTGCTCAAGAACATCCTGATTCCCGTGGTGACGGTGGCAGGCCTGGAATTCGGCCAGGTGATGGCCTTCGCGGTCGTCACGGAAACCGTGTTTTCGTGGCCGGGCATGGGCAAGCTGCTGATCGATTCCATCATCAACCTGGACCGTCCGGTGGTGGTGGCGTATCTGCTCTTGATCGTGTTCTTCCTGGTCATGTTGAATCTGGTGGTGGACATCATCTACACGGTGCTGGACCCCCGCGTACGTTTGGATAGCCGCCGATGAACACACCCGCCACCGCCGCCGCGCCCCCGGTTCAGGCCAAGGAGCAAACACCGTGGCGCCGCTTCCTGTCGGACTTCTTCGCCAGCAAGCTGGCCACGCTGGGCTTGATCATGCTGGTCCTGATCGTGGGCGCCGCGCTGCTTGCGCCATGGATCGCGCCGCAGAATCCCTACGACCTGGCGACGCTGGACATCATGGATTCCAAGCTCAAGCCGGGCAGCGAAAGCGGCGACGGCAGCATGCGCTATTGGCTGGGTACCGATGGCCTGGCGCGCGACCTGTTCTCGGCCATTCTGTATGGCATGCGCACCAGCCTGCTGGTGGCCAGCGTGTCGGTGCTCGCTGCCTTCGGCATCGGCGCTACGGTGGGCCTGATCGCAGCCTATTTCGGCGGCCGCATCGATGCTTTGCTGATGCGGGTTGTGGATATCCAGTTGTCGTTCCCCGCCATCCTGGTTGCGCTGATGTTGCTGGCGATTCTGGGCAAGGGTGTGGATAAGGTGATCATCGCGCTGATCGTGGTGCAGTGGGCGTATTTCGCGCGCGCCGCTCGCGGTGCCGCGCTGGTCGAGCGCGGCAAGGAATACGTCGAAGCGGCGCGCTGCATGTCGCTGTCCTGGGGGCGCGTGCTGTTTCGCCACGTGCTGCCCAACTGCATGCCGCCCTTGATCGTGATCGCCACCATCGACCTGGCGCATGCGATTGCGCTGGAGGCCACGCTGTCGTTCCTGGGCGTGGGCGTGCCGGTGACGGAGCCGTCGCTGGGCATGCTGATCTATAACGGTTTCGAGTACCTGCTGTCCGGTCAGTATTGGATCTCCTTCTTCCCCGGCATCGCGTTGGCGCTGGCCATCATCGCCATCAATCTGGTGGGTGACCATCTGCGCGATGTGCTCAACCCGCGCCACGCGAATTGAGGGCGGGCGCAATGCAGACACCTGTGGAAAAGTCCCTGGCGACGCCCATACTCGAGGTGCATGGCCTGAAGACGCACTTCTACACGCGTAATGGCGTGGTGAAGGCGGTAGATGGCGTGGACCTGATGCTCGCCGAAGGCGAGATCCTGGGGCTGGTGGGCGAATCGGGATCGGGCAAGAGCATCACCGGCTTTTCGCTGATGGGTTTGCTGGACGAGCCGGGCCGCATCGTCGACGGCACCTTGCGGCTCAACGGCGAGGACCTGCGCGGCGCGACGCCTGCGCGCTGGCGCGAGCTCAGGGGCCAGGAGATCGCGATGATCTTCCAGGATCCGATGATGACCCTGAACCCGGTGCTGCGTGTCGATACGCAGATGATCGAGGCGGTGCAGGCGCACAGCAAGGTATCGCGCGATCAGGCCCGCCAGCGCGCGCTGCAGACGCTCGCCATGGTGGGTATTCCCTCGCCCGAGGAGCGTCTGCGCACCTATCCGCATCAATTGTCAGGTGGCATGCGGCAGCGCGTGGCGATCGCGATTGCGCTTTTGAATTCGCCGCGCCTGATCATCGCCGACGAGCCCACCACGGCGCTGGATGTGACCATACAAGGCCAGATCCTGTTCGAAGTGCAGAAGCTGTGCCGCGAGACCGGCACCGCCCTGATCTGGATCACGCACGACCTGGCGGTGGTGGCGGGGCTGGCGGACCGCGTTTCGGTCATGTACGCGGGACGAGTGGTGGAAACCGGTACCACGCAGGCCGTCATCAGCCATCCCATGCATCCCTATACGCATGGCCTGATCGCTTCCATTCCCACGCCCGAATCCCGCGGCAAGCCGCTGGTCCCGATTCCCGGCATGACGCCGTCGCTGCTCAACCTGCCGCAAGGCTGTGCGTTTCGCGGGCGCTGCCCGCGCGCCACCGATGCCTGTCTGGTCGAACCGCAACCCGTGGAGGTGCGCCCGGCGCAATGGGTGCGTTGCTGGCATGCCGGAGGACCAGATACCAAATGAATGCCGCAGAACGAGATCCCGCCGTCCCTATCCTGTCGTTGCGCGAGGTCGAGTTGCGCTTCGTGCAGCCCGTGGACCTGGCCGGCCGTATCGCCAACCTGCTGGGCGCGGGCTTGAAGACACAGGTCGTGCATGCAGTGGCGGGCGTGGACCTGGATGTGCGGCCGGGCGAAGTGATAGGTATCGTGGGCGAATCCGGCTGTGGAAAATCCACGCTGGGCCGCATCGTGTCCGGCATTCTGCCGCCGACCGCGGGCGAAGTCAGCTACAAGGGCCGCGCCTTGAAGGCCATGGCGGGTCCGGAGCGGCGCGCCTATGAGCTGGGCGTGCAGATGATCTTCCAGGACCCGTATGCCTCGTTGAACCCGCGCATGCGCGTACGCGAGATCATCGGCGAGGCGCCCGTGGCACACGGCCTGGTTCGCGCGCGCGACAAGGCCGAGTACGTGGCCGGTCTGATGCGCCAGGTGGGGCTGGATCCGGCTTTTGCACAGCGTTATCCCCATCAATTCTCCGGCGGCCAGAGGCAGCGCGTAGGTATTGCGCGGGCGCTCGCGCTCAAGCCCTCGGTCATCGTCTGCGACGAGGCGGTTGCCGCGCTGGACGTTTCGATCCAGGCGCAGGTGCTTAATCTGTTCGAACGGTTGCGCGCGGACCTGGACCTGACCTATCTTTTCATCAGCCACAACCTCAGCGTGGTCAGTCACATCTCGGACCGCGTGGCCATCATGTACCTGGGCCGTGTGGTGGAGCTGGCGCCTACCGACACGGTCTTCCAGCGCGCCAACCACCCGTACACGCAGGCCTTGCTGAAGGAACTGCCGACGCTGCAGCCGGGGCGACGCACGTACCAGCCCATCAAGGGCGAACTGCCGTCGCCGCTGGACCCGCCGACGGGCTGCGCCTTCCACCCGCGTTGCCCGCATGCGATGCCGCGCTGCAAGGCCGAGCGGCCGCTGCTGCGCGAAATTGCCCCGGGCCAGTTCAGCGCCTGTCATCTGAACGATATGTGAATTCAACCCTTACGCCTTATCCACAGCCATGAAAACCATAGACGAAATCGAACGCGCCCACGGCGACCTTACCGCATTGCGACGGGATATCCACGCCCATCCTGAGCTCGCCTTCCAGGAAACGCGCACGTCCGCGCTGGTCGCGGAGCGTCTGCGCGGCTGGGGCCTGGAAGTCCACACGGGGCTGGGGAAAACCGGCGTGGTGGGTGTTTTGCGCGGCGGCAGCGGCAAGAAGACCATCGGCCTGCGCGCCGACATGGATGCGCTGCCCATGCCCGAGCACAATCGCTTTGCGCACAAGTCCACCATCAGCGGACGCATGCATGGCTGTGGCCACGACGGACACACCACGATGCTGCTGGGGGCGGCGCAATACTTGTCCACACATCGCGATTTCGATGGCACGGTGGTGTTCATCTTCCAACCGGCCGAGGAAGGCGGCAACGCTGGCGCGCGCGCCATGATGCAGGACGGCCTGTTCGATAAATTCCCTTGCGACGCGGTGTTCGGCATCCACAACATGCCTGGCATGCCCGTCAACCAGTTCGGTTTCCGGGCGGGGCCGACCATGGCATCCAGCAACCGCTGGGATATCGTCATCAAGGGCGTGGGCGGCCACGCGGCGCAGCCGCATGCATCGGTGGACCCCATCATTGTCGCGGCCGACATGGTGCATGCCCTGCAGACGGTGATCTCGCGCAGCAAGAACCCGCTGGAACAGGCCGTGCTGTCGATCACGCAGATCCATGCGGGCGACGCCTACAACGTGATCCCGGGTGAAGCCGTGTTGCGCGGCACCGTGCGCACGTATTCGGTGGAGACCCTGGACAAGATCGAGGCCGACATGCGCCGCATCGCGACAACCTTGCCGCAGGTCTACGGCGGTACGGGCGAACTGGATTTCGTGCGCGCGTATCCCCCTCTGGTGAACTGGGAAAACGAAACCGCCTTTGCCGCCCAGGTCGCCGAAGACGCGTTCGGCGCTGAAAACGTGCAGCGCGAGATGCCGCCCTTCATGGGGGCGGAGGACTTTTCCTTCTTCCTGGAGGCAGTGCCTGGGACCTACCTGTTCCTGGGCAACGGCGATGGCGACCACCGCATGGAGACCTATCACGGCATGGGTCCGTGCCAGCTGCACAACCCGAATTACGACTTCAACGACGCCCTGCTGCCGGTAGGCGCAACGTATTGGGTAAAACTGGTTCAGGCGTTTCTGCCGAAGTCCTGATCCACGCAAGTCTTTGATTTAAAAGGCGCGGGCTCTTAACAGCCCGCGCCTTTTTTCGTGGCGAGGCCCAGTTGTACACAGGCTGTCCACCTGCTATTCACCGCCTATCCACCGGGATATCCCCCGACAATCCACCGCTTTTCCCTAGCTTGCCACCAGGCTTATCCCAAGACTTATCCACAGGCGTCGCGATGCGATTGGCCGGCGAAATTCGTTCGTTACCAGGGTAAATGCGTATGCCCGCGAGGCCCGCACGGCCTTGACTGACGTCGGCGGGTCAGCCTAGCATTGATATAACTGTGAAATATCACTGTTATTTTAATTGGCGGTTCCAACCTACTCTTTGAACAGGAAATCCCATGGTCCAGAAAGTCCGCATCACCAGCCCCCACGTCGCCGAAGCCGAGCCCGGCCTGTGGTCGAACTGCCTGCGCGTGAAAGACTCGGTCTATCTGTCGGGGCTGACCGCCCGTGCCAACGACGGCAACACCATCCAGGGCGCGAATGCCTACGAACAAGCCCAGGTCATCTTTGCGAAGATGAAGCATCTCCTGGAAGCCGCGGGCGGCCAGATCGACGACATCGTCACGCTGACGATCTTCCTGACCAACATGGCGGACAATCAGCAGGTGTGGAAGGCGCGGCGCGAATTCTTCAGCGGCGATTTCCCTGCCTGCGCGCTGGTACAGGTATCCGCCCTGGCCAAGCCTGAGATCCTGGTGGAAATTCAGGGCCAGGCCCGTCTTGCGGACTGACACCCATGAAAATCGTTCGCTATGCCAGCGAATCCGGCCCGGTTCTGGGCCGGCTGGACGGCCAGGCCATCACGCCCTTTCAGGGCGTGGCTGACGTGCAGACGCTGTTGAGCCAGGTCGCGCAGGCCAGCGGCGCGGCCGTGCCGCTGGATTCAGTGCGCTTGCTTGCCCCCATCATGCCGCAGCGCAATGTGTTCTGCGTGGGCTGGAACTACCTGAAGCACTACGACGAAAGCAAGGGCAAGCGCGAAGGACAGGAGGTCGAGCTGCCCGAACGCCCCACTTTCTTCAGCAAGCTGCCCACCACCGTCGTCGGGCCGCAAGACAGCGTCCCGCTGCATGAAGCCTACACGTCCAAACTGGACTGGGAAGTCGAGCTGGCCGTGGTGATCGGCAAACCAGGACGCGATATTGCTGAGGAGGATGCCCTGGGCCACGTGTTCGGCTACACGGTGGCTAATGACCTTAGCGCGCGTGATCTGCAGCGCGCGCATGGCGCGCAGTGGTTCAAGGGCAAGAGCCTAGACGCGACCTGCCCGATGGGGCCGGTACTGGTGACAGCGGACGAAATCGGCGATCCGCAGAATCTCGCCCTGGGCTGCGAGGTCAATGGCACACGCATGCAGGCAGGCCATACCCGCAACCAGATCTTCAGCGTGGCCCGTGTGATTGCGGAACTATCGCAGGGACTGACTTTGCTGCCCGGCGACGTCATCCTGACCGGTACGCCCGAAGGGATAGGAGCGGCCCGCCAGCCTCCCGTTTTCCTGCGCGATGGCGACGTCGTGGAGTGTTGGGTGGACGGGATAGGTTCACTGCGCAACGTTGTGCGCGCAGGCCTGCGCCACGCGGAATAGGCCGCCTGGCGTGCGGCAACGACGACAAATCAAGGGGTAAACATCATGAAGAAAACCGTATTGGCCGCCGCGCTGGCGCTGGCCAGCATGAACGCCGCCGCCGACACGTTCCCGTCGCAGCCCATGACGCTGATCGTGCCGTATACCGCGGGCGGTTCCTCCGACGCGCTGGCGCGGGCGCTGGCCAAGGCCATTGCGAAGAACACCGGCGCCAACATCATCGTCGAAAACCGTCCAGGCGGCAGTACCGTGATCGGCGCGCAGACCTTGCTGGGCAAGCCGGCGGACGGCAACACGGTCCTGCTGATCGCAGCAAGCTTCGTCATCAATCCTTATCTGTTGAACCAACTGCCCTATGACAGCGTGAAGGACTTTCAGCCGGTCACGCAGTTGGCGTCCAACCCGCATGTGTTGGTGGTCGGACCCAAGGTGCCGGCCGGCGATCTCAAGGCGTTCCTGGCCTGGGCCAAGGACCAGGGCGACAAGGCGACCTTCTCTTCGTTCGGCAATGGCTCATCAGGCCACCTGGGCTTCGAGATGCTGAAGAAGCAGGCCGGCTTGGGCATGATGCATGTGCCGTACAAGGGCGCGGCGCCGGCCACCATGGCGGTGCTGAGCGGCGAAGTGGACGCGACGTTGGGGGATGTGGGCGTGGTTGCGCCGCATGTCCAGGCGGGCAAGCTGCGCGCCCTGGCGGTGGCGGGCAGCGTCCGTACGCCGGCGTTGCCTGATGTGCCGACCTTTGCCGAGGCCGGTCTGCCGGGCTTCGAATCGCAAACCTGGATGGGGCTGCTGACGCGTACAGGCGTACCGGCGGATCGCGTGCAGCGCTTGAACCAGATGTACTCCGAGGCACTGCAGGATGCGGACGTGCGCCAGATCCTGGCGCAGCAGGGCATGGTGGCTGCAACCTCCACGCCAGACGCGTTCGCGGCATACATGAAGGCGGAATCCGCCAAGTATGGGCAGGCCATCAAGGACGGCAACGTGCGCATCGACTGAGGAAACACTGGCCCGCCCGCACCGGTCGCTATAATCGCAGCGGTCTGCGCCGGTTGCGGCGCGTGGTCAGCAACCATCACCGCATGCCCAAAACCCCTACCCCCAAGCGACTGCAGGAAGACACCGCGCCGGCGGCTTCGCTCGGCGAACAGGCGTATATCGCGATCAAGCGCATGATCCTCACGCAGGAGCTGCGCGCCGGGGACCAGATCAACGTCGCGCAACTGAGCGAACAGCTGTCGCTGGGCCGTAGCCCCATCCATCTGGCCATACACCGGCTGGACCGCGAGGGGCTGGTGGACATCCTGCCGCGCAAGGGCATCCTGGTCAAAGCGGAGACCATAGACAGCTTCCTGGAGCTGATCGCCGCGCGCCTGCTGGTCGAACCGCATCTGACCGGCCTGGCCGTGGACAATGCCACGCCGGCGCTGCTGGAACGCCTGCAAGCGTTGGTAGCGGCGGGTTGGGAATGCCATGAACGCCAGGACCGCCTGGGCAGCATGGAGATCGACCGCAGGTTCCACCAGACGCTGTACGAAGCCGCCCGCAACGACATTCTTGCGGAGTTCGCCGGCAGCCTGCTGGACCGTTCCATGCGCCTGTGGTTCCGCCCGCCTGCGGGCAAGGCGGAAAAGCCCAATGTGGCCGAACTGGAAGATCTGTACAACATGGTCGAGCGCGGCGATAAAAAGGCCGCGGTGCGCAAGATGGAGCAGCACATCGGCTCCGTGCGCGGCAAGTTCCTCTCGCGTGAATAAGCTTATAGCCGCAACGCGAAGGCGCGCCATATGACGCGCAGGCTTGAACAAAGGCCGAATAATTCGTTTGCGTAGGGGTTGCGCGTTTTCATAATGGATCGTTCCTGAGCCGGCCTGGCCGGTATTCGCGCAAGGAGCGATCCATGTCCCAGAGCAACGCGCTGCGCCGGTCCGAGGCGTATGCCGAACCCGCGGCGCAAGCCTTTTCGATCCGCCCGCTGGCAGCCGTGACCGGCGCCGAAATCATCGGCATCGACCTGTCGCGCGAGCTGACCCCGGCCGATTTCACGCAGGTGCATCGCGCCCATCTGGACCATCACCTGCTGGTGTTCCGCGATCAGCGCATCACGCCGCAGCAGCACGTTGATTTCAGCCGCCGTTTTGGACGCCTGATGATCCACGTGCTGCATCAATTCCATCTGCCTGGGCATCCCGAGATCCTCATCGTTTCCAACATCGTTGAAGACGGCAAGCCTATAGGGCTGGGCGATGCCGGCAAATACTGGCATTCGGATATCTCGTACAAGGAACTGCCCAGCCTGGGTTCGCTGCTGCACGCGCAGGAGCTGCCCGCGCAAGGTGGCGACACGCTGTTCGCCGACATGCATGTGGCGTACGACACCCTGCCTGCCGCGTTGCGCGACGCCATCGAAGGCAAGCGCGCCGTGCATTCCTACCTGGCCAAGTACGGCCAGCTGCAGAAGGAAGGCTCGTGGCGTCCCAACCTCAGCGCGCAACAGGTGGCGCAGGTGCAGGAAGTGGTGCATCCGGTCGTGCGCACGCATCCGGAGACGGGTCGGCGCGCGCTGTTCGTCAGCGAAGGCTTCACCACCCGCATCGAGGGCCTGCCCGAAGACGAAAGCCGCCAGATCCTGGACGAGCTGTTTGCCCACAGCATCCGGCCCGAACACATCTACCGCCACCAATGGCAGCCGCACGATCTGGTGTTCTGGGACAACCGCTCGTTGATCCATCTGGCCGGCGGTACGCCGGACCACCTGCGGCGCAAGCTGTACCGCACGACGATCGAAGGCGACGTGCCGTTCTGACGTCCTGCTCTCCTAAATTTCGCACAAAACCATTTATCCACAGGGTCCGCCATGGGTTTTTCCTCCGCTGTACGTGATCGTTTGGTCCAGGCCGCCACCGGCGCGGGCCTGGCGCTGATACTTGCCGTGCTGGCGCTGGCTTCGCCCACGCCGGCCATGGCGGAAGGCCGCATCCGCATCGCCGAACAGTACGGCATCGTGTACCTGCTGTTGAACGTGGCGCGCGATCAGCAGCTGATCGAGAAGCACGGCAAGGCCGACGGTGTGGATATCTCGGTCGAGTGGGCCAAGCTGTCCGGAGGCGCCGCCGTGAACGACGCGTTGCTGTCCGGGGCTGTGGATATCGCGGGGGCGGGCGTCGGACCGCTGTTGACGATCTGGGACCGCACGCGCGGCAAGCAGAATGTGAAGGGCGTGGCCTCGCTGGGCAATTTTCCCTATTACCTGGTCAGCAACAATCCCAACGTGAAGACGATTGCGGACTTCACCGACAAGGACCGTATCGCGGTGCCAGCGGTGGGCGTGTCGGTGCAATCGCGCGTGCTGCAGCTGGCGTCGGCCAAGCTGTGGGGTGACGCGCAGTTCAACAAGCTGGACAAGATTTCGGTCGCTCTGCCGCATCCCGACGCGGCCGCCGCCATCATCGCGGGCGGCACCGAAATCACGGGACATTTCGGCAACCCGCCGTTCCAGGAGCAGGAGCTGGCCGAGAATCCCAAGGCGCGCATCGTGCTCAATTCCTATGACGTGCTGGGCGGGCCCAGTTCGTCCACGGTGCTGTTTGCCACCGAGAAGTTCCGCAAGGAAAATCCCAAGACCTACAAGGCGTTCCAGGCCGCGTTGAAGGAAGCGGCGCAGTTCGCCGCCGCCAATCCGGAACAGGCCGCGGATACCTATCTGCGCGTCACGGGCGCCAAACTGGATCGCGATTTCCTGATCAAGGTGATCAAGAACCCCGATGTGCAGTTCAAGCTGGAACCGCAGAACACCTACGCGCTGGCCGAGTTCATGCACAAGGTGGGCGCGATCAAGAATGCGCCGGCCAGCTGGCGCGACTACTTCTTTGACGATCCCCTCACGGCCCAAGGCAGCTGAAATGGGCTTGAGCGCTGCGTCCCCTGTGGATAACGCCGAAAAGACCACGCCTTTGCTGGCTGTGGATAAGGTGTCGATCGAATACAAGACGCGCGAACGGCGCGTGCGCGCCACGCATCAGGTCAGTTTCGACGTGCACGATGCCGAGCGTTTCATCCTGCTGGGCGCGTCCGGTTGCGGCAAGTCCACGCTGCTCAAGGCGATCGCGGGCTTCATTGAACCGACCGAAGGCCGCATCGCGGTCGATGGCAACGCCGTACGCGGCCCCGGGCCTGACCGTATCGTGGTGTTCCAGGAATTCGACCAGCTGCCGCCATGGAAGACGCTGCGGCAGAACGTGGCGTTTCCGCTGGTGGCTTCGCGCAAGCTCGGCCGACGCGAGGCCGACGAGCGGGCCATGCACTACCTGGACAAGGTCGGGCTGTCCGCGTTTGCCGATGCCTATCCGCATACGCTGTCCGGCGGTATGAAGCAGCGCGTGGCGATCGCGCGCGCCCTGGCGATGCAGCCGCGCGTGCTGTTGATGGACGAGCCTTTCGCGGCGCTGGACGCATTGACGCGGCGGCGCATGCAGGAAGAGCTGCTGGCATTGTGGGAAGAGGTGCGCTTTACGCTGCTGTTCGTCACCCATTCGATCGAAGAGGCATTGGTGCTGGGCAGCCGCGTGCTGCTGCTGTCGCCACATCCGGGCCGCGTGCGCGCGGAGCTGAACGCTCATGCCTTCGGACTGCACAGCCAGGGCTCGGCTGCGTTCCAGTCCGCGGCCCGGCGCGTCCATGATCTGCTGTTCGACGTGGCGGCGGCGGAACCGCCTGCTGAACTTGCCGCTGAACGGGCCGCGGCCTGAAGGACTCCCGCATGAACAACGCATATGCAGGCGCCGTGCCCATCCGTCCCGAAGTGGAGTACGAGCTGCCGCCCTTGCCTGCACAGGCGGCCGAAGCGCCCCTGCCCTGGCATGAACGCCTGTGGCAGCACGCCAGCCTGCGCAAGCTGGCGATCCTGGCGCTGTTGGCCTGCATCTGGGAGCTGGCGGCGCGCTATACCGATAACGACCTGCTGCTGCCCAGCGCATCGCAAACGGCGGTCGCCTTTGTGCAGGGCATCGCCGGCGGCGAGCTGTTGGCGCGCGCCGGGCAATCGCTGCGCGTGCTGGCGCAGGGATATGCGGCGGGTGTGTTGCTGGCCTTCGTGCTGACCACGCTGGCGGTATCGACGCGTTTCGGGCGCGATCTGCTGTCCACTTTGACCGCCATGTTCAATCCCCTGCCCGCGATCGCGCTGCTGCCACTGGCGTTGCTGTGGTTCGGCCTGGGCGAAGGCAGCCTGGTGTTCGTGCTGATCCACTCGGTGCTGTGGGCGCTGGCGCTGAACATGTACGCGGGTTTTCTGGGGGTATCGGATACCTTGCGCATGGCGGGCCGCAACTATGGGTTGAGCGGCCTGCGCTACGTGTTGCAGATTCTGGTGCCTGCCGCCTTGCCCGCCATTCTGGCCGGACTGAGGATAGGCTGGGCCTTTGCGTGGCGCACATTGATCGCCGCGGAACTGGTATTTGGAGCTTCCAGCGGCAAGGGCGGGCTGGGCTGGTACATCTTCCAGAACCGCAACGAGTTATACACAGATCGCGTGTTCGCGGGGCTGGCGGCGGTGGTGATCATCGGACTGCTTGTGGAAAACCTGGTGTTCGATACCGTGGAGCGTTTCACGGTCAGGCGCTGGGGCATGCAGCGCTGATAGCCTTGGCGCAGAGCCGCGCAGCAGTCAAAAAAAGGCGGCCCCGAGGGGCCGCCTTGCACTTGTGTACGTCGCGGATTACAGCTTCAGTCCCAGCGCCTTGGCCACGCCGGCGGCGTAGGCGGGATCGGCCTTGCGGAAGTGTTCCAGCTGGCGGCGCTGGATTTCTTCCGGCACGCCAGCCATGTGGCGGCCGATGTTGCCGAACAGCAGCTCCTGCTGTGCGGGCGTCATCAGGCGGAACAAGGCGCCCGGCTGGGAGTAGTAGTCATCGTCCACGCGGTGGTTCCAGCGCGCTGCGGCTTGGCCGTCCAGCGCCAGCGGCGGCTCGCCTGCCGATGGGGTTTCCTTCCACTCGCCCGCGCTGTTGGGCTCGTAGTTCAGCGTTGCGCCGACGTTGCCGTCGACACGGCCGGCGCCGTCGCGGTGGAAGCTGTGGAACGGGCAGCGCGGCGCGTTCACCGGGATCTGGTGGTGGTTGATGCCGAGGCGGTAGCGGTGCGTGTCGCCGTAGGAGAACAGGCGGCCTTGCAGCATCTTGTCCGGCGAAAAACCGATGCCGGGGACCACGTTGGCCGGCGTGAAGGCGGCCTGCTCCACCTCGGCGAAGTAGTTCTCGGGGTTCTTGTTCAGCTCCAGCACGCCGACTTCGATCAACGGATAGTCGCCGTGCGGCCAGACCTTGGTGAGGTCGAAGGGGTTGATGTGGTACGTCGCGGCTTCGGCCTCGGGCATGATCTGCACCTTCAGCGTCCACTTCGGGAAGTTGCCCTTTTCGATGTTCTCGAACAGGTCGCGCTGCGAGCTTTCGCGGTCATGGGCGACCACTTGCGCCGCTTCCTCGTCGCTCAGACAGGCGATGCCTTGCTGCGACTTGAAATGGAACTTCACGTAGAAGCGCTCGCCGTCTTTGTTGATGAAACTGAACGTGTGCGAACCGAAGCCGTGCTGCTGGCGCAGGTTGGCCGGAATGCCGCGGTCGCTCATCAGGGTGGTGACCTGGTGCAGCGATTCGGGATTGAGCGACCAGAAGTCCCAGGCGGCGGTGGCGCTGCGCAGATTGGTCTTGGGGTCGCGCTTCTGCGTGTGGATGAAGTCCGGGAATTTCAGCGGATCACGGATGAAGAAGACCGGCGTGTTGTTGCCGACCAGATCCCAGTTGCCTTCCTCGGTGTAGAACTTGATGGCGAAGCCGCGCACGTCGCGCTCGGCGTCGGCCGCGCCGCGCTCGCCGGCCACGGTCGAGAAACGCAGGAACAGCGGGGTCTGCTTGCCGACTTGGGAAAAGATGTTGGCGCGGGTGTAGCGCGAGATGTCGTGGGTGACGGTAAAGGTGCCGTAGGCGCCCGAACCCTTGGCGTGCACCACGCGTTCGGGGATGCGTTCGCGGTCGAAGTGGGCGAGCTTTTCAATCAGCCAGAAGTCTTCCAACAGCGCCGGGCCGCGCGGGCCGGCCGTCAGCGTGTTGTTGTTGTCGGCCACCGGCGCGCCAGCGGCGGTGGTCAGATGCGTCTTCTTGTCGGTCATAGCACACTCCCTATGAAATGCCTGGAATGCGGGGCCGCAGAAGGGCCCGCGCCGTGTCTGGGATAGCCCGGCATTGCCGGCCTGGGGCCATCTCCGACACATCATAGGGGTCTTGCCTTACTGTGTGAAGTTGATTGATCTATAAAACTTGATAAAGAATAACTATCAAGAAAACCAGGGATCGGCATCGGAAGGCGGCCGCGGGGCGAAAAAAAACCGGTCCGCAAGGGACCGGTTTCTGGTGCGGGAGCAGATATCAGCGGTTGGCTGCGGCTTCCGTCTTGCGCTGCATGGCGCGGGTGATGGACCACTGCTGGGCGATCGACAGGGTGTTGTTGACGCACCAGTAGAGCACCAGGCCGGCCGGGAAGAAGAACATCATCCCGCCGAACACCAGCGGCATGATCATCATGACCTTGGCCTGGACGGGGTCCGGGGGCGTCGGGTTCAGTTTGATCTGCAGGAACATGGTGGCCATCATGATGGCGGGCAGAATGAAGTACGGATCGCGGATCGACAGGTCGTGCACCCACAGGATCCACGGCGCGCCGCGCATTTCCACGCTGGCCAACAGCACCCAGTACAGCGAGATGAACACCGGGATCTGCACCACCATGGGCAGGCAGCCGCCCAGTGGATTGATCTTCTCGGTGCGGTACATCTCCATCATGGCCGCGTTGAGCTTCTGCTTGTCGTCGCCGTACTTTTCCTTCAGGGCCTGCAGGCGCGGAGCCACCTGCTTCATGCGGGCCATGGAGCGGTAGCTGGCGGCGGCCAGGGGGTAGAACACGGCCTTGATCAGCACGGTCAGCGCAACGATCGTCCAGCCCCAGTTGCCCAGGATGGAATGCAGCCAGGTCATCAGCTTGAACAGCGGCTTGGCGATGATGGTCAGCCAGCCATAGTCGACCACCAGTTCCAGGCCGGGGGCCAGGGCGGCCATGGCCTTCTGGTCCTGGGGACCGACCCACAGGTGCGAATCCACGCGCGTGGCGGCGCCAGGGGCGATCTCGCCCACGGCCTCGATGCTGCGCGCGGCGTACAGGTTCTTCTGCACTTCCAGCAGTTCGTTGGTGCGCGGCTTGCCCTGCGGGGGCACCCAGGCGGTGGCGAAGTAGTGCTGAACCACGGCGATCCAGCCGTTGTCCGATTGCTTGATGTAGCTGGCCTTCTTCTTTTCGATGTCGCTGAAGGTGATCTTCTGGAACTTGTCCTGTTCCGAGTAGACGGCGAAACCGGTGAAGGTGTGATAGAAGCTGGACGTGTCGGCGGGGTCGTTGCCGTCGCGTTCGAGCTGCAGGTACAGGGCGGGCGACACGGGGCCGGCGCTGACGTTGGCCAGGTCGTGGCGCACGTCGATGTCATAGCGGCCGCGGTGCAGGGTAAACGTCTTGGTGACCTTCACGCCGCCCGATTCGCCTTCGAAGGCGACCACCAGGTTGTCGCCGGTCAGCTGGCGCTCCGAGGACACGACGCGGAAAGGCGTCTGGTGCGTGGGGAAGCTCTGGCCGTTGGGGGCGCCGACCACGCCGGTCTGCACCACGTAGTTCAGGCCGGCGGCGCGGTCCAGCAGCACCGTGGGCTTGTCGGGCTGGCCGGTGGCCGGGTACTTCAGCAGTTCGGCGCGCACCAGCTGGGCGCCCATGGTGTCGAACGTCAGGCGCAGCACGTCGGTCGTGATGACGACCTCTTCCGAGCGCGCGGCAGCAGGTGCGGCGGCGCCAGGCACGGCGGACGCGGCGGCAGCCGCCGGGGCGGGCGTGCTGGGCACCGAAGGCGTTGCGTTGTTCGCGGCGGCCTGCGGCTCGCTCGTGGTGGCGGCAGGCGTGGGGCCGAACAGCGACGGCTTGCCGTTATGGATCTGCCAGTTGTTCCATAGGAGCAACAGCGAGAAGGAAAAAATCATCCAGAGGACGGTTCGTCGGATATCCATGGTGCCTACTGAGGTGAATACGGGCCAGCAAAGCCCGCCAGTTTAGCGTCAATCGTGCTCGGTGCGGTGGCTGTGGGAACAGCACGAGGGGCCATTGGTTCCCTTGGACGGCGGAACCGGGTCCAATCCGCCCGGCGACCAAGGGTGGCAGCGGCCGATGCGCCGGACTGCCAGCCAGAAGCCGCGCCAGGCGCCGTGGCGCTCGATCGCTTCGATCGCATACGCCGAGCAGGTCGGGGTAAAGCGGCACTGCCGGCCGATCCAGGGGCTCAGGAAAAACCTGTAGAACCGGATCGGGGCAATGAGTAAAGCCTTGATCATCGCGCTATCCGCTCAAAGTGAGCGTCCACTTCGGCTCTAGCCGCGCGTTTCAGCGCGGTAAGCGTGGCGGGCGCAACCTTGCTATGCAGGCGCACGACGTAATCTTTGGCCGGCAATCCCAGGCGCCGGTGGCGGAACGCTTCGCGGATGACCCGCTTGATGGCGTTGCGCGTACTGGCGTGGGCGGCGAACCGCTTGGCGATCACCAGGCCCAGACGCGCGCAGGCGTCCTGGCCGGGAGGCAGATCATTGGGAGCCGCGCTCACAATGAAGAACGCCCCTCGGGCAAGACGCCGGCCTTTGAGGGCGGCGGCGAACTCGGAGGGGCGATGCAGCCGCGCCTCCGGCGGAAGCGTGGAGCGCGGCATGGACTGCAAAATCAGGCGTCAGGCTTTTCCGGACAAGCCGGAAAAACAGGACTTAGACGGCCAGACGCTTGCGGCCCTTGGCGCGGCGGGCGTTCAGGATGGCGCGGCCAGCGCGGGTTTTCATGCGCACGCGGAAACCATGGGTGCGCTTGCGACGGGTAACGGAAGGTTGGTAGGTACGTTTCATGGACGATCCACAAAAAGAACAAAAGTCAGAAGGGACCTGCCCGGAAGGGTTCCTGGTCGCGTATTCAGGAAGCGGGTATCTAATGAGCATTTTTGCAACAGGTGCAAAAAAACAGCTCGTAGACGGGGCTCTGACCGGGAAACCCCGGGCGACGCATTAGAAGCAAAACCAGGCAGTTACGTGGGCGGCAGGCATCGTTAGACACCATTGCCCACAAGCGCGGCTAAGCTCCCTGTGGAACCTTCTGACAGACAGAATTCGGAAAAGCCCACCATTTCAGCAAGTTTTCCCTGTCTTGTCAAACAGTTAAGGCAGCGCTGCGTGGACGCTTATGCCCTACCCTGTGGATAACCCCAGCCCAGGCAAGGTAGAATCGAGGTTTGAATAAGAGCGACATGAAAGAATTCTGGCAGACCTGCGTCAGTCGTCTTGAGCAGGAACTCCCCCCCCAACAAATCAGCGCGTGGATACGACCGCTGGTCCCGCTTGCGTACGACGAAACGCAGGCGGTGCTGCGCGTTGCCGCTCCCAACCGGTTCAAACTGGATTGGGTACGGAAGAACTTTTCCCACCAGATCGAAGCGTTGGCCGCGGAGTGGTTCGAGCGTCCGGTGCAGGTGCTGTTCGAGTTGCCGACGCAAGGCGCCACGCCGCGCATGCCGGTCGCGCCCGTACGCGCCGCACCCGCGGCGCCCGCGTATCCGTCCGCTGCTTCCCCTTCAGGCGGCGCGCCGCCACCGATGGCCCCGGTAGCGCCCGCCCCCGCAGCCCCGGCGACCACGGCGGCCGCGCAGGCCGCGCAAGCGGTGAACGCGGACGCGGCAAGCATCGTGTACGAGCGTTCGCGCCTGAACACCGACCTGACGTTCGAGAACTTCGTGACGGGTAAGGCGAACCAGCTGGCGCGCGCCGCTGCGTTGCAGGTGGCCGAGAACCCTGGCACGTCCTACAACCCGCTGTTCCTGTACGGCGGCGTGGGCCTGGGCAAGACCCACCTGATCCACGCCATCGGCAATGCGATGGTGGCGGCGGGCACCGGCGTGCGCGTGCGCTACGTGCATGCCGACCAGTACGTGTCCGACGTGGTGAAGGCCTACCAGCGCAAGGCGTTCGACGACTTCAAGCGTTACTACCATTCGCTCGACCTGCTGCTGATCGACGATATCCAGTTCTTCTCCGGCAAGAACCGCACGCAGGAAGAATTCTTCTACGCGTTCGAAGCGATGGTGGCCCAGCGCAAGCAGATCATCATCACCAGCGATACCTATCCGAAGGAACTGTCGGGCATCGACAGCCGCCTGATCTCGCGCTTCGACTCCGGCCTGACGGTGGCCATCGAGCCGCCGGAACTGGAAATGCGCGTGGCGATCCTGCTGCGCAAGGCGGAATCCGAAGGCGTGCCCATGCCCGAGGAAGTGGCGTTCTTCATCGCCAAGCACCTGCGCAGCAACGTGCGCGAGCTGGAAGGCGCGCTGCGCAAGGTGCTGGCCTATGCGCGCTTCCATGGCCGCGACGTGCTCACGGTGGATGTCTGCAAGGAAGCCCTGAAGGACCTGCTGTCCGTGTCCAACGGCCAGATCACCGTGGAGAACATCCAGAAGACGGTGGCGGATTTCTACAAGATCAAAGTGGCCGACATGTATTCGAAACGCCGGCCCGCCAATATCGCTTTGCCGCGCCAGGTCGCGATGTACCTGGCGAAGGAGCTGACCCAGAAAAGCCTGCCGGAAATCGGCGATCTGTTCGGTGGCCGTGATCACACCACCGTGCTGCATGCCGTACGCAAGATTTCCGACGCCCGCGCCAAGCAAGCGGAGCTCAACCATACCCTGCACGTGTTGGAACAAACTCTAAAAGGATGAACATGCAACTCGTACAAACCACACGCGATGCATTGCTGAAACCGCTGTCGACTGTGGCGGGCATCGTCGAAAGACGCCATACCCTGCCCATCCTCGCGAACATCCTGATGCGCAAGGAAGGCAACAAGGTTGCCTTCATTGCGACCGACCTGGAAGTACAGATCACCACCCATGCCGACTTCGGCGTGGGTCAAGACAACGAATCCACCACGGTCGCGGCGCGCAAGTTGCTGGATATCCTGAAGGCTTTGCCGGACACCGGCGACGTGCGCCTGGCGCTGGCCAGCAACAAGCTGTCGGTGCAGTCGGCCAAGAGCCGCTTCGCCCTGCAGACGCTGGCCGCCAGCGAATTCCCCACCGTGGCCCAGCCCGAGCAGTGGGACGTGTCGCTGACCATGCCGCAGCGCACGCTGCGCCACCTGTTCAACATGGTGCACTTCGCCATGGCGCAACAGGACATCCGCTACTACCTGAACGGCATGCTGCTGGTGTTTGAACCGGGCCGCGTGCGCGCGGTCGCCACCGATGGCCACCGCCTGGCGCACTGCTCGACCGAAGCCGACGGCATCAGCGAACGCCATGAAGTGATCGTGCCGCGCAAGACCGTGCTGGAAATGCAGCGCCTGCTGGAAGACTCCGACGAGCCCGTTTCCATCGACGTGGCGCCGGGCCAGATCCGCTTCCGCTTCGGCGACGTGGAACTCGTCTCCAAGCTGGTGGAAGGCAAGTTCCCGGACTTCACGCGCGTGATCCCGACCAACTACACGCGCCATTTCCTGGTCGGCCGCGAAGCGCTCCAGGGCAGCCTGCAGCGCGCCGCCATCCTGACCACCGACAAGTTCAAGGGCGTGCGCCTGCAACTGGCGCAGAACCAGATGAAGATCTCGTCCTCCAACGCCGAGCAGGAAGAGGCGCAGGAAGAAATCGACATCGACTACGGCCATGAAGCCCTCGATGTGGGCTTCAACGTCGGCTACCTGCTCGACGTGCTGTCCAACGTCAAGGTGGACAACATCCAGTGGTCGGTCATGCCCGACGCCAACGCGTCTGCGCTCATCACCCTGCCCGAAGACGACCAGTTCAAGTACGTCGTCATGCCCATGCGGATTTGATCCGCGCCCATCGTGGGTTTGTGCCGCTTGCGGGCCTGAGGGCCCGTGGGCGGTCCGGCCGCCAGGCCGTTCTTTAAAGCGTTATCGATACAGACATGTCAGATCAGCAGAACACCACTCCCGAGAACAGCGGCTACGGCGCTGACTCGATCAAGATGCTCAAGGGGCTGGAGGCCGTGCGCAAGCGCCCCGGCATGTACATCGGCGACACATCCGACGGCACCGGCTTGCACCACATGGTGTTCGAAGTCGTCGACAACGCCATCGACGAAGCCCTGGCCGGCTACTGCGACGACATCGTCGTCACGATCCACACCGACAACTCGATCTCGGTCACCGACAACGGCCGCGGCATTCCCACCGACATCCACAAGGATGACGAATTCCACCGCAGCGCGGCCGAAATCGTCATGACCGAATTGCATGCCGGCGGCAAGTTCGACCAGAACTCCTACAAGGTGTCTGGCGGCCTGCACGGCGTGGGCGTGTCTTGCGTGAACGCGCTGTCCGAATGGCTGCGGCTGACCATTCGCCGCAACGGCGAAGTGCACCAGATGGAGTTCCGCCAGGGCGAGCGCGTCGCGCCCCTGGCGGTGACCGGCACGACCGACAAGCGCGGCACCGAAGTGCGCTTCCTGGCCGACCCGATCATCTTCAACAACATCGAGTACCACTACGAGATCCTCTCGAAGCGCCTGCGCGAGCTGTCGTTCCTGAACAATGGCGTGAAGATCCGCCTGATCGACCAGCGCCAGGGCAAGGAAGAGAACTTCGCCTTCTCCGGCGGCGTGAAGGGCTTCGTCGAATACATCAACCGCAGCAAGACCGTGCTGCACCCGAACGTGTTCTCGGTCACGACCGAGTCCTCGGCGGGCGGCGTGCCGGTCGGCGTCGAAGTGGCGATGCAGTGGAACGACAGCTACAGCGAAAGCGTGCTGTGCTTCACCAACAACATCCCGCAGCGCGACGGCGGTTCGCACCTGACTGGCCTGCGCGCGGCGATGACCCGCATCATCAACAAGTACATCACCGACAACGAACTGGCCAAGAAGGCCAAGGTCGAAACGTCCGGCGACGACATGCGCGAAGGCCTGGCCTGCGTGCTGTCGGTGAAGGTGCCCGAGCCCAAGTTCAGCAGCCAGACCAAGGACAAGCTGGTCTCCAGCGAAGTGCGTCCGGCCGTTGAAGAAGCCGTGGCGCGTACGCTGGAAACCTGGCTGCTGGAACACCCGAACGACGCCAAGGCGCTGTGCGCCAAGATCGTCGAAGCCGCCCGCGCCCGCGAAGCCGCGCGCAAGGCGCGCGAAATGACCCGCCGCAAGAGCGTGCTGGAAGGCGCAGGCCTGCCCGGCAAGCTGGCCGACTGCCAGGAAAAGGACCCCGCGCTGTGCGAGCTGTACATCGTCGAGGGTGACTCCGCAGGCGGCTCGGCCAAGCAAGGCCGCGACCGCAAGTTCCAGGCCATCCTGCCGCTGCGCGGCAAGGTGCTGAACGTCGAGAAGGCGCGTTTTGACCGCCTGATCGCCAGCGAACAGATCGCCACGCTGATCACCGCGCTGGGCACCAGCATCGGTCCTGATTTCAACGTCGACAAGCTGCGCTACCACCGCCTCATCATCATGACCGACGCGGACGTGGACGGCGCGCACATCCGCACCCTGCTGCTGACGCTGCTGTACCGCCAGATGCCTGAGCTGGTGCAGCGCGGCTACGTGTATATCGCCCAGCCGCCGCTGTACAAGGTCAAGGTCGGCCGTGAAGAACGGTATCTGAAGGACGACCAGGAAGAAGCGCAGTTCATGCTGCAACTGGCGCTGAAGGATGCCGAAATCATCTCGGGCGGCAATATCATCCGCGGCGACGAACTCAACGACCTGGCCCGCCAGTACGTCGCGGCCGACGCCGTGATCGCGCGCCTGTCGCGCGTGTTCGACGTGGGCGCGCTGTCGGCCATGGCCGAAGGCGTGGAGATCAACCTGGAGTCGGCCGAGTCCACCGCCGACTCCGCCCGCCGCCTGGCCGACGCCATGCGCGACCCGGTCAGCGGCAACGGGGTGGAAGTCGTGCCGGAGTTCGACGAGGCCACCGAGCGCCATCGCCTGTCGGTGCAGCGCATGCACCACGGCAACGTGCGCGTGAGCATCATCGACGCGGACTTCGTCAACGGTTCGGACTACGCGGTCCTGTCCAAGGCCGCCAAGAGCTTCCTGGGCAAGGTCGGCTCGCGTTCGCTGGCCGCCCGCGGCGAAGGCGACAAGCGCAAGGAACAGACTGTGTCCGACTTCCGCGAAGCCATGCAGTGGCTGCGCAGCGAAGCCGACCGCAGCATCTCCAAGCAGCGCTACAAGGGTCTGGGCGAAATGAACCCGGAACAGCTGTGGGAAACCACCATGGACCCGAAGGTGCGCCGCCTGTTGCGCGTGCAGATCGAGGACGCCATCGCGGCCGACGAAGTCTTCACCACGCTGATGGGCGACGACGTGGAACCGCGCCGCAACTTCATCGAGACGCATGCACTGTCGGCGGGGAATATCGACGCCTGATCGTGTTGAATTCCGTGAACACCTAGATTTTCTCGGGCAATTTAGAGTTCGTGATAGAGGCTGCTTTTGCAGCCTCTTTTTTTTGCGGATGCTCGAAGTATTGAGCTCAAACGGTTTGGAAATGGTGCGAGCCTAGCTTGATTCCTCGCCTCGCCTGTTATGCGCGAAGGGGGGCCGAATCTTGACTGCGAATTATCGCTACTGTTTGCTAGGGAAGGCTTATCAAAGCCCATGTAAGCGCTCCGTCCATCTGGAGGACGAAGTAGCGCTTATCTCCAGATTGGGACATAAGACGTTTGCGGATCTCGTGAGGGATCTCGAGCTGCCCGCTCGAAGCCACGGGCAGTTGCTTGCTTCTTGCCGGAATGGATTGTTGCGAAGGTGGTTAGTATCTGGGCTCTTGTCCCTCAGAGCAAGGAAGATAGATGCTTGAACTGTTTACCCCTCTCGTCCAGGCTCCCTGGATCGCGCCTGTTCTTTGGGCAGGGCTTTTTTTACTGCTATGCCTTTGGATCTGGGCGCGCGCGGGATCCGCGCACTTTCTTTTGGACCGACTTTGGCGAATCGCAGCAGGTCGGCGCGAAGCCCAGGATTCAGTGCTGAAAAAAATCCAACAGGAAAGTCGCGACCTGGAGATCTTCAGGTTTTTCTATCGCATGCCCTTGCAATCCTTGGCCGACCTGCACCAGCTTAATAGCTGGGCGGAAGCCAACAACGTCGGGATCTTGAAGCTGAGAACTCTGTGGCGCTGGGTTGATGTGCGCAATCCGGCGGTCGTGCGCAGGCCGCACAAGATGTGGAAACCGGTTCTATTCTTCCTCGTCGTCGTATTGTGGGCCTTGTTTATGATCGCTGGTTCCTTGTTCGCTTCGCCCTACGGGTACTTTCACATGAAAGAGTCGAATGTCTGGTTCAAGACGGACGCGAATACGGTGAGAAACATGACCCTATGGGGCGAAGACTGGGTTTTCGCTGCCACGGAATGCGCTGCCGACAGTCCGGATCTTATGGAGAAAACAGGCTTTCGGAAGTCGGAGCTGCTCGACCTATGCAGGGCGTTAGCAAGTGGCAGCATGAAAGATCAGGTGCACTCGCTCGTGAAGCAGCAGAGGTTGCTAGCTTTGCTCTTGCTTCTCCCCTCTCTTGTCGGGCTGGCTATTGTCATTCGCGCATCTTCAGGCGTGACCAAGGCAGAAAAGCTCTGGAAGGAGTTGTATTGCGAGCCGGCCGCACCCAAGGCAATTGAGCCGAGCGGGATCCCGGCTGTCAACTGCGGAGGTACGCCTCAAAATGTCCGCTCCGAGGGCCAGTCAAGCCGTAAGGAGTGCGGAGAACAGGCATAGGAAAATCTAACGAAATGGGACGGCTCGATCTGGTACGACCTACCAGATGTTAGATGGCCTTAGGGCGACGGCACGTGATATCTAAATGCTGATGGGATCCTACAGATCGCGCCGGATCTTGGCAGAGATCCTGGACGTCATAGAAAAGGGGCTGCTTGCGCAGCCCCTTTTTCATGCGCGAGTCCGGCGCGGTCCGGACCACGCAATCCTTCTACACCTGCACATCATTGGCCCAGGGCTCAGCCGTCAAGCGCTCCGCCAGATATTCGATGAACGCCTGCACCCGGGCCGGCCGGCGGCGACCAGGCGGGGTGACGATGTGCAAGGCGATGGGATCCACCTGCCAGTCGTCCATCACGGTTTCCAGCGCACCTGATTGCAAATCCTTCCACGCCAGGAACTCCGGCTGCAGTGCCAGCCCCATGCCCGCCTGCAGCGCCGGCGTCAGGGCTTCGGCGTTGTTCACGTTCAGGTGCACGGGCAGCGACTGTGAAAACTCGCCGTGCTTTTCATGACGGAAACGCCAGCTCGTGCCGTTGCGTGCATACATGTATTGCAGCGCCGTGTGCTGCGCCAGGTCCTTTGGATGTTTGGGCCGTCCCGCGCGCTTGAAGTAGCTGGGTGCGCCCACCAGCAGGATGCGCACCGAGCACAGGCGGCGTGCCAGCAGCTTCGAGTCCACGAGGTTGGAGATGCGCAGCGCCAGGTCGAAGCGTTCGGAGACCAGGTCGGCCTGCTTGTCGCTGAATTCGATCTCCAGGGCCACGTCGGGATTGGCCTGCATGAAGGGAGGCAGCATCGGCGCCAGATGTGTGACTCCGAAGGACATGGGCGCGGACAGCCTGATCTTGCCGCGCAGGCTGCTCGACTTTTCGGTCACCTCGGATTCGACCGCCTCGCCTTCCTCCAAGATGCGCGCTGCGCGTTCCAGCGCCGCGTAGCCGGATTCCGTCAAAGTCATGCTGCGGGAGGTGCGATGAAATAGCGTCGTTTTCATGCGGGCTTCCAGACGGCTGATGGTCTTGGAAACCGTGGCCTGCGACAAGGCGAACTCGGCCGCCGCCTTGGCGAATGATCCGGTCTCGGCGACCTTGGCGAAGATCGCCCAACCTTCTAAATCCGGCAGCTTGCTCATCTCGTATTCCTGGGAAATGCCCGCGCCGATGATAGCCCCTGCCTATGGCATGGACAAGAATGGTGTTGAACGCAGCGCAGCAAAGGACTGTCACGCCATGGTCATCATGCAAGAAATGGAAAGGATGGAATTCCATGCTGCGGGTTCTCAGGAACGCGGCCGCTCCCTACTATGCATACACCGACAGACGAGATGTACGGGCCCTTCCAGCGGCACCCCGCCATCGTCGCAACGGTGCAGACCGGGATGGTTTGCCAGCTACACCGAATTCTTCGCTGCCGCCTTCCTTGATAGTTTTCCTTAAAGAGAGATCCGCCATGTCCGCCAATAAATGCCTCGAAGTCCTGACCCCGCAGAACAGCCAGATCATCTTCATCGACCAGCAGCCGCAGATGGCCTTCGGCGTGCAGTCCATCGACCGCCAGACGCTGAAGAACAATGTGGTGGGCTTGGCCAAAGCTGCACGCGCCTTCAATATCCCCACCACCATCACCACCGTCGAAACCGACAGCTTCTCCGGCAATACCTACCCCGAACTGCTGGCTGTGTTCCCCGAGAACAAGATCCTGGAGCGCACCTCCATGAACTCCTGGGACGACCAGAACGTGCGCGACGCGCTGGCCGCCAATGGCCGCAAGAAGGTGATCGTCGCCGGCCTGTGGACCGAGGTCTGCAACACCACCTTCGCGCTGTGCGCCATGCTGGAAGGCGAGTACGAAATCTACATGGTGGCTGATGCTTCGGGCGGCACCTCGGTGGACGCGCACAAGTACGCCATGGACCGCATGGTGCAGGCTGGCGCCGTGCCGATGACCTGGTTGCAGGTGATGCTGGAATGGCAGCGCGACTGGGCCCGCAAGGAGACCTATGACGCCGTCACCGGCATCGTGAAGGAACACTCCGGCGCCTACGGCATGGGCATCGACTACGCCGTCACCCACGTGCACAAGCTGGCAGAGCGCGTGCAGCACGGTGAACGCATCGGCCCCAACCCCGCCAAGTAAACCGCAAGCCGGATCGTCCAGACAGCGTCTGGCCGGTCCGGCGCCTTGTTTTTGAACACGGCGTTTTGAACACGGCGGGCGGCGGGACTTGCGGGTCCGAATGCCGCCTGGCGCGATCCAGGAGAGTCCCATGCCAGACCAGAAGAATCCCGCCGCGCGCGGCACCTTCGCGCCCTTGCGCCAGTCCGTGTTCGCCGTGCTGTGGGCTGCGACCGTGCTGGGCAACGTGGGCAGCTTCATGCGGGACGTGGCCAGTTCGTGGCTGGTGACCGACCTGTCGGCCAGCCCGGCCGCGGTGGCACTGATCCAGACGGCGGCGACCCTGCCCATCTTTTTGCTGGCGATTCCCGCTGGCGTGCTGTCCGACATCCTGGACCGGCGCCGCTTCCTGATCTTCGTGCAGCTGCTGCTTGCTTCGGTCAGCGGCACGCTGCTGCTGCTGTCGCATTTCGGCGCGCTGACGGTCGATTACCTGATCGCCCTGACCTTCGTCGGCGGCATCGGCGCGGCCTTGATGGGACCGACCTGGCAATCCATCGTCCCCGAACTCGTACCGCGCGAAGAACTCAAGGGCGCGGTGGCGCTCAATTCGCTGGGCATCAACATCGCCCGCGCCATCGGTCCGGCGGCGGGCGGCCTGATCCTGGCCAGCTTCGGCGCGGCCGTCACCTATGGGCTGGACGTGCTGAGCTACGTGTTCGTCATTGCCGCACTGCTGTGGTGGAAGCGTCCCGCGGCCGTCGATAGCGCGCTGTCGGAGAACTTCTTCGGCGCGTTCCGCGCCGGCCTGCGCTACACGCGGGCCAGCAAGGAGCTGCACCGCGTGTTGCTGCGCGCCGCCGTCTTCTTCCTGTTCGCCAGCGCGGTCTGGGCCTTGTTGCCGCTGGTGGCGCGGCAGATGCTGGGCGGCTCCTCGGGCTTTTACGGCGTGCTGCTGGGCGCGGTGGGCGCAGGAGCCATCATCGGCGCCCTGCTGCTGCCCAGGCTGGGCGCCCGCCTGAATGCCGACGGGTTGGTGCTGCTGGCGTCGGTGGCCAGCGCGGCGGTCATGGCCGTGCTGGTGTTCGCGCCACCGCAATGGCTGGCCGTGCTGATGCTGGTGGTGCTGGGCATGGGCTGGATTACCGCGCTCACCACGTTCAATGGCGTGGCCCAGGCCGTGCTGCCCAACTGGGTGCGCGGCCGCGGACTGGCGGTGTACCTGATGGTCTTCAACGGCGCGATGGCCGCCGGCAGTTTGGGCTGGGGCCTGGTGGCGCGCGAGATCGGCGTGCCCTACGCTCTGGCGGTCAGCGCCGCCGGACTGGTCGCGGTTGCGCTGCTGTTTCATCGCGCCAGCCTGCCGGTTGGCGAGGCGGATCTGCAGGCGTCGAATCACTGGCCGGAGCCGCTGGTCGCTGAACCGGTGGCCCACGACCGCGGTCCGGTGCTGGTGCAGGTCGAGTACCGCATCCGCCAGGAAGACCGCCCTGCCTTTCTGGATGCGATGCAGCGCCTGTCGCAAGAGCGACTGCGCGATGGCGCCTATGCCTGGGGCGTGGTCGAGCACACCAGTGACCCGCAGCGGGTGGTCGAGTGGTTCTTCGTCGAATCCTGGGCCGAACACCTGCGCCAGCATCACCGGGTGTCGCACGCCGATGCCGATCTGCAAGCGGAAGCGCTGCGCTTTCATATGGGGCCGGAAAAGCCCGAAGTGCATCACTTCCTGGCCTTGAAGCGCTGACGGGCAGCATCGGGAGCACGTCCATGAACCACATGAAGCATGCCGCCGTGATCGGCGACAGTCCGGCCACGGAGGCGCATCATGATTGAGCGCCGTCCGCTTGCGAGCCTGGGCCACGAGCGCCGCGGCTGGCTGGATGCCAAGCATCACTTTTCCTTCGCGGCCTACCAGGACCCCGAGCGCATGAGCTGGGGCGCGCTGCGCGCATGGAACGATGAAACCATCGCGCCGGGCGCAGGGTTTCCGCCCTTGTTGCACTCGGACGTGGAAATCATCACCTGCGTGCGGGAAGGCGCGCTCACCCATGAAGACGATCTGGGCAATCGCGGCCGCACCCGCGCTGGCGAAGTGCAGGTCGTGAGCGCGGGCAGTGGGGTGACGCATGCCGAATTCAATATGGAAGGCGGACCCGCGCATGTCTTCCAGATTTGGATAGAGCCGGACCGCCGCGGCGCGCCGCCCAGTTGGGGCCGGAAGTCCTTTACCCGCGAAGCCTGCAAGGGACGCTTCATCACGCTGGCCAGCGGCATCGACGGCGACGATGATGCGCTGCCCATCCGCAGCGACGCGCGCGTGCTTGCGGTGGCGCTCAAAGCAGGCGAATCCGTCGTTTACCGCTTCGCGCGCGGCCGCCGCCGCGGCTATCTGGTCGCCTCCAAGGGCAGATTGCAAGTCAACGGCGTGGAGATTGGCTCAGGCGATGGCGCCGCCATCCGCGACGAAACCGATGTGCGCCTCATGGCCTTGGACGATGCCGAAGTGCTCCTGGCCGATACGCACGCATGAGCGGCGCGCGCTCATAACCCCTACACAACGCGAGGACGCACATGAAGATCTATCTACTTTCCCTGGGCGCCGGACTGCTGGTCGGCGTGGTCTACAGCCTTCTGCAGGTCCGCTCGCCCGCTCCGCCGCTGGTGGCGTTGATCGGCCTGCTGGGCATATTGGTCGGCGAGCAGGTCATTCCCGTGGGCAAGCAACTGCTCAAGGGCACCGCCTTCGTCGCGGCCTGTGACAAGGAAAAGGCCGTGAGCCACGTGCTCGGGCAATTGCCTGGCCGCCACCAGGCTCAAGACAAGGAGCACGGCTGAGCCGGTTCCCGCATCCAAGGAGATATTGCATGCCTACCCGTCGCGATCTCATCGGTGTAGCTTCCGCCCTGGCGCTCAACGGTATGTTGGGACGCCCCGCCATCGCCAGTTCAAAAGGAGATTCCAACATGTCCAACGCCACGCCGGACGTCATTTTCCACAATGGCCGCATCACCACGCTGGACCGCGGCAAGCCGCAGGCCAGCGCTGTCGCGATCAAGAACGGCCGCTTTGTGGCGGTCGGTTCGGACGCCGAAGTCATGCCGCTGGCCGGCGCCGGCACGCGGGTCGTCGACCTGAAGCGCCGCGCGGCCTTGCCGGGCCTGTACGACAACCATACCCACGTGGTCCGCGGCGGCCTGAACTACAACATGGAGCTGCGCTGGGACGGCGTGCGCTCGCTGGCCGACGCCATGGCCATGCTGAAACGCCAGGTCGCCATCACGCCCGCGCCGCAATGGGTGCGCGTGGTGGGCGGCTTTACCGAGCATCAGTTCGCCGAGAAGCGCCTGCCCACGATCGAGGAGATCAACGCCATCGCGCCCGACACGCCGGTGTTCATCCTGCACCTGTATGATCGCGCGCTGCTCAACGGCGCAGCGCTGCGCGCGGTGGGCTATACCAAGACCACGCCCAATCCGCCGGGCGGCGAAATCATGCGCGATGGTCAGGGCAATCCCACGGGGCTGCTGCTGGCCAAACCTAACGCGACCATTCTGTACGCCACCCTGGCCAAGGGCCCCAAGCTGCCCTTCGACTACCAGGTCAATTCCACGCGCCACTTCATGCGCGAGCTGAACCGGCTGGGCGTGACCGGCGTGATCGATGCGGGCGGCGGCTTCCAGAACTATCCGGACGACTACGCCGTGATCCAGAAGCTGGCCGACGAGAACCAGATGACGGTGCGCCTGGCCTACAACCTCTTCACGCAAAAGCCCAAGCAGGAAAAGGAAGATTTCCTCAACTGGACGTCGAGCGTGAAGTACAAGCAGGGCAGCGACTACTTCCGCCACAACGGCGCGGGCGAAATGCTGGTGTTCTCGGCTGCCGACTTCGAGGACTTCCGCGTGGAGCGTCCGGACATGCCGCCCGAAATGGAAGGCGAACTGGAAGAGGTCGTGCGCGTGCTGGTGCAGAACAAGTGGCCGTGGCGCCTGCACGCCACCTACGACGAGACCATCTCGCGCGCGCTGGACGTGTTCGAGAAAGTGCATCGCGATACGCCGCTGACGGGGCTGAACTGGTTCTTCGACCACGCCGAGACCATCTCCGACAAATCGATCGACCGCATTGCCGCGCTGGGTGGCGGTATTGCCGTACAGCACCGCATGGCCTACCAGGGCGAGTACTTCATCGAACGCTACGGCGCGAAGGCCGCCGAAGCCACGCCGCCCGTCGCCAAGATCCTGCAGCGCGGCGTGAAGGTCTCGGCCGGTACCGATGCGACCCGTGTCGCGTCCTACAACCCCTGGGTGTCCTTGTCCTGGATGGTCACCGGCAAGACCGTGGGCGGCACCCGCCTCTACCCTGCGCGCAACTGCCTGGACCGCGAGACGGCGCTGCGCATGTGGACCGAGAATGTGGCCTGGTTCTCCAACGAGGAAGGCAAGCGCGGCCGCATCGAACCGGGCCAGCTGGCCGACTTCATCGTGCCGGACAAGGACTACTTCAGCTGCACCGAGGACGAGATCTCCTTCCTGACCTCGGACCTGACCGTGGTGGGCGGGCGGGTGGTCTACGGCGCGGGCGAATTCGCGCCGCTGGACGACAACCCGCTGCCGCCCGCCATGCCCGACTGGTCGTCTACCCGGCTGTTCGGCGGCTATGGCGCCTGGGGCGATCCAGACGGCGCCGGCCGCAATTCGCTGGGCTACCGCAACATGGCGGCCTGCGCGTGCGCCAGCTCCTGCGGCCTGCATGGACACGACCATGCCCGCGCATGGGCGTCGAATGCGCCCAGCTCCGATCCGCAGGGCTTCTTCGGCGCGCTGGGCTGCTCCTGCTGGGCCGTCTGAGGAGGCTGGCCATGAACGCTGCTTTCCAATGGGAACGTCGCCTGGCCGACCTGGCCCGCCCGCTGTTCGGCGCCTCGGCGCTGCGGTTCCTGGCCTATCTGGGGCTGTGCGCCGCCTACCTGCAGGGCGGGCTGGTGAAGCTCTTCGATTTTCCCGGTGCGCTGCGCGAAATGGCGCATTTCGGGCTGTCGCCCGGGCCGTTGTTCGCGGTGCTGGTGATTGCGCTGGAACTGGTTGCTTCCCTGATGATCCTGACGGGCCGGCTGCGATGGCTGGGCGCGCTGGCGCTAGCTGCATTCACGTTGGTGGCGACCGGTATTGCGTTGCGCTTTTGGGAGATGCCCGTGGGGCAGGAACGCTTCATGGCGGCCAACTCGTTCTTTGAACATCTGGGGTTGGCCGGCGGGTTTCTGCTTGTGGCGTGGTTGGATCTGCGGGAGATCGAGAAGGCACCTTAAATCGATCCTTAAGCGCCTTGTGATCGAATTCAGGGTGTTTTCCCGCGCAAGCTGCTACGTTGACGGCGAACTATCTACAACCCCGCCGCCGCATCCGGCGGCGTGCCGCAAACCTGCTTGATCGTTTGCCTTAGCCAGCGGTGCGCGGGGTCGCTGTCCAGCCGCGGCGGCCAGGCCTGCACCACGGTGACCGGACGCATGGGCACCGGCACCTCGAAGGCGCTCAGCTTCAGGCCCAGGCGTTCGACGCCGGACATCAGGTTCTGCGGCATGGACGGCAGCACCAGGTCGGAATCGGCCAGCGCGAAGATCGCGGCGTGGAAGGTGGGCGTGATCAGCGTGACGTGGCGCGCCAGCCCGAGTTCTTCCAGGGTGTCGTCGATCGGGCCTTGCGCGCGGCCGCGGCGCGACACGCTGACGTGGTCGTAGGCGCAGAAGCGCTGCGGGGTGATGGGCGCCTTGAAGATCGGGTGTTCCTTGCGCGCCAGTCCGCAGAACGCGGTGGTGAACAGGGTCTGCACCTTGATGTCGGCGCCGAACTTCTGGGAAGAACCGATATAGAGATCGGCATCGCCGCTGAGCGCGTCGGCGTCGTGGTTGCCTTCGGAGACGAAGCGCAGCACGGCGCGGGGCGCATAACGGCGCAGGTGCTCGCGCAGCCGGCCGCCGTAACCGCCCACGAACACGTCGTTGGCGCGCAGGGTGAAGACGCGCGTCAGGGTTGCCAGGTTGATGTCCTCGCCGAAGGCCGTGAAGACGGCCTGCGCCTGTTCGATGACGTGGCGCACCTGCGCGTGCAGGGCCAGCGCCCGGGGCGTGGGCGCCAGGCCGCGGCCGGAGCGCACCAGCACGGGGTCGCCGACGGCCTCCCGGATGCGCGCCAGGCTGCGGCTCATGGCGGGGGTGCTCAGGTTCAGCCGGCGCGCCGCGCCGACGACGCTGCCTTCCTGGATCAGCACGTCCAGGGTCAATAGCAGATTCAGGTCTAGCGGTTTCATGTGACCAAGCATAGCGCGGCCGGCAAACCGGGCGGGCGTTTCAGGGTTGCGTCTGATGCACTTCTGGATTGCGCCAGACGGCATTCCCCGGCGTCCCGTCCGGGACCAACATTCGAGCCGTGGCCGCGCGTGGGCGCAGGCCGTATGAGAACCGAGGAGAGACAAATGGCGCTGGAAGTTCTGGAACTGCATCATCACGCGGTGCGCATGTCGCTGGACAAGGTCGCGGCCATGGGCGCGTTCTATGGAGACGTGCTGGGACTGGACACGGACCGTGGCCGTTGGGAGATTCCGGGCATCGCCGGCTACTTCCTGGACATGGGCAACGACTGCCAGATCCACCTGCTGGGCAGCGACGGCCCCTCGCCCTATTCCCAAGGCCCGGGCTGTGATCCTGTGGAAAACCACGTGGCGCTGGCCGTGCGCGATATCGCGGCGGCCGAGACGGAACTGCAGCGTCTGGCGGTGGACTACTGGAAGCTGGACAACGTGGCCGCGCCCGAGCTTATGCAGCTGTTCCTGCGCGACCCGGTGGGCAACCTGATCGAGCTGCACCAGATCGGCCGCTGCCGTTGCAAGCGCAGCGACCGCGCCTTCGCCGACGCGAAGGCCGCGCAAGGCGCCGCGCCGTCGCAGGGCCGGGACTGAGGGGTTGGGGATAAGCCATGTTCATCGATCTGAATGACCTGGCGGGCCCGGCGCGCTACAAGCTGCTGACCGCGGCGATCGTGCCGCGGCCCATCGCCTGGATCGTGTCGCGCGACGCCGCAGGGACGACGAACGTGGCGCCGTTCTCGTTCTTCAACCTGATGTCGGGCGATCCGCCGCTGATCTGCGTCGGCATCGGCGTGCGCGGCGATGCGCCCAAGGACACCGCGCGCAACATCGCCGAACGCGGCGAGTTCACCGTGAGCCTGGTGTCCGCCCCGCAGGCCGGCCGGATGAACGTGACGGCGGTGGATTTTCCGGCGGGCGTGGACGAGTCCCTGGAGGCTGGCCTGGAGCTGTCGCCGTCGCGGCGCATCGAGGTGCCCTGGGTGGCGCAGTCGCCCGTGGCGTTCGAGTGCCGCGTGCATGAACTGCTGCGCATCGACCGCCGCAGCCTGATCGTGGCGCAGGTGGCGGCCATGCATGTGCGTGACGACGTGGTGGCGGACCGGGAGCATCTCTATCTGGATGGTCCGGCGATGGACCTGCTGGCGCGCCTGCACAATCCAGGCTGGTATTGCCGGCCGCAGGCGGCCTTTCAGATGCCTCAGCTGACGCTGGCGCAGTGGGATGCGTTGAAGCAATCGGGCGAGGCCGAGCGGTATCTGGAGCAAGGCGCCGCAGAGCGCTGATGGCACCAGCGCGGCGTCACCGCCCCGGCCGCGCCTTCAGATCCCCCATCTCTTCCTGCATGAGCTGGTGCGCATAACGTGAAAACACGCTGACCAGTCGCGTGCGCGTGTGGTACGGCGGATAGAGCAGCGCCACCGTCACCGGCACGGCGGGGCTGAAGGGGCGGATCTCGACGTTGTGGGCGGCGTATTCCTCGCGCGCGGCCAGCGGGTTGATGAGCGCCACGCCCAAGCCCGCGCCCACCAGGGCGCAGATCGACGAACCCAGGCCAGCTTCGGCCACGGTCTGGCGTTCGACCTTGGCTGTCTTGAATATCGTGTCGATCTTTTCGCGCAACGGCGTGCCGCTGGTGAAGGCCACGAACGGTTCGCCGGCGAAGTCGGCGGGCTTGAGTTTCTTCAGCTTGGCCAGGCGATGGCCCTTGGGCACCACCGCGACGCAGCTCATGGTCAGCACCGGCTCGACCTGGATGCCGGGGGAATCTCCCGACAGCATGGCCAGGCCCGTGTCGCAGAACCCCGAACTGATCCAGTTGTGCACCGTGCTGGCGTTGCCGGAATGGATGGACACCATCACGTCCGGGTATTCCGTCTTGAAGGCCGCGACGATGCGCGCCAGCAGCCCGCCTGCCAACCGCGGCATGGCGGCCACGCTCAGGCGGCTGGCGCTGAACGAGCGGATGCTGGCCGCCGCCGATTCCAGGCCGGCCAGGCCGATGAAGGTCTTTTCCACTTCCTGGAAGAAGCGCGACCCGTCCTGGGTCGGGGTCAGGCGGCTGCCATTGCGGTCGAACAAGGCGAACTGGGTAATGGCTTCCAATTGCGCAATTAAGCGGCTAACGTGCGGCTGCGAGGTGTGCACGCGCCGTGCGGCGGCGGTCATGGAGCCGGTCATCATCACGGCGCGGAACGCCTCGATGTGTCTCAAGCCCATCCGTGGAATGGCCATGTCAAATCCGTATAGAGGAATACTCGATTGGAACTGGATAAAACCATACCGCTAGTTGATACTTTTCGCCAGCCGCGGGGCTCATCGCGGGACGAGGCGGCTGTCAGCCTGGCTGGCGCCGTCGATCGTGAACATAAACATGCGCCGCTCGAACGGCGCCAAGGGAATCAGATGAAAGCACTTGCTGCGATCTCCGTCGCCGCGGCCTTCCTGGGCAGCGCCGCAACCGCCCAGGCCGAAGGCCCCAGCCGCCTGGACAAGATCAAGGAAACCGGCGTGATCACGCTGGGCCATCCGGAGACCTCGGTCCCGTTTGCCTATCTGGACGGCAACCAGAAGCCGATCGGCTACACGGTGGAGATCTGCCAGGAAGTCGCCCAATACGTGAAGGCCGCCCTGAAGCTGCCCAAGCTGGAGGTGCGCTACAACCCGACGACTTCCGCCACGCGCATTCCGCTGCTCGCCAACGGCACCATCGACCTGGAATGCGGCAACACCACCAACAACCTCGAACGCCACAAGCTGGTGTCGTTCGCGCCCACGACCTTTGTGGCGCAGGTGGTGCTGGTGGCGCGCAAGGACGGCGGCGTGGATCCCAACAACCTGGAGTCCTTCCGCGGCAAGTCGATCGCCGCGCAGGCCGGCGGCCAGACCTTCCGGCTGATCTCGCAGCTGAACGCCAAGGGCAACCTGGGCATCACCATGGCGCCCACCAAGGACACCGCCGAAACCATCCTGATGGTGGAATCGGGCCGCGCCGCGGGTTCGGCCAACGATGACGGCATCGCCTATGGCGCGGTGGCGTCGTCGAAGAATCCCGACGCCTTCGTGATTGGCACCAAGGGCCTGGAAATGGCGCCCTACGGCATCATGGAACCCAAGGACGATCCGGCCTTCAAGAAGGTGGTGGACGATGCCGTGCGCGATCTGATCAAGACGGGCAAGGTGGCCGCCATCTACGACAAGTACTTCAATGCGCCGATCCCGCCCAAGCAGATCAACCTGAAGTACCCGATGAGCGATGCGCTCAAGCGCGCGCTGGCCAATCCGACCGATTCCGGCGATCCCAAGGCGTACGAGTAAGCAGGCTGCGCGCGGGACGCCTGGCGTCCCGCGGCTTGCGTGCAAGGAAGCCGGCTGCCAGGCGCGGTTGGCATCGCCATCAAGGGACGGGGCATGAATTACAACTGGAGCTGGAGCATCTTCCTGGATATGTCGCCGGACGGCGTGCATACCTTTCTGGAGACGATCTTCATCGGCGTGGGCTGGACCTTGGCGCTGGCCCTGACCGCGTGGGTGTTCTCGCTGTTGCTGGGGTCAGTGCTGGGCGTGATGCGCACCGCCAGCTCGCGCCTGATGAACGCGCTGGGCGCGACCTATGTGGAGGTGTTCCGCAACATCCCGCTGCTGGTGCAGATGTTCCTCTGGTACTTCGTGCTGCCCGAACTGCTGCCGCATGCCTGGGGCCTGGCCATGAAGCAGATGCCGCAACCCTGGGGCCAGTTCGTACCCGCGGTGCTGTGCCTGGGGTTCTATGGATCGGCGCGGGTGGCCGAGCAGCTGCGCGCGGGCATACAGTCGCTGCCGCGCGGCCAGTTCCAGGCGGGCACCGCGCTGGGCCTGACCGAGGCGCAGGTGTACCGCTACATCATCCTGCCGGAAGCGTTCCGCATTGTGCTGCCGCCCCTGACCTCCGAGTTCATGGGCACTATCAAGTATTCGTCGGTGGCGCTGACGATCGGGCTGTTGGAGCTGACCGGCCAGGCGCGTTCGATGGCGGAATTCAGCTTCCACATCTTCGAGGCGTTTTCCGCGGCCACGGTGATCTACCTGATCATCAACGGCATGGTGGTGCTGGGCATGCGGCTGCTCGAACGCCATGTCGCGGTTCCCGGACTGATCGGTTCGGCGAAAAGGCCCTAGGACGAAGCCATGGGCAAATTCGATTTCGACGTGATCTGGGCGGCGCTGCCCTATCTGTTCAAGACGGGCATGACCTTCACGCTGACCCTGACCGCGCTGGCCGGCGTGATGGGCCTGGCGCTGGGCACGCTGCTGGCCATGATGCGGCTGTCGCGCTTCAAGATCCTGTCGGTGCCGGCGGGCATCTACGTGAACGTGATGCGCTCGATCCCGCTCTTGCTGGTGATCTTCTGGTTCTACTTCCTGATGCCCTACATCGCCGCCTGGGTGGTTGGGTCGCCCACGCCGTTGCGCGTGGGGGCGTTCAATTCGGCGGTGATCACCTTCACCCTTTTCGAGGCCGCGTACTTCTGCGAAATCATGCGCGCGGGCATCCAGTCGATCGCGCGCGGCCAGGTGTCGGCCAGCATGGCGCTGGGGCTGAACCACTGGCAGGGCATGCGCTATGTGGTGTTGCCGCAGGCGTTCCGCAACATGCTGCCGGCGCTCTTCACGCGCATCATCATCCTGTTCCAGGACACCTCGCTGGTGTATGTGCTGTCCCTGACCGATTTCCTCGGCGCGGCCGCCAAGATCGGCCAGCGCGACGGCCGTCTGGTGGAGCTCTATCTGTTCGTGGCGGTGGTGTATTTCGTGATCTGCTTCACGGCGTCCCGCCTGGTCAAGCTGCTGGAAAAGCGCACGCGGGTGCTGCGCTAGCGCAGCGCTTCCAGTTATCCACAGGTTTCAACAATGCAACTCTCTTCCAAGCCCCCGATGATAGCGATCAAGCAGGTCAGCAAGTGGTATGGCGACTTCCAGGTGCTGGACGATTGCTCCACCACCGTGGGCCGCGGCGAGGTCGTGGTGGTGTGCGGACCGTCGGGTTCGGGCAAGTCCACGCTGATCAAGACCGTGAACGCGCTGGAGCCCTTCCAGAAAGGCGAGATCCAGGTCAACGGCATTTCGGTGGGCGATCCGCGCACCAACCTGCCCAAGCTGCGCGCGGTGGCCGGCATGGTGTTCCAGCATTTCGAGCTGTTCCCGCACCTGTCGGTGACGGAGAACCTGTGCCTGGGCCAGCTCAAGGTGCTCAAGCGCGGCAAGGACGAAGCGCGCCAGCGCGCGCTGGCCCTGCTGGAGCGCGTGGGCCTGTCGGCGCACAAGGACAAGCACCCCGGCGAACTGTCGGGCGGTCAGCAGCAGCGCGTGGCGATCGCGCGCGCGCTGTCGATGGACCCGGTGGTGATGCTGTTCGACGAACCGACCTCGGCGCTGGACCCTGAGATGGTCAACGAAGTGCTGGACGTGATGACCGACCTGGCCGCCGAGGGCATGACGATGATGGTGGTGACCCATGAAATGGGATTCGCGCGCCGCGTCGCCGACCGTGTGATCTTCATGGACGGCGGCAAGATCGTGGAAGACTGCGACAAGGAGCAGTTCTTCGGCGATGTAGAGGAGCGTGCGCCGCGCACGCGCCAGTTTCTTTCCAAAATCCTGCAGCACTGACAGCCATGACCCAGACCTCCCCCGCCGCCGCCCGCGCACCCGTCGACCTGCGCAGCGACACGGTCACCCATCCCACCGCGGCCATGTACGAACGCATGCGCACCGCGCCCATCGGCGATGACGGCCTGGACGGCGATCCTACCGTGCGCGAGCTCGAGGCGTATGTGGCCGGCCAGCTGGGCAAGGAAGCCGGGCTGTTCGTGCCCAGCTGCACCATGGCCAACCTGCTGGCGGTGCTGGCGCAGACGCAGCGCAATGAGCAGGTGGTGTTGGAATCGGCCGCCCACATGTACACGTCCGAACGCGGGGCGGCCACGTTCACCGGCTCGTTCTACCTGGGCCTGCCCGGTACTGACGGCGCCATGGACCTGAACCGCCTGGAGGACGCCTTGCTGGCCGGCGGCCACCGCTTGAAGACGGCGCTGGTGACGATGGAGACCTCGCACAATAACGCCGCCGGCGCGGTGCTGCCGCTGGATCACATGCAGGCGGTCCATGGCTTGGCGCGTGCCGCGGGCGTGCCGGTGCACCTGGATGGCGCGCGCCTCTACAATGCGGCCGTGGCCCTGGGCGTGGCGGCGGGCGAGATCGCCCGCCATGCCGACACCGTGTCGCTGTGCCTGTCCAAGGGCCTGAGCGCGCCGGTGGGCGCGGTGCTGGCCGGCAGCCAGCCCGTCATGGCGCGGGCGCGCGTGCTGCGCCGCATGCTGGGCGGCACCCAGCGCCAGTCGGGCATCATGGCCGCGGCCGGCCTGGAAGGCGTGCAGACCATGACCGGGCGGCTGGCGGAGGATCACGTCCGCGCGCGCCGCCTGAGCGCGGGCGTCAACCGCCTGGGACCGGCCATCTCGGCCACCGAACCGCAGACCAATATCGTGCAGGTGGAGACCGCCGGCACGGGCATGAGCAACACGGAGTGGGTGGCGGCCCTGCAGGCGGCGGGCCTGCTGGTGCGCCCCTGGGGCCGCACGCGGCTGCGCTGCGTGACCCACCGCCACATCGGCGATGCCGACATCGACGCGGCTGTGCGAGCCTTCGAAACGGTGCTGAAGGCAGGCTGATCTGCTCCGTTCGGCGGCGGTGGCGCGATGCGATAATGCCGCATGACCACGACCCATCTTTCCCGAAAAGACTATTTCTGCGCACTGGCGGTCGTGGTCATCTGGGGCACCAACTTCGTCGCCATGAAGGTCGGCATGCGGGGCCTCTCTCCCATGCTGCTGGGCGCCCTGAGATTCGCGCTGGCGGCCTTCCCCCTGATTCTCTTCGTGCGTGCGCCCAGGCTGCCGTGGCGCTGGGTTGCAGCTTACGGGTTGGTGCAGGGCCTGGGCCAGTTCGGGCTGCTCTTTACCGCCTTGAAGTTCGGCATGCCGGCCGGCATGGCGTCGCTGGTGATCCAGACGCAGGCGTTCTTCACGCTGCTGCTGGCCGCGCCCATCCTGCATGAGCGCGCGCAGCGCCATCACTGGATCGGGCTGGGCGTGGCGGCGCTGGGGCTGGCGGTCATCGCCGGCGGCCGCGGCGAAGGGCCGGGCCAGATGACCATGGCGGGGTTCGTGCTGACGCTGGGCGGCGCGTTCATGTGGGCCGTGTCCAACATCATCGTGCGCCTGGCCAGCCGCAAGTCGCCGGGCTACGACCCGTTTGCCTTCATCGCCTGGAGCAGCGCCGCGCCGGTGCTGCCTTTCCTGCTGCTGGCCGTGCTGATCGACGGCTGGCAGCCGGTGGTCGGCATGATCATGAACATAGGCTGGGGAGAGATCCTGTCGGTGTTGTACCTGGCGGTGCTGGCCACCTTGGTGGCCTACACGCTGTGGACGCAGTTGCTCACGCGCCACGCCGCCGCCAAGATCGCGCCGTTTTCGCTGCTGGTGCCCGTGGTGGGGCTATGGGCCGCTTCCGTTGCCTTCGGCGAACGCCTGGAGACGCTGCAATGGGTGGGCGTGGCCTGCGTGCTGGCCGGCCTGCTTTTCAACCAGCTGGGCGGGCGCTGGCTGCGCACGCGCTGAGTCTTTCGGCAGGCGCCTTTTTTCCTTTCGCGTCCGTATCGGCCGACCAGACTAGCCCATAACGGCGAGCAGAGGCGATGGCCTCACAGCTGCTCGAAACGGATGTAACGCTTATCGGTGTACTCCCGGCGGGTGGTGATCTCCTGCACGCTGGCGCCCGGGGGGCCGCGCCGCAGCCATTCCAGCATGTGGTCGACCTGGTCGGCGGTGCCCTGCACCATGGCTTCGACCGTGCCGTTCGGCAGGTTCTGCACCCAGCCCTTGGCGCCCAGCATGTGGGCGCGCCGGACCGTGGCGTGGCGGTAGCCCACGCCTTGCACGGTGCCAGTGACGGTGACGTGCACGGTCTCGATATGGGTATCGGCTTTAGGGTCTTGCATCGATTCTCTCTTGGATGAGGCGCCGCGCTCGGCGTTGTACGTAGACGGTAGTGACTACGGCGGATGGTCTATAGGCCGGGGGGGCGCCTGGCGATACGTTAGAGCTCATGTCAAAACGTGCCAGCGGGAACACCCGTTACCAGAGCTTGGAGAAGCCATTATGGAAGAGACCAGTTTGTTGTCGGAAGCCGAGACAGCGCGCTACAGGGAACAGGGCTACCTGGCCCTGAAGGACATGTGCCCGCAGGACGAGGTGGGTTACATCCGCAGGACGCTGCTCGACCTGTTCGCGAACAAGACCGGCTACAACGAGGGGGCGCAGTATGACTTTGTGAGCCGCGACGACCCGTCCAAACCTGCCAAGTTTCCCAGCTTGCACGATCCTCGCCATTATGCCCCGGGCCTCTTGAAGACCGAGTACCACGAGCGCACCCTGGAGCTGGCGCGCCAGTTGCTGGGCCCCGAGGCGGCCCTGTACGGCGAACACGCCCTGCTCAAGCCAGGGCCGCACGGACCGGAAACGCCGTGGCATCAGGACGAGGCTTTCCGCTCGCCGGACTTCATCTACAACGAACTCAGCATCTGGCTGGCGCTGCAGCCGGCCACCACGGAAAACGGCTGCATGCAGTTCATTCCGGGTTCCAACAAATGGGACGTGCTGGAGCACCGTTCGCCGGGCGGCGACAAGACCCTGCATCCGCTTGAATGCTGCGGCGATTTTCCGCGCGACCAGGCGGTGCCGGAGCCGCTGGACCCGGGCGGCATCACGGTGCATGACGCCCGCACGCTGCACTTCACCGGGCCGAATACCTCGCAGGCGCCGCGGCTGGCTTACATCCTGATCTACAACACGCCGCCGGTCTACAAGCCGGGCCGCCGCGAATTCCCGTGGCTGGAAGGCCGCTGGACCGACAGCCAGACCCGCAAGAAACAGTGGCACAAGCGCGGCGGACTGGCCGTGGACGTGATGCGCCGTCTGCCCGCCGCGCGGCTGACGAGCCCGCGCTGGGTGGCCTGGGCCACGATTCGGGCGGTGTCCAAGGTCTGGCCGCGATAACGGGGGCGCAGGGGCCGCAAGAGTCCCTGCGATAAAAGGGGGGGCGCGAACGAGGCCGGCAAGCGACGCTTGCCGGCCTCGGCGCGTATACTGGGCGGCGTTGTGGGGCCTGGGAGGCCCGCGCAATCGCTGGAGCTGCCCGCAGCTGGCGGCCCGGCGTCCAAGAATAACGAGCCGCAGCTGGCGCCCCAACACTCCATAGACCACTCCATGACCGCTAACCTTTCTACGATCACCTGCATCGAAGATCTGCGCGCCATCGCGCAGAAGCGCGTGCCGCGCATGTTCTACGACTACGCGGATTCCGGCGCCTGGACCGAAGGCACCTACCGCGCCAACGAAAGCGATTTTCAGAAGATCAAGCTGCGCCAGCGCGTGGCGGTCAATATGGAAGGCCGGTCGCTGCGCACCACCATGGTGGGCCACGACGTGATCATGCCGCTGGCGATCTCGCCCACGGGCCTGACCGGCATGCAGCACGCGGATGGCGAAATCCTGGCGGCCAAGGCAGCGGCGGACTTCGGCGTGCCCTTCACCCTGTCCACCATGAGCATCTGCTCGCTGGAAGATGTGGCCGCGGCCACCAGGAAGCCGTTCTGGTTCCAGCTCTACGTGATGCGCGACCGCGAGTTCGTCGCCAACCTGATCGACCGCGCCAAGGCCGCCGGCTGTTCGGCGCTGGTGCTGACGCTGGACCTGCAGATTTTGGGCCAGCGCCACAAGGACATCAAGAACGGCCTGTCCACCCCGCCCAAGCCCACCCTGCGTAATCTCATCAACCTGGCCACCAAGCCGCGCTGGTGCATGGGCATGCTGGGCACCAAGCGCCGCACCTTCGGCAACATCGTCGGCCACGCCAAGGGCGTGAGCGACCTGTCCTCGCTGGGGGCATGGACGGCCGAACAGTTCGACCCGAGCCTGAGCTGGAACGACGTCGAATGGATCAAGCAGCGCTGGGGCGGCAAGCTCATCATCAAGGGCATCCTGGATGTCGAGGACGCGCAATCGGCCGCCAATAGCGGCGCCGACGCGCTCATCGTCAGCAACCACGGCGGGCGCCAGCTGGACGGCGCCATGTCGTCCATCGCCGCCCTGCCCTCCATCGCCGACGCCGTGGGCTCGAAGATCGAAGTGTGGATGGACGGCGGCGTGCGTTCCGGCCAGGACATCCTGAAGGCCGTGGCGCTGGGCGCGCGCGGCGCCATGATCGGCCGCGCATTCCTGTACGGCCTGGGCGCCTATGGCCAGGCCGGCGTGACCCGCGTGCTGGAGATCCTGTACAAGGAAATGGATACGACGATGGCGCTGTGCGGCCGTCGCTCGATCGAGCCCGGCGACCGCAGCATCCTGCTGCCCGGAACCTACCCGAACTGAACGGTTCGGCAGCCCATGAGAAAAAGCCTGGATACGGTAGCGTGCCAGGCTTTTTTCGTTGGCACGCCGATTCGGGAGGTCGCATGAGCCCATGCAGGAACCAATATGACGCGTAACAAACAAAACGGGCGGCGCCGCGTGGGGGCGGTGCTGGGCGCGGCCCTGGCGGCGCTGTTGTCGGCCGGAGCCGCAGCGCAGCAGACCACACTGTACGTAGGCATGAACGGCGGCGACATGGCACGCGCGTTCTCGCAGTATGTGTTTCCGGATTTCGAACGCGCCCACGACGTCAGGATCGTGGTGGTGCCGGGCATGTCGACCGAGGTGCTGGCGCGCGCCCAGGCCGACAAGGGCAAGCCGCGGCTGCACCTCATGTTCCTGGACGACGGCATCATGGCGCGCGCGATCTCCATGGGCTTGTGCACGCAGCTCAACGACGATCCGGTGCTGAAGGAGCTGTATCCCACCGCACTGAAGAAGGACCGCATGGCCGCGGGCATCGACATCGGCATGACGGGCCTGGGCTACAACACCAAGGTGTTCGCCGAGCGCGGCTGGGCGCCGCCGACGTCGTGGATGGACCTCGCCGATCCGAAGTACCGGGGCCAGGTCGTGGTGCAGTCGGCTTCCAGCAGCACCTTTGGCCTGCACGCATTCCTGATGATCAACCGCATCCTGGGCGGAGACGACCGGAACTACGGACCGGGCTTCGCGCACTGGCCGGCCGTGGTCGGTCCGAACGTGCGTGCATACCTGCCGGATTCGGCGCGCCTGGCCGATATGGTGCAGGCCGACGAGGCGGTGCTGTTTCCCTGGACGCCCACGGCCATCTCCCGCCTGAAGATGCGGGGCGTGCACGTGGAATACGCGCAGCCCAAGGAGGGTTCGATGATCCTGATGGTGGGTGAGTGCGTGGTCGCCGGCAATAGCGAGCCGGAGCTGTCGCAGAAGCTGGCGTTGTACCTGCTGTCCGAGCAGGCGCAGACGAAGGCGCTGGAGATGGGCGGACACTTCCCGTCCAACCGCAACGTGCTGGCGCCAGCGGGCCACGCGGACGCGTTGCAGCGCTTCCAGGGCTATATGTCGAACGCCAAGATACCGAACTGGGATCAGATCAACGAGACCCGGCCCGCATTCAACGCGCGCTGGAACCGGGAGATCGGGCGCTGACGGCCCCCTGCCCGCGGCCGGCCAAAAAGCGCAAAATCTGCAAAGGCCGGCCCGCTACATTGCTCTCCAAGGAGACCGCATGAAGCCCGCAACCCTGAACCTCTATGGCCAGCGCCTGGAACCCGTCCTGCGCTGGCTGGCAAGCCACCCCGACGCCGACCCGGACCTGTACCGGCTGGCCGAGCTGGCCTGCCTGTCGCCGTACCACTTCCATCGCGTCTACCGCGCCATGATGGGAGAGACGGTGAACGCCACCGTGCAGCGCATCCGCATGCACCGCGCGGCGGTGGCGCTGGGAAATTCCGAGGCTTCCTTGCGCGAGGTGGCGCAGCGCGCCGGCTATGAGTCGGACGCGGCGTTCAACCGGGCATTCGGCGCGACCTTCGGCATATCGCCGGGGCGTTACCGGGCTGTCCGCTCCCGTCCCTTCGACCCACAGGAGCTAGGCATGTATCCCATCAAGATCGAAACCTTTCCGGGCGCGACGCTGGCGGTCCTGCCGCATCGCGGCAGCTATCAGGAAATCGGCCCGCTGTTCACGCGCGCCTTCATGCTGGCCGTCAGCCGCGGCATCGCGCAGCCGGATTCCATCGGCTACGGCGTGTACCTGGACGACCCGGAGCAGGTACCGGCCAGCCAGCTGCGTTCCATGGCCGGCATGTCGGTGGCGCCGGATGCGGACCTGGGGGGCGAGCTGGAGCGCTTCGAGATTCCGGAAGGCCGTTGCGCCATCCTGACGTACACCGGGCCCTACAACGAGATGGACAAGGCCTACAACTGGATGTTCTCGCAATGGCTGCCGGCCAGCGGCGAGGTGCCGGCGGACTTTCCCATGTTCGAGCAGTATCTGAACGATCCGCGCACCACGCCGCCGGCGCAATTGCAGACGCGCATCTGCATGCCGCTGAAGTAAGGCGCGGCGGCGTGTGCGCCGCGCCAGACGTGCTCAGCGCGCCGGCGTCTGGAAGCTGACCTGGGCCGGACGGCCCGGCAGGTTCAGGGTGGCGGTGGCGGGCGGCGTGGTCGCCACCACCTGGCCCGCGCGCAGCACCATCAGGCGGGTGGCGCGCAGGCGCAGCGCTTCGACCGCGTCGCGCGCCTGCAGCAGCACCAGGTCGGCGCGCTTGCCGACCGCCAGGCCGGTTTCGTCCAGGCCCAGGATCTTGGCCGGCGTGGTGGTGACGGCTTCGAAACAGGCGCGCATGGCGTCCTGGCCCGTCATCTGGGCCACGTGCAGGCCCATGTGCGCCACTTCCAGCATGTCGCCCGAACCCAGGCTGTACCAGGGGTCCATCACGCAGTCATGGCCGAAAGCCACCGGCACGCCGGCGGCCAGCAGCTCGGGCACGCGCGTCATGCCGCGGCGCTTCGGATAGGTGTCGTGGCGGCCTTGCAGCGTGATGTTGATCAGCGGGTTGGCGATGGCGGACACGCCGGCTTCGCGCATCAGCGGAATCAGCTTGGAGACGTAGTAGTTATCCATGGAGTGCATGGACGTCAGGTGCGAACCCGTCACGCGGCCTTGCAGGCCCAGGCGCTGCGTGTGGTACGCCAGCGTCTCGATGTGGCGCGACAGCGGGTCGTCGCTTTCGTCGCAGTGCATGTCCACGCGCAGGCCGCGTTCGGCGGCCAGTTCGCACAGGATGCGCACCGATTCCGCGCCGTCCTGCATGGTGCGTTCGAAGTGCGGAATGCCGCCCACCACGTCCACGCCCATGTCCAGCGCGCGCTTGAGGTTGTCCAGGGCGCCGGGGGCGCGCAGCACGCCGTCCTGCGGGAAGGCCACCAGCTGCAGGTCCAGGTAGGGTTTGACCTTCTCGCGCACATGCAGCAGCGCTTCCGTGGCCAGGAGGCGCGGATCGCACACGTCCACATGCGAGCGAATCGCCAGCAGGCCGCGCGCCACGGCCCAGTCGCAATAGGCCAGGGCGCGTTCGACCAGCGCTTCCTGCGTCAGCAGCGGCTTGAGCTCGCCCCACAGCGCGATGCCTTCCAGCAGCGTGCCGGATTGGTTCACGCGCGGCAGTCCGAAGGACAGCGTGGAGTCCATATGGAAGTGCGCGTCGACGAAAGGCGGCGCCACCAGCTGGCCGGCCGCGTCCACGATCTGCGCGGCCTCGGCCTTCAGCGCCGGCTCCAAGGCCGCGATGCGGCCGCCGGCGATGCCGATGTCGATGTTCTGGCGGCCATCGGGCAGCGTGCAGTGTCTAAGAATCAGATCGAGCATGGAATTCCTTGCGGAAGGTTTCTGTTGTTCATGGTACTGCGGCCCCCGTTCTTCGCGTTGAGCTGGCGCATCCCATCCGGGGCGCACGGAGCCGGCTTTGCCGGTCCGTAGCGTCGCCCCCTTGAGGGGGAGGCGCGCAGCGCTTCGGGGGGTGGGCCCTTCCTCTACCTCTCTCCTTTGCGGTAGGGCTTCATCAACGCCTGCGGGTAGGCGGCGCGACGCGCCATCACCACCAGGGCGAGGATGGACAGGACGTAGGGCAGCATCAGATAGACCTGGTACGGCAACTCCGGCAGGCCGGGCAGCGCTGCGCCGCCTTGCTGCATGCGCAATTGCAGCGCGTCGAAGAAGGCGAAGATCAGTGCGCCCAGCAGCGCCTTGCCGGGCCGCCACGACGCGAACACGACCAGCGCCACGCAGACCCACCCGCGGCCGTTGACCATGTTGAAGAAGAAGGCGTTGAACGCCGCCAGCGTCAGGAAGCTTCCTGCCACGCCCATCAGCGCGGAGCCGGCCACGATGGCGCCCATGCGCAGGCGCGTGACCGACAGGCCTTGCCCTTCGGCCGCGGCCGGGTTCTCGCCCACCATGCGGATCGCCAGGCCGACCGGCGTGCGGTTCAGCACCCAGGCCAGTATCGGCACCGCGGCCAGGGCCAGCAGGGTCATGGGCGTCTGCCCGGCCAGCACCGGGCCGATGAGCGGAATGCCGTCCAGGAACTTCATTTCTGCAAAAGGCGTGATCGTGGGCGGCGTGTTCACGCTGGGGAACGTGACGCGATAGGCGAAGTAACTCAGGCTGGTGGCCAGCAGCGTCACACCCAGGCCGGACACGTGCTGCGACAGGCCCAGCGGCACGGTCAGCACCGCGTGCAGCAGGCCGAATACCGCGCCCGCAAAAGCGGCCACCAGCACGCCCACATACAGCGGCGCGCCCAGATACACCACCAGCCAGCCGGTGAAGGCGCCGGCGGCCATGATGCCTTCGATGCCCAGGTTCAACACGCCCGCGCGCTCGCACAGCAGCACGCCCAGCGTGCCGAGTATCAGCGGCGTCGCCAGGCGCAGCACCGCCACCCAGAACGCCGACGAGCTCATCAGATCCATCCATTCCATGGCGCGCTCCTCAGGCCCGGTTGCGGCGCAGGCGGTACTGCGCAAATAGCGTCGCGACCAGCATGGCGAGCAACGAAGTGGCGACGATGACGTCGGCGATGTAGTTCGGCACCGCGATGGCGCGGCTCATGCTGTCCGCGCCCACCAGCATGCCAGCCACGAACAGGCTGGCCAGGATCACGCCCAGCGGATGCAGGCCGGCCAGCATGGCCACCACCACGCCGGTGTAGCCATAGCCCGGCGACATGTCGAGCGTGACGTAGCCGGTGCGGCCCGCCACTTCGATCGCGCCCGCCAGGCCGGCCAGCGCGCCCGACAGCATGGCGGTGCCCAGCATCACGCGGTTCACCGGCAAGCCCAGGAAGCGCGAGGCGTGCGCGTTGGCGCCGACCGCGCGCATCTGGAAGCCGAACACGGTGTAGCGGTTCAGCAGCCACAGCCCCAGCGCCAGGCCGGCAGCCCACAAGAGGCCGGTATGGGCGCGGGTGCGCTCGATCAGCTTGCCGAGCTCCAGGTCGCCGTTGAGCGCTACGGACTGCGGCCAGCCCATGGCCATGGGGTCCTTCATGGGGCCGTCCAGCATCATCGACACGAACAGCAGCACGATGAAGTTGCCCAGCAGCGTGGTCACCACTTCATCCACGCCCAGCCGGGTCTTGAGGATGGCGGGGATCAACAGCAGCAAGGCGCCAGCCAGCGCCGCCGCCAGCATCATGCCGGCAAACAGCGCAGGCACGGGCAGGTCGAAGCCGGTGCCGTCATGCAGGCCGCCGACTGCCACCGCGGCCAGAGCGCCCAGGTATAGCTGGCCCTCGGCGCCGATGTTGTAGAAGCGCGCGCGGAATGCCACCGCACAGGCCAGGCCGGTCAGCATCAACGGGGTCGCGCGGGTCAGGGTTTCGGATAGCGCGAAGCGCGAGCCGAATGCGCCTTCGAACAGCAAGGCATAGGTGCGGCCCACGGGGGCGCCGGCCCAGGCCACCAGCAGGGTGCAGACCGCCAGCGTGAAGGCGATGGCCGCGAAGGGCGCCACGGCCAGCGCCAGGCGGCTGGGCTCCGGGCGGCGTTCCAGGATCAGTTTCATGCGAGTAATGCTCGGTAGGGTGTGGAGACGCGCGGGACGTGGCGGGTTTTCATCCCTGCGTGCCCGTCATGGCCAGGCCCACCGTGGCGGGCGTCCATTCGGACACCGGCTTCACGGCGATCAGCTTGCCGCCGCACAGTACGGCGATGCGGTCGGCCAGGGCGAAGATCTCTTCCAGGTCTTCGGACACCAGCAGCACGCCCGCGCCGCGCGTGCGCGCCGCAAGCAGCTGCTCGCGCACATAGGCGACCGCGCCGATGTCCAGGCCCCAGGTGGGCTGGTCGGCCACGATGAAGCGCGGTTCGCGGGCCAGCGTGCGGCCCAGGATCAGCTTCTGCATATTGCCACCGGACAGGCTGCGGGTGCGCACGTCGAGCGATGCGGCGCGCACGTCGAACTGCTTGGCCAGGGCCTGGGCATAGGCTTTGCCCGCTCGCGCCCGGACTAGGCCCCAGCGCGCGAAGCGCGGGTCCTTCAGGTCTTCGACGATGGCGTTTTCCCACAAGGGACTGTCGCCGATCACGCCTTCGCCGTGGCGGTCTTCCGGGATGCGGCCGACGTGGGCCGCGGTCCAGCCGGCCGGCGTGGTGGGCGCCGCCGCATGCTCGGGACCCAGGCGGATGGTGCCGTCGCTGGGCTGGCGCAAACCGGTCAGCACCGACACCAGCGCCTGCTGGCCGTTGCCGGCCACGCCCGCGATCGCCACGATCTCGTGCTTGTGGACAACCAGGTCCAGGCTGTCCAGGCGCGTCGCGCCGTCACGGCCGTCGCGCACCGTCACTTGCGACAAGGTCACCACGGGCGCGGCCTGCTCGGCCGCAGCCACGGCTTCGGCGTGCGGCATGACGACCTTGCGGCCCACCATCAGCTCGGCCAATTCGGCCGGACTGGTGCTGGCGGTTTCGCGCTCGGCCACCAGCTTGCCCTGGCGCAGCACCGCCACGCGGCCCGACACCGCCATGACTTCGTCGAGCTTGTGCGAGATGAAGATCACCGCGAGGCCTTCGTTGACGAAGCCGCGCAAGGTGGCAAAGAGGTCCTGCACTTCCTGCGGCGTGAGCACGGCGGTGGGCTCGTCCAGGATCAGGACGCGCGCGCCGCGATACAGCGCCTTCAGGATCTCGACCCGCTGCTTCTCGCCGACCGACAGCGTGCCGACGCGCGCGTCCGGATCCACGCCCAGGCCGAAGCGCTGGCCGAGTTCGACCAGGCGCTGGCGGGCCTTGCCGCGGCCGGACGCCAGCTTCCACAGCGATTCCGTGCCGACCATGATGTTGTCCAGCACGGTCAGGTTGTCGGCCAGCGTGAAGTGCTGATGCACCATGCCGACCCCGGCCGCCAATGCGGCGTCGGGCCGGCCGGCGGGCAAGGCCTGGCCGAAGACTTCGATGTTGCCGGCGTCGGCCACGTAGTGGCCGAACAGGATCGACACCAGGGTCGATTTGCCGGCGCCGTTCTCGCCCAGCAAGGCCAACACTTCGCCCTGGCGCAGCGTGAGCGATATGTCGTCGTTGGCCGTGAGGCTGCCAAAGCGTTTGGTGATCCCCGACAGTTGCAGGGCGAGAGGCGCGTGGTTCATCGTGCCGAGGACTTGGGTTCTTTGTCGTTGACCTTGACGCTGAAGCTGCCGTCCAGGATGGCCTTCTGCTTGGCCTGGACCTTGGCCATCAGGTCGGCGGGAATCTTGCTTTCGAAGGTGCCCAGCGGCGCCAGCGACGAGCCCTTGTGCTTCATCAGCGAATACTGGCCGTAGTCATCGGCCTTGAACGTGCCGGCGCGCACCTGCTTGAGCGCTTCGTCGATGGTGGGTTCCATGCTCCACAGCGCCGAGGCGACCACGGTCTCCGGATACTGCTGCTGCGTGTCGATCACGTTGCCGATGGCCAGCTTGCCGCGCTCCTTGGCGGCGTCCGATACGCCGAAGCGCTCGGCATAGAGCACGTCCGCGCCCTTGTCGATCATGGCGAAGGCGGCTTCCTTGGCCTTCGGGGGATCGAACCAGGAGCCGATGAAGGTCACGGTGAATTCGGTCTGCGGGTTCACTTCCTTGGCGCCTTCGATGAAGGCGTGCATCAGGCGGTTCACTTCAGGAATGGGGTAGCCGCCCACCAGGCCGATCTTGCCCGTCTTGCTCATGCCGCCGGCAATCATGCCGGTCAGGTAGGCGGGTTCCTGGATGTAGTTGTCGAACACCGAGAAGTTGGGTTGCTGCGGCTTGCCCGAAGAACCCATCAGGAAAGCGGTCTGCGGATAGTCCTTGGCCACCTTGCGGGCGGCGGCTTCCACCGCGAAGGCCTCGCCCACCACCAGCTTGTTGCCTTGTTCCGCGTACTGACGCATCACGCGCTCGTAATCGGCGTTGGTGACGTTTTCCGAGAACGTGTATTCGATCTCGCCGCGATCGCGGGCCGCGACCAGCGCCTTGTGGATGCGCGACACCCATTGCTGTTCGACCGGCACCGTGTAGATGGCGGCGACCTTGGTCTTGGCGGGCGCCTGAGCCTGGGCGGCGCCCGAGAACAGCAGCGCGCCGGCGGCGGCGGCGGCCAGCTTGAGCAGGCCGCGGCGGGCGATGCCGGCGACGGACGGGGTGGAAAAGGCTTTCATGCGGGTGACTCCTGCGAAGGGAGGGAAAGGGATGGGGATTGGTGGCGATGCGCGCTGGGCACCGATCCGCGCGCTGCTGGAGCGCGCGCGGCCGCGGCCCGGTTCCATATGGCGGCCGCCGGCAGACGTGCCGGGACTAGCGTACGGAAACGAGGGCGTGGGATCGGTCATCGGATGGGGAGCGCCAGGCGACGCGCCCCATCCGAATGGTCGGGTTCGCTGCCAGCCCTGGCGAAGCAAGTTGTATGCCATGGGGCATTCCCGCGACAAGTCGGGGAAACCTGATGGCCGGGCAGGATTATAGGCACCCTGGCGGGGATTGGTGGCACCAGGACGGTGCGCGGCGTTTCAAGGGGTGGACAGAGCGGCCGTATGGAACGGGCCGTTGCGGCCGCCGATGCGCCGATCTCCGGTCTGCGCGCCTAAAATCGCAGGCATGAGCCGCGCGCGTGGCGCGGCAAGCTGGAAGACCCCATGCAAGATATACAACTGCTGCTGGAACAGTACGGCGGGTGGCTGGTGTTTGCCAACGTGCTGGTCGAGCAGGCCGGCTTGCCGGTGCCCGCCTATCCCATGCTGATCGCCGCCGGCGCGCTGGCCGGCGCGGGCGGGTGGCTCGTGCCCTGGATGGCGGCTACGGTCGCCTGCCTGCTGGCCGACAGCCTTTGGTATGCCGCTGGCCAGCGCTACGGCTCGCGTCTTTTGGGCGTGATCTGCAAGATGTCGCTGTCGCAGGATTCCTGCATCCGGCAGACGCAGCGCCTGTACCTGCGCATAGGCGTGCGTGCGTTGCTGGTGTGCAAGTTCCTGCCGGGTGCGGGGGCGCTGTCCACCGTTATGGCGGGATTGACGGGCACGCCCTACCGGCGTTTCCTGGGCTACGACATCGTGGGCTCGCTGATCTGGTCGGGTTCGGCCCTGCTGTTGGGCGGCCTCTTCCACAACGTGATCAACGACGTGCTGGAGATCCTGGGCACCTACGGCGCCATGGGGCTGGGCGTGCTGGCGGCGGTGCTGGCGTTGTACATCCTGGCGCGTTTCCTGCGGCGCCGGATCCTGCTGCGCAGCCTGCGCGTGATTCCGCGGCTGTCGGTGGATGAGCTGATGCAGTGGCGCCAGGACGGCCGCAACGCGCTGGTGTTCGACGTGCGCCCCGAAGCGCTGCGCGAAGAGCAGCGCATCCCCGGCGCCATCGCCGTGGACCTGAAAGCCCCCTTGCCTCGGCTGGACGCCCAGGCGCTGGAGTCCGACATCGTGGTGTACTGCGCTTGCCCCAACGAGGTGTCGGCGGCATTGCTGGCGTCGCGGCTGCGCGCTGCCGGTTATCCCAAGACCTGGGCGCTGCGCGGCGGATATCAAGCCTGGCAGGAGCACGAGCACCCGCTCCCCCCGCAAGGCGCATAATGCCGCCATGAGCCCGCGCAGACGGCGGGCAGCCTACAAGGAGAGACAGGCATGCGGATGTTGTTCTTGGGTGCCGGCGGCACCGGCGGATACTTCGGCGGACGGGCGGCTCAGGCGGGCGCGGACGTGACCTTCCTGGTGCGCGAGCCGCGCGCCGCGCGGATCCGCGAACAGGGCCTGCGCATCAAGAGCCCGTTGGGCGACGCCACGCTGCAGCCGCAGCTGGTCACGCAACAGACGCTGCAAGGCAGCTACGACGTGGTGGTGCTGAGCTGCAAGGCCTATGACCTGGCCAGCGCCATCGAGGCCATCCGCCCCGCGGTCGGACCCGATACCGCCGTGCTGCCCATCATGAACGGCGTGCTGCAGTACGACGTGCTGGACCGCGAGTTCGAGCCGCACCGGGTGCTGGGCGGACTGTGCCAGATCAACGCCACCCTGGGTCCCGAGGGCGAAGTGGTGCATCTGGGCAAGTACGCCAACATCGTCTTCGGCGAGCGCGCCGGCCCCGCCCGCAGCGAACGCTGCGTCGCGCTGGAACAGGCCCTGGCCGGCGGCGAGTACGTCAGCCGCCTGAGCACCGACATCTACCAGGACATCTGGGAGAAATACGTGTTCCTGACCACGATGGCCGCCGCCACCTGCCTGATGCGCGGCACGATCGGGCAGATTGCCTCTTCTGATGACGGCATCGACATCATGACCGGGCTGCTGCAGGAATCGCAAGCCGTTGCCGCCGCCTCGGGCCATGCGGTGCGGCCTGAGGCCGACGCCTCGGCGCGCAAGGTGATCGGGGACCGCACCCAGCCCGTGACCGCGTCGATGTTCCGCGACCTGAGCCAGGGCCTGCCGGTCGAGGCCGATCATATCGTCGGCGACATGGTGCGGCGCGCCCGCACCCTGGGCGTGGACGCGACCTACCTGCGCACGGCTTACGCGCATCTGCAGGTCTATCAGGCGCAGCGCGCCGCAGCCTGATCGCAGCGCTTCCCGGCGGCCCCCTGTTCAAGCGGTGCCGTCGGGAGCACACTGGTCTGAGGGCGGCGAAGACGCCGGCAGGGCTGCCTCTTCGGTCCGTTGCGGGCGGGTTTGCCAAGTATTGGTGCATAAATTGCAAAAAACTCATCCGGTTTTACGGGTTTTTCGATCGGATTTGTACGAATAGTATGGCTTTGCCTGAGCCAAAACGTGTTGCGCCGCAAGTCGCGGCGGCCCTGGCTCCCCCTACCCAAGGAGCAAGACCATGAAAGTTGCATTGATCGGAATCACCGGCCGCGTGGGTTCGCGCGTGGCGGACGAATTGCTCAAGCGCGGCCACCAGGTCACGGGCATCGCCCGCAACCTGTCCGACGTGAATCCGCAGCTCGGCCTGACCATCAAGCAGGGCGACGCCACCGATCCCGAAGCGCTGACCTCGTTGCTGAAGGGCCACGACGCCGTGATCAGCGCGTCGCGCTTCGTGTCGTCGGACGCCAAGCCGCTCCTGAGCGCCGTGAAGGATGCGGGCGTGCCGCGCCTGCTGGTGGTCGGCGGCGCGGGCAGCCTGCTGGTCGCCCCCGGCAAGATGCTGATCGACACCCCCGAATTCCCCGACGCCTACAAGCCCGAAGCGCGCGCCGGCGTGGTGTTCCTGGACACGTTGCGCCATGAAAAAGTGCTGAACTGGACCTTCCTGTCGCCTTCGGCGCTATTCGAGCCGGGCGAGCGCACCGGCACGTTCCGTTTGGGCGACGACACCCTGCTGGCCGACGACGAAGGCAAGAGCTGGATTTCGATGGAAGACTATGCCATTGCGCTGGTCGATGAACTCGAGACGCCCAAGCATTCGCGCCGCCGCTACACCGTCGGCTATTGAGCCCGGCCGTCGGCGGGACCACGAAGGGCCTCGGCAAGAGGCCCTTTTTCATTGGGGGCCAAGGCCCGGGATCCATGTTTTTGTTTGTAAACTGGCGCACCGCCAGCCGGCGTTCCGATACCTGAGTTTGCCCCGTATGCGTATGAAGTTGAAATCGTTGGCCGTTTGCTTGCTGGTCGCCGCAACCTGTGTGGCTGCCGCGCCGGCAAGCGCGGCAGCGCCTCAGTCCAACAAGGACCTTGTGGTGGCGTTCTTCCGCATGATGTTCCAGGACCGCGACGTCGACGAGGCGGTGCGCCTGTACGTCAGCCCGAACTACGTCCAGCACAACCCCTATATGCAGGACGGCGTCGGTCCCCTGGTGGATTTCTTTCCCGCCTATTTCGAGCAGCATCCGCAGTCCATCGTCGAGATCAAGCGCGTGATCGCCGAGGGCGACCTGGTGCTTATCCACAACCTGTGGCGCGATTCGCCGGAAGACCGCGGCCAGGCCGTGATGGATATCTTCCGTGTGGAAGACGGCAAGATCGTGGAACACTGGGACGTTAGCCAGGAAATCCCCGAGAACCCCGCCAACAAGAACGGCATGTTCTAGGAAGCGCCGCATGTCCAGCATCGAACCCGTAGACCTGTCCCGCGCCTATCTGCTGCTGAACCACGGCCCCACGGTGCTGGTGACCAGCGCTCATGGCGATGCGCGCAACGTCATGGCGGCCGCCTGGGCCATGCCCCTGGATTTCAGTCCGCCCAAGATGCTCGTGGTGGTGGACAAGAACACCTACACGCGCGGATTGATCGAAGCTTCGGGCGAGTTCGCGCTGTGCATCCCGTCGCGTGCGCAGGCGCGCGCCACGCTGCGGGTGGGCACCAATTCCGGGCGCGACGAGGACAAGTTCCAGGCCAGCGGCCTGACGACGTTCCCCGCCAGCAAGATCGGCGCGCCGCTCATCAGCGGTTGCCTGGGCTGGCTGGAGTGCCGCGTCGTGCCCGAGCCGCACAATCAGCAGGCCTACGACCTCTTCATCGGCGAAGTCGTGGCCGCGTGGGCCGCGCCGGAAGTGTTTTCCGGCAACCGCTGGCATTTCCCTGACGACGAGCGCCGTTCGGTGCATTACGTGGCCGGCGGCTCCTTCTTCGCCACTGGCGAAGCCTTCAACGTTTCCGATCCGGAGTAACCAACATGCGCAGCGTATATCTGGCGGGTTTCGACGTGTTCCTGCCCGATGCGGCGGCGCACGGAAAACGCTTGAAGGCGCTCTGCGCCACCTATGGGTTCGACGGCCTGTTCCCGCTGGACAACGAGGCGCCGCAGGATCTATCGGGTCCGTCGCTGGCGCAATGGATCTACCGCGAGAACGTCGCGCTGATACGGCGCGCCGACATGGTGATGGCCAACCTGAATCCGTTCCGCGGCGCCGAACCCGATTCCGGCACGGCCTTCGAAGTCGGCTACGCCATCGCCTGCGGCAAGCCGGTATGGGGCTATACCGGCCAGGCCGGTTCGCTGATCGATCAGGTGGCGGTGGGCGCGGCGGCAGACGACGGCGCATCGCGCATGGTCGATGCGCACGGCTACACCGTGGAAGACTTTGGCCTGAACCTGAATCTGATGCTGGCGTGCAGCGCCCGCATCGTCACGGGCAGCGCGGCCGACTGCCTGGCGCAGATGGCCCGCGAACCGGGGCGCTGACGGCCCCGAACCATTGCGCGGCTAGCGGCGCGCAGTCTTCGCCGTCTTGCGCGGCGCGGGACGCGCGGCCGGCTCGCCCAGATACCCCATCACCGCGTCGACCACCGCCTGTTCCAGCTGCCGCGTCGAGAATCCCGCGGGCGGCTCCAGCGCTGCGGCATGCACCAGCGATTCCATGATGCGCAACACCACATAGGTCGCCAGATCCCGGTCCTGCTGCGCGATTTCGGCACGATGCAGTTCCAGCAGATGACGCATGCGCCTGTGGATATCCTGATCCGCGCGGCTGTGCTCGTGCGGCTGGTCGAACAGCGGAAACTCCCTTTCCAGCACGCGATGCAGCGCGGGCTCCAGCATGTGGGCGTGCAGCATCGCTTCGACAATGGCCGCGACGCGTTCGCGCAGCGTGGCCGCGGGATTGCTGTCCAGGACCGCGTCTATCACGTCCAGCATCTGGTTGTCGTGGCGGTTATGCAGCGCCGCGATCAGGGCGTTCTTGTTGGGGAAGTACTGATACAGCGAACCGACGCTGACGCCGGCCGTCTCCGCGATCAGATTGGTATTGGTGCCAGCATAGCCATGGGTCGCCAGAACGCGAGCCGTGGCTTGCAAAATTGTCTCTACGGTGTGCTGGGATCTGAGCTGACGCGGCGATTTCCGGGGCTGTGGGATGGCAGTCATGGGTACTGTGAAAGGCGAGTATCGAATATGAGCAACGGCTCATAAAATTTCCAGCAGGCAATCCGGTTCATCGCCCGCACACGGCGATTATGCCATCGGCGGTTTTCAAACTGGTTCCGGATTGCGCATCTCTCACTTAAGGAAATTCAATGTCGCATTCATCGACGGCCGGGGCCATGCCCGCGGCCCAGGGGCCCGTGCGCTCCGTTTTCGCGCAAGTGCTGCCGCTGGCGCTGGCGGTATTCGTCGGGTTCTTCATGATCGGCCTGCCCATGCCGGTGCTGCCTCTGTATGTAGACGGCACGCTGGCGTTGGGCGCGCTGGTGGTTGGCGTGGTGGCCGGCCTGCAGTTCGCCGCCGCCTTGCTGTCGCGCGCCTACGCGGGCTCGCTCGCTGACCGCCGCGGCGCCAAGCGCGCGGTGGTGGGCGGTTTTGTGCTGGGCTCCATCGCGGGCCTGTTCTATCTGTTGGCCGACGACCTGTCGGCGCGGCCGCAGGCGGCGCTGGCCGCGCTGCTGGCCGGACGCGCGCTCATGGGCTGCGCCGAAAGTCTTATCGTCACTGGCGCGCTGAGCTGGGGCGTGGGCCGCGTGGGGCCGCAGAACGCGGGCCGCGTGATGGCCTGGGTCGGCGTGGCGATCTACGCCGCCTATGCGCTGGGCGCGCCCGCCGGCATGCGGCTCTACGGCGTCACGGGCTTTGCGGGCATTGCCTGGGCCACGGCGCTGATTCCGCTGGCGGCCCTGGCGCTGGTGCTGCCGCTGCGCGGGGTACGCGCGGCGGGGGGCGTGCGCACGCCTTTCTACAAAGTGCTGGGCCTGGTGCTGCTGCCCGGCGCAGGCCTGGCCCTGGCCAGCGTTGGATTCGGCGTGATCACCGCGTTCGTGAGCCTGCTGTTTTCGCAGCGCGGTTGGGACGGCGCGGCGTGGATGTTCACCGCGTTCGGCGCGGGCTTCATCCTGGCGCGGGTGTTCTTTGCCGGCTTGCCGGACAAGCTGGGCGGCGCGCGCGTGGCGCTCGTCTGCGTGCTGATTGAAGCGGCGGGGCAGTGGCTGATCTGGACTGGAACCACGCCGGCGTGGGCCTTTGCCGGTGCGCTGCTGACGGGCGCGGGCTATTCGCTGGCGTTTCCCGCCTTCGGCGTCGAGGCCGTGCGCCGCGTACCCGCGGCCAGCCGGGGCGCGGCCATGGGCGCGTATGTGGCTTTCCTGGACGTGGCTCTGGGTCTGAGCAGCCCGGCTGCCGGCTGGTTGGCCGGCGAGCAAGGCTATGGCGCGGTGTATGCGATGGGCGGCGCGTGCGCGCTGGCGGCGATGGTCGTGGCCATGGCGCTCAGGACGCGGAGGTAAAAAATGGCGGCGCCGGCTTCGGCGCCGCCAGCACAAAGATCAGACCGTCGCGGCCATCTCCAGCACTTCGTCGTCGATCGCTTCGGCCTGGCCGTCCTTCAGTTGTTGCAGATGGTCTGCCAGTTCGGCGATGGTCAGCGCCACCAGTCCGTGCTGCGCGGCATAGCGCTCAAGCGCGGCGCCGCGCATCATCGTGCCGTCGGCATTCATCAGTTCGCACAGTACGCCGGCCGGACGCAGGCCGGCCAGCACGGCCAGGTCCACCGAGCCTTCGGTGTGGCCGCGGCGGGTCAGCACGCCGCCCGGCTGGGCGCGCAGCGGGAACACATGGCCCGGGCTGACGATGTCTTCGCTCTGCGCCGACGGCGAGATGGCGGCGCGGATGGTGGTGACGCGATCCACGGCCGATACGCCGGTGCTGACCCCTTCGCGCGCTTCGATGGAAACGGTGAAGGCGGTGGCAAAGCGGCTCTGGTTGCGCTGGACCATGGGCGGCAGTTCCAGCCGGTCCAGGGTTTCGCCGGGCAGGCACAGGCAAACGATGCCGCTGCCGTCGCGGATCAGCTGCGCCATGACCGGCACGGTCAGCTTGTCGGCGGCTACGATCAGGTCGGCCTCGTTCTCGCGGTCGAAGTCGTCCATGAGAATGACGGGTCGGCCCAGGCGCAGATGATGCAGGGCGCGCTGCAGGCGAGCGGCGAAAGGCTGAGAAGCCAGGCTGGGGATGGGGGACTGCGGGGTAAGGGTAACGTTGGACATTTGAAACGCTCTCGCAAGTTGAAAGGGGCGAAAAACGTTTCAGGGCTACTCGACAGCCGAACGCAATACGGCAGTCCGGGCGCGGGTGCGCCCGGTGCTACCGTTGTGCCGGCACATCTTCTCTCATCCGGACTATGACCGTCGGCCCTGGCATCTCACCAGATCTGCTGACCCCGGTGTCCACAAAGGACGCCGGGCGCTCGCGGGCTCGCCACATTGCATGGCATACCGCCGGTGGGGAATTGCACCCCGCCCTGAAGACGTACTGCATGTCGTGTTAACGACCTGACGGATTGTACGCCTGTCCGGAGCGGGGCCTGGAATACGCTTGCCGCGTCTGGGGTCTTCGGCGTGAGCGGGGTCGGACCCCGCCGATGCTCAGGCGACGGTTTCGGCGGCCTCGGGCGCGTCCGCTTTCTTTTTCTTCTTGGCCGGCAGCGCCAGCATGGTGCCGCGGCACGGCGGCGTGCCACAGAGGCAGCGGTAGCCTTCCTTCAGCTTCTTGGTGATGCGGCCGTCCAGCACCAGGCCGTAGTCGTACGAGAGTTCGGTGCCGCGCGGGATGTCCTGCAGCGCGACGATGTAGACGCGCTTGCCGTGCTTGCCTTCCTGGGCCTCGCAGTTGGGCTGGCAGGAATGGTTGATCCAGCGCGCGTCGTTGCCCTGGTCGCCGCCGTCGATCACGCGGCCGGAGCTGAGCGCGAAGAAAAAGGTGTGGAAGGGATCGTCCGGATTGGTCGGATGACGGCGGTCGGCTTCCTTGGCGCTGATGCGCTCGCCGCCGTACTCGATGATGCGCGTGCCCGCGGGAATTTTGCGCGCGGCGAAGACGCCGTTGCCGTGCAGCTTGGAGCGGCGGACGACATGCCAGGGCTTGATCGGGGTGTCTTCGGTGGTCATTGCTCGGTGGAAGTGGCGGTGAGACGAAACAGAATTATATCGGCGCGTTTTTGACAGCTCGACAGGCGTATAGTGTGCGCCGCCTCGTTCCTTCGGTTAGCACCATGATTGTCCGTCCGCGTCCTTCCGCGCTGGCCTTGTTCTTTGTCTTGCGCGGGTCCATCATCCCGCGGATCCTTAGCCGCATCCTCGTCATCACGGCGCTGTCCTGCTTCGTGGTGTGGATGTATCACCAGGAATGGTTCTCGCCCGCGCATCTGTCGGCGGTGCCGTTTTCGCTGTTCGGACTGGCCCTGTCCGTGTTCATGGGCTTTCGCAACAACGTCTGCTACGACCGCTGGTGGGAAGCGCGCAAGCAATGGGGCGAGCTGATCGTGCAGGCGCGCAGCCTGGCGCGCGAAAGCGCGGTGCTGCTGGCGGCCAGCACCGCCAACCCGGTGCAGGAACGCATCGTGCGCCGTTGCATCGGCTTCGGCTACGCGCTGGCGGCGCGGCTGCGGCAGGAAGACATGGCTTCTGCCGCGCGCCCCTGGGTGCAGCAGGACGAGGCCGAGACCCTCAACGGCTGCCGCAACGTGCCCGACGCCCTGCTCATGGCCATCAACCGCGACCTGGCGGCCTGTTTGCGGCGCGGCGAGCTGAGCGACATCCTGTACCAGGCCCTGACCCAGCGCGTGGCTGCCTGCGCCGCCATCCAGGCGGCCTGCGAGCGCATCAAGTTCACGCCGTCGCCCTTCGCCTATTCGCTGCTGCTGCATCGCACGGCCTGGTTGTTCTGCCTGCTGCTGCCTTTCGGCCTGGTGGGGACGCTGGAATACATGATGCCGGCGGCCGTCACCATCGTGGCCTATACCTTCTTCGGCCTGGACGCGGTGGGCGACGAACTGGAAGATCCCTTCGGCTCCGACGAAAACGACCTGCCGCTGTCGGCGCTGGCCCGCGTGATCGAGATCGACCTCTTGGAAGGACTGGGCGTGCGGCCCCTGCCCGAGCCCGCCGTGCCGGTGGACTTCGTGCTGCGCTAACGCGCGCCTATTCCGCCAATCCCGTCAGCGGCAGCTTGGTTTCCTTCAACCGGCGCAGCACGAAGCAGGATTTGCTGTGCCGGATGCCCGGGATGCGGTAGAGCTGTTCGCGCAGCAGCCGCTCGTAGTCGCGCGTGTCGCGCACCGCGATGCGGATGTAATAGTCGTAGTCGCCCGAGACCAGGAAGGCCTCCAGCACCTCGGGGATCTGCGCCAGCGCCCGGCCGAACTCGTACAGCGTTTCCTCGCTGTGGCTTTCCAGGGTGACGTGCACGATCACCGTGTCCATGAAGCCCAGGCTGGCCGGATCGATGTCGACGGTATAGCCGCGGATCACGCCGGCGCTTTCCATGCGTTTGATGCGGTTCCAGCACGGTGTGGACGACAGGCCCACGGCCGCGCCGATGTCGTTCAGGCTGGCGCGCGCGTTGTCCTGCAGCACCTTGAGTATGGCGAGATCAAACTTGTCCAGGTTCATTTTCTTTGATTCCTTAAAATCAAAGATAAATTTACTCCGTTCATCGGTTATCCGTGGAAAAGAAGATAAATATTCTTCCGATCTACGAATAAGATAGATAGCATGAACGATCGCCTGCACCCCACCGCCGCCGCCGCGCTTGCCGCCACTGAACGCCCCGCCGATAACGGGGCGAAAATTCTGCTCGATACGCTGATCGCGTGCGGCGTGGATACCATTTTCGGGTACCCCGGCGGCGCGGTGCTGCCGCTGTACGACGCCCTGTACGCCGAGCCGCGCCTGCGTCACGTGCTGGTGCGCCACGAGCAGGCTGCCGTGCACGCCGCCGAGGGCTACGCCCGCAGCACCGGCCGCACCGGCGTGGTCTTCGTCACGTCCGGCCCGGGCATGGCCAACACCACGTCCGGCCTGCTGGATGCCATGTGCGACTCGATCCCGGTGCTCTGCATCAGCGGCCAGGTCGCCACGGCCGCCATCGGCACGGACGCCTTCCAGGAATGCGACGCCATCGGCATCTCGCGCTCCGTGACCAAGTGGAATACGCAGGTCCGTTCGGTGGACGATGTGGCCGCGGTGACGGCCCGCGCCTTCGAGCTGACCCGCCAGGGCCGCCCCGGCCCGGTGCTGCTGGATTTCCCCAAGGACGTGCAGCTGGCCGTGCCGCGCGACGCGGACGACGATGCCGTGCCCTCGCAGCAGAAGCTGGCCGCGCTGCGCGCGCGCCGCCAGGCGGGCAAGCTGGCTCCCAAGCTGCCGCAGTCGGCCGTGCGCCGCGCCGCCGCCTTGATCGCCCAGGCCAAGCGCCCCATCTTCTACGGCGGCGGCGGGCTGGTGAACGCCGGTCCCGAGGCTTGCGAGGCCTTTACGGATCTGGTGCGCCATACCGGCGCGCCCTGCACCCTGACCTTGATGGGCCTGGGCGCATTCCCCGCGTCCGACCCGCAGTTCGTCGGCATGCTGGGCATGCACGGCACGGTCGAGGCCAACCTCGCCATGCATAACGCGGACCTGGTGGTCTGCATCGGCGCCCGCTTCGACGACCGCATTACCGGCAAGCTGTCGGAGTTCTGCCCGCATGCGCGCAAGATCCACATCGACATCGACCCGGCTTCCATCAACAAGGTGGTGCGCGTGGACGTGGCGCTGGTGGGCGATTGCCTGCCGCTGGTGCGCGCCCTGCGCGCCGAACTCGGCGACGATCCCATGGACGCAGCGCGGCTGGCGCCCTGGTACAAGCGCATCGACGCCTGGCGCGCCCAGGACTGCCTGGGCTATACCCCGGCCGCCGACGCGATCCTGCCGCAGCACCTGATGTCGCGCCTGAATGCGGCGCTGGCGGATCGCGACGCCATTGTCTCCACCGACGTGGGCCAGCACCAGATGTGGGCCGCGCAATACCTGCGCTTCGACAAGCCCAACCGCTGGCTGACCTCGGGCGGCGCCGGCACCATGGGTTACGGCGTGCCTGCCGCCATCGGCGCGCAGGTCGCCCATCCGGACAAGACCGTGGTCTGCGTCAGCGGCGACGCGTCGGTGCTGATGAACATCCAGGAACTGTCCACCGCCATGCAGCACCAGACGCCCGTCAAGGTCGTGCTGTGCAATAACGGCTACATGGGCATGGTGCGGCAATGGCAGGAACTGATTCATGGCGGGCGCTACAGCCACAGCTACAACGCCTCGCTTCCCGACTTCGTGGCGCTGGCCCGCGCCTTTGGCTGGGGCGCCGCGCGCGTGGATGATCCGGCGCAGCTGGACGCCGCGCTGGCCGAGTGCCTGGCGCACGACGGCCCCTACTTCCTGGACGTGGCCGTGACGGCACAGGAGAACTGCTTCCCGATGATGCCTGCGGGGCACGGGCATCAGAAGATGATGCTGGCCGAGGGCGTCTGGTATCAGGACGAGACGACCTGACCTGACCGCCGCCGGGCTGCCTGCGCAGCCCAGCACCCTGCATCAGAACTGGATCGACAAGCCTCCGTCCACCACCAGCACGTGTCCATTCACGTATGACGCCGCGGGCGACGCCAGGAACACGGCGGCGCCCGCGATTTCCTCCGGTTCGCCCCAACGTCCCATGGGGTTGCGTGTGGCGATGCGCGGTCCCACGTCGGGGTCGGCCACCATGGCGGCATTGGTCTCGGTGGCGAAGGTGCCAGGCGCGATGGCGTTGCTGGTGATGCCGTGACCGCCAAATTCCGCCGCCAGCGCGCGCACCATGCCCGTCAAACCCTGCTTGGCCGCGGGATAGACCGCATCGCCCGAGCGCGCCAGTTCGCCTACCACCGAAGTGATCGCGATCATGCGGCCGCTGCCCTGGCGCACCATGCGTTCGGCGGCGAACTTGGCCAGCAGCATGCCGGCGACCATGTCGGTGTCGATAAGCTCGCGGATTTCGGCGGGGCTGGTGTCGCGCAGCGTCTTGCGGTTGCGCGCGCCGACGTTGTTCACCAGGATGTCCAGGCGGCGGTGGTCGCGGTCTATGTCCTGGAAAGCGCGTTCCATCGCGGCGTCGTCGCTGATGTCGAACGGCAGCGGATGCGCGTCCAGGCCGGCGGCGGTCAATTCAGCCGCCGCGGCCGCGACGGCTTCGGCGTTGCGGCCGTTGATCAGCACGCGTGCGCCACAGCCGGCCAGCGCGCGTGCGATACAGAAGCCCAGCCCGCGGGCCGAGCCGGTCACCAGGGCGACTTGTCCCGTCAGGTCGAAGTTGCGCAGATACGGCAGCGTGTTCATGTCAGTCGTCCAAAGTGCTTGGTCTCAATCAGGGCCGCGCGGATCCGGCTCCGCCGGTCCGCAGCGGCGCTCCCCGGGGGAAGCGCGCAACGCTGCGGGAGATCTACCTATTCCCGGAACTCCGGCGCCCAATGCAGCAGCCGGCGTTCCAGCCAGGTCACACAATAAACCAGCGCGATGCCGACGATGGACAGCAGCGTCACCGCCGCGAACATGTCGGTGGCGTTCAGCGTCGCCAGCGCGGTGATCATCAGATAGCCCATGCCCGTCGTGGACCCCACGAACTCCGCCAGCACCACGCCGATCAGCGCGAAGCTGATGGCATTCGGCAAGGCGGCGAAGGTCCACGCGGCCGCGGTCGGGATGCGCACCCGCCACAGGATCTGGCGCGGCGAACCGCCCAGCGTGCGGCAGAAGTCCACCAGCTCGCGTTCCACGCTGCGTCCGCCCTTGTAGGTGTTGAAGAACACCAGGAAGAACACCACGAACCAGGACGTCACCACCTTGGAAGCCAGGCCCAGTCCGAAGAACATGGTGATGAGCGGCACGAACGCGATGCGCGGCATCGAGTTGAAGGCCACGATGAAGGGGTTGAACACGTCGGCCAGGAAGCGGCTGCGGCTGAGCGTCATGCCCACCACGAAGCCGCTGCCCACGCCCACCAGCAGTCCCACCATGGTGGCCTGCAAGGTCAGCCACAGGTGCGGCCAGACCGAACGCGGGCCGGGCTGCAGCCATTCCCACAGGCGCACGGCCACGCGCGAGGGTTGGCTGATGAAGAAGGGATCGAACAGCGTGTTCTGGGCGAACCAGGGGATGCGCGTGAGTATTTCCCAGGAACCCAGGATGATGGCAAGGATCAGCACCTGCCACATGGTGATGCGCAGCCGGCGCGCGATGCTGGCGCGGCGGTCCAGCCGCAGCTGGTCCTGCAGGGAATCGGCGGAGTAAGAGGTGGTCATGACGCGTAGGGATTCAGGCGGCGGCGCGGAACTGCTGTCCCAGCACGCTCCAGAGGCTTTGCACGTGGGTCACGAACTGCGGCGTTTCGCGCAGCGTGAACACATCGCGCGGATGCGGGATCTCGATGCGCTCGTCCAGCAGCACGCGGCTGGGCGGCCCGGACAGCACCACCACACGGTCCGACAGCAGGATGGCCTCGTCCAGGTCGTGCGTGACCATGACGATGGTCTGGCCCAGCTTGCGCCAGATCTCGATCAGCTCGCGGTGCAGGTGGGTCTTGGTGTGCGTGTCCAGCGCGCCGAAGGGCTCGTCCAGGAGCAGGATGCGCGGCTCGACCGCCAGGCTCATCAAGAGCGCCACCCGCCGCCGCATGCCGCCCGATAGCTGGTGCGGAAAGGCGTCGGCGAACTGGCTCAAGTGGCCCATTTCCAGCAGCTCGGCCACGCGGCGCTCGATCTTGTCGGCGGCCACGCCCTGGAACTTCAGGCCCAGCGCCACGTTCTTCCTCACGCTGAACCAAGGCAGCAGCGTGTCCTTCTGGAAGATGTAGCCCAGGGCTGGCGGCACCTGCCCGTCCACGACGCGGCCGTCCACGCGGATCGTGCCGGTGGTCGGGCGCAGAAAACCCGCGATCATGTTCAGCAGCGTGCTCTTGCCGCAGCCGGACGGCCCGACGATGGAGACGAACTCGCCTTCCGGGATCGTCAGGCTGACCTCGCCCACCGCGTGCGTGGTCGCCTGGCGGGTCTGGTAGGCCTTGCCTACCTTGTCCAGCGTGATCATCAGAGGCCCCGCGCGCGGCGCACGAAGCTCATGTTCACGCAACGGTCGTAGGGCACGGTCTTGATCTCGTCATTGGAGAACTGGCGGCCGTCACCCATGATGGCCGTCATGCGGTCATAGGCGTCCTGGGTGATGATGTTGTCCTTCAGGAACACCGTTTCCTTGTAGACGCCCAGCGTCTTCTCGATGGCCGCGCGCGGGAAGGCGTTCAGGTAATCGTCGTAGATCGCGTCGGTGACGGCCGCGGCGCTGTTGGCGCTGATGAAGTCCTGCGCGCGGACCAGCGCCGTGACGAAGGCCTGCACCACTTCGGGGCGCTTCTGGATGGTGTCCTGCAAGGTCAGGGCCGCGATGCCGGGCACGTCGCCGCCCATGAATTCGTTCCACGAGCTTTCAGTCGTGGCGTCGAAGATGGGCACGCCCCAGCCTTCCTGCTGCGCCTGTTCCATCATGGACATGGTGGCCATGCTGGCCGACACGGAGCCGGTCTTGAGCGCGCCCAGCATGGTGGCCAGGTCGCCCAGCGGGCGGATGTCCACCTTGTCGGCCACGCCGGCCTTCTGCATCAGGTACAGCGCCATCAGCCAGGTGCTGGACTGCGGCTGGGTCGCGCCCACGCGCTTGCCGGCCAGGTCCTTTAACGATTTGATCTTGCCGCTTTCGAAGTCTTCACGGCGCACGATGACGTTGGCGTAGGTGAGCTTGCGGTCAAAGCCGAACACCAGCGTGGCGGGCTTGCCGGCCAGCGTCAGCGCGGGGGCGGCCGTGGCGGCGGTGGCGCCGAACGCGATCTGGCCCGCGGCCAGCAGCTGGTTGGTGCGCGGACCGCTCTGCGAGTTCAGGTATTCGACTTCCAGCCCGCCCTCGCCGAAGTAGCCTTTCTTCAGCGCGACATAACCCGCGGCAAAGAACGGGTCGATGCTGCCCTGGCCGTAGACGACGCGGCCCAGCTTGGGCTGCGCGAATGCGACGCGGCCATTGACCAGGCTGATGCCGGCCAGCGCGCCAGCGGCGGCCAGCACGCGGCGGCGGGTGGTGAAGTCGGGGCTGTTGCTCATGTCGTCCTCGGTATAGGTCTGGTTGCAGCGGTTTGGCGTAGACAATACCCCAGCCACTGGCGTCCAACAATGGAAAACGCCCGGTTGCCCGGGCGTTGTGCGCGATGGTCGGGAGGCGGCGCGCCAGGCGCCGCGCCCGTTTTACGCGGCGGTTTTTTTCGGCGCCGCCTTCTTCACCGCTTTCTTGACCGCCGTTTTCGTGGCCGTCTTGGTTGCGGTCTTCTTCACCGCAGCCTTCTTGGCCGGCGCCTTTTTCGCGGCGGTCTTGGTCGCGGTCTTGGCAGCCGTCTTGGCCGGCGCGCGGCCCGGCTTTTCAGGACGCGGCTCGAACTCGAAGCCGATCTTGCCGTCCGGCTGGCGGACGAGGAAGGCCTTGAACTTGCGGTTGGTGCGGCTGGAGACGAAGCCGTCGAGCAGGTCGGTGCGGCCGTTGGTCAGCAGCTTTTCCATTTGTTCGCGCGAGATCTCCTGCTGCAGGATGACCTTGCCCGAACGGAAATCGCAGCTCTTTTCGGGGCCGACGGATTTCTCGCAGACGTAGCTCATGCCATGCTCGAAGACGCGCGACTGGCACTTGGGGCAGGAGCCCACCGGCGTATGGCCGGAGAAGTCCACGGCCTCGCTGTCGTCCTCGTCGTTCTGGCCGAAGTCGAATTCCAGTTTGTACTCGTCGCTGATGCGCAGGATGGCGGCGAACGGACGGCCCATCTTGCTGATGAAGCCTTGCAGCGGACCGATCTCGCGCTTGGCCAGCAGCTCTTCCACTTCGGGCAGCTCGAAGGTGCGGCCGCCCGGGTGCTTGCCGATGGAGAAGTCGCAGGCGGTGCAGGCAAAGCGGCGATAGTTTTCCTTCACCACGGCGCCGCACTTGGGGCACGGCGTCTGCAGCGTGGCGTAATCGCCCGGCACCGTGTCGCGCTCGTATTCCTTGGCGCGCTTGACGATGACCTGGGTCATCTGCGCGATCTCGCGCATGAAGGCCTCGCGGCCCAGCCCGCCCTGCTCGATCTGCTTGAGCTTGTGTTCCCATTCGCCGGTGAGTTCCGGCGAAGTCAGTTCGGTCACGTCCAGGCCGGACAAGAGCGTCATCAGCTGACGCGCCTTGGCGGTGGGCACCAGGTCGCGGCCTTCGCGGCGCAGGTAGCTTTCGTTGAGCAGGCCTTCGATGATGGCGGCGCGCGTGGCCGGCGTGCCCAGGCCGCGCTCGGACATGGCCTCGCGCAGTTCCTCGTCGTCCACCAGCTTGCCCGCGCCTTCCATGGCCGACAGCAGCGTGCCTTCGTTAAAGCGCGCCGGCGGCTTGGTGGTCAGGCCGACGGCTTCCACGTCCTCGGTGCGCACGGTCTCGCCGTCCGCCACAGGCACCAGGTTGGCGTCTTCGCCTTGGGCTTCCTTGCCGTAGACGGCCAGCCATCCCGGGCTGACCAGCACCTTGCCGTCGGTGCGGAAGCGGTGCCCCTGCACTTCGGTCATGCGGGTGGTGACGCGGTATTCCGCGGCGGGGAAGAACACGGCCAGGAAGCGCTTGAGCACCAGGTCGTACAGCTTGGCCTCGGCTTCGCTCAGATCGTGCGGGATCTGCAGCGTGGGGATGATGGCAAAGTGGTCCGACACCTTCTTGTTGTCGAAGATGCGGCGGTTGGGCTTGACCCAGTTTTCGCTGACCACCGTGCCGGCGTGGCGGGCCAGGCCGCCCACCGCATTGGAGCCGCCCTGCGCCAATGCGCGCATGGTCTCCTTGACGGTGTTGATGTAGTCCTCGGGCAGGTAGCGCGAATCGGTACGCGGGTAGGTCAGCGCCTTGTGCCGTTCGTACAGGGTCTGCGCCAGCGCCAGCGTGGTCTTGGCCGAAAAGCCGAAACGGCCGTTGGCCTCGCGCTGCAGCGAAGTCAGGTCGTAGAGGGCCGGCGACATCTGGGTCGACGGCTTGGATTCTTCCGTGACGCTGCCGGGCTGTTCGCGGCAGGCAGCCACCACGCTCTGGGCGGCAGCCTGCGACCACAGGCGCGATTCGCGCTTTTCGGGGTCGCGGTCGTCTTTCTTGAATTCCGGGTCGATCCAGCGGCCTTCGTACAGGCCGGCGGCCACCACGAAGGTGGCGCGCACTTCCCAGTAGTCGCGCGGCACGAAGCGGCGGATGCGCTCCTCGCGCTCGGCCACGATGGCCAGCGTGGGCGTCTGCACCCGGCCGACCGGGGTCTTGAAGAAGCCGCCGTCCTTGCTGTTGAAGGCGGTCATTGCGCGGGTGCCGTTGATGCCCACCAGCCAGTCGGCTTCGGCGCGCGAGCGGGCGGCCGCTTCGAGCGGCTTGAGCTGGACGTCGTCGCGCAGGTTGGCGAAGGCTTCGCGGATGGCAGCCTGGGTCATCGACTGCAGCCAGAGGCGCTGGATCGGCTTCTTCACGCCCGCGTACTGAATAATGTAGCGGAAGATCAGTTCGCCTTCGCGCCCGGCGTCACAGGCGTTGATGATGGCGTCGACGTCCTTGCGCTTGGCCAGGCGGACCAGCAGCTTGAGCCGTTCGGCCGATTTCTTGTCGGTGGGCCCCAGTTCGAACTCGGGCGGAATCACGGGCAGGTGCGTGAAGCTCCATTTTCCCTTGACCGGATCGTTGGGCGCGACCAAGCTCAGCAAGTGGCCTATGCTGGACGCGAGGACGTAACGTTCGCTTTCAAAATAGTCGCCCTCGCGCGCAAAGCCTCCCAAGGCGCGTGATATATCGAGGGCTACCGAGGGCTTCTCGGCAATAATCAGCGTTTTATTCATGTGTATCCAGTGGCGGCAGTCCCGCCGTAGTAGCGCGGATAATAAGATCGGAGATTCGCCAGATGCAAGTCGGCACTGAAAGACAAGCGGGATCCGAACTACACGCCTGGCGTCAATTTCTGGCGCGCAGCACCCTCTGGCTAGGTGTTTTGCTGCTGGGCAGCGCGGCGGTTTGCTGGGTCGCGGCCAACTGGCAGGACATGACCAAAATCCAGCGTTTCGCCGGTATCCAGGGCCTCCTGGCGGTTTGCGCGCTGGCCGCTGCCTGGACCGGACTGCGCCTGCGGGCGAGTCCTGGCGTGCGCCGCACCATACCAGGCGCCCTGCTCGCCCTGGCCGGCATCCTCCTGGGCGCGCTGCTCGCATTACTAGGCCAAACTTACCAGACTGGCGCCGATACCTGGGAACTGTTCGCCTGGTGGGCGCTGCTGCTGCTGCCCTGGGCGCTGGCCGCCGGCAGCCAGGCCGTCTGGCTGCTATGGGCACTGGTGTTGAACGTGGCGGTGGCCTTGTGGCTGGGCGAGCGGGTGTTCTCCTGGGTGCTGATATTCGGCGGCCCGGGCGTGCCCGGCCTGATGATGGCCGGCCTGAACCTGGTGCTGCTGTTGGGCTGGGAGCTGGCTGCCCGCCGCTGGCGCGCCAGCACCCTGGTCGGTCCGCGGGTCCTGGCCGCCCTGGCAATCAGCGTGCTGGTGCTGACCCAGATGCTTGGCGACTTCCTGGGCCGCGGCCTGGGCCTCTATAACGGCATCGCCTGGGTCGCGGTGACCCTGGGCCTGGGCTTCTATTATCAGAAGGGCCGGCGCGACCTGATCATCCTGGCCATGCTGGCCGCCGGCGTCATCTGCGTGTCGCTGCGGGTGGCGGGCGAATGGCTGCTGCGCCTGGAGCCCGGCGTCTGGGCGGCCCTGCCGCTGGCGGCGCTGCTCATGGCCGAGGCCGTCTTGGCCGCGCGCTGGCTGCGCCGGCTTGCCGGCGACCCGCAGACGGCGGTGGCCGCGGCCGCCGATTCCGAACCGGCTGCGGCTTCGGCCGGCAACTCGGTGGACCCGGCCGACGCCAGCGCGCCGGTCGCGCAGTTGGCGCCCGCTCCGGCGCCGCAGGCGGATCCGCCCTGGTACGTGCAGTGCCTGCTGGGCCTGAGCGCCTGGCTGTCGACTGTGCTGCTGCTGGTGTTCATCGCGTTCTCGGGCTTTATTACCTCTGAAAGCGGCGCGCTGGTGGCCGGGCTGGTGCTTTGCGCGGCCGGTGTGGCGGTGCTGCGCAGCGATGCTGGCCCGTTCTGGCGCCAGTGCGGCACGGCCATGGCCTTCGCAGGGCAAATCCTGATCATCTTCGGGCTATCCAGCTCGACCTCGTTCGCCAGCGCCTGCGTGTTCGTGCTGCTGATGGCGGCTACGGTCTATGCCGTCGGACCCGACGTCATCCTGCGCTTCCTGAGCGGCTTGCTGATTGCCGCGGCGGGGGCGGGCTTGATCTGGCGCGGCCTGTCGCCCGACCTGAGCGGCGAAGACCTGCTGGACGCATGGCTGGGCTTCGACGCCATGCGCGCGACCTTCGTGTGGCTGCCCATTGCCGTGACCGGCGCCTGGGCCACCGCCGTCATCTTCAGCCTGAGCCACCGCCTGGGCGGCAAGCGCGCCCATGCGCTGCAACCGCTGGCCTGGGCCTTCCTGCTGTCGGTGCAAGGCATGGTATGGCTGGCCGGGGGCATCTCCGCCCAGCAACTGCCCGCCATGTGGCAGCTGAATCCGCACACGGCCGTGCTGGTCATTGCGGGCGCGCTGTTGCCCGTCGCGGCCGCCTTCGCGGTGCTCTGGCCCCGCCGCCATGTACTGACTGCGGGCGTCACCTGGGGTGTCCCGATAGCTCTGCTGATCCTGTCGCTGTTCTGGCTGCCCAGTCCAGGCGTGGGTTTCGCGCTGGCCTGGCTGCTGCTGGGCTTCGGCTTGAACCAGTTCCGCCTGGTTGTGTTCGCGGTGATCAGCCTGCTGGCTTATCTGGGTGTCTATTACTACCAATTGGACGTGCCGCTACTGCAAAAGGCCTTGTGGCTGGGCGGCGCCGCGGTGCTGCTGTTCGTGTTGCGCGCCCTGGTGTGGCTGGTGCCGCGCCTGATGCGCACCATCGCGCCCAGCCGACGCGGGGCCCTGCCGCCGGTGTCGGCGCCCTTGCGCTGGCGCACGCTGGCCATCCTGGGCGGCCTGGTGCTGGTGCTGGCGGTCGCCAACGGCGGCATCTGGCAGCGTGAAAAACTGCTGGCGTCGGGCAAGGTGGTCATCCTGGAACTGGCTCCGGTGGATCCCCGTTCGCTGATGCAAGGCGACTACATGGCGCTGAACTTCGCGGCCAGCCGGGAAGTCACGCGCCTGCGGCTGGGCGGCGAGCGTCCCGAAGCCGAGGACTCCGTCATGGGTTACGAGCCGGACGGCTATGTCATGCTGCAGACGGACGCACGCGGCGTCGGGCAGCCGCTACGCATCCAGCCCGATACGCACCCGCATACCGATGCCGAAGTGCCGCTGCGTTACCGCATCCGCGACAACAGCGTGCGCATCGTGACCAACGCCTATTTCTTCCCGGAAGGCCAGGCCGAGCGCTATCAGGTCGCCAAGTACGGCGAGTTGCGCGTGGCGGAAAACGGCGAGGCCCTGCTCGTCCGGATGCTGGACCAGGACCTCAAGCCGCTGTAGCGGCGGGCAGCGGGAAGCGCCGCGCCCACTGCGCGGTGGCTTCCCGCAGGAAATGACCGCGGTCCGCGGCATCGATGGGGTCGAAGCCCAAGGCGCGCCAGGCGGCCATCAGCGCCGCCAGGGGCGCGCCGGTGTCGATGGGCGGGGCGCCGTTCTGCTTGGACAGTTTCAGGCCGCTGGAAGCGTCCAGGATCAGCGGCACGTGCAGGTAGCGCACCGGCGACAGGCCCAGCAGCCGGCGCAGCACGCGCTGGCGCGCGGTGGAACTGAGCAGGTCCGCGCCGCGCACCACGTCGGTCACGCCTTGCGCGGCGTCGTCCACCACTACGGCGAGTTGGTACGCCCACAGGCCGTCAGCCCGCCTTAGCGCGATGTCGCCCACCGCCTGCGCCACGTCCTGTTCCTGCGGCCCCAGCCAGCGGTCGACGAAATGTTCCACGCCTTCCGGCATGATCACGCGCCAGGCGCGGGCCTCGCGGCCTGGTGGCAAGCCGTGGCGGCAGGTGCCGGGATACGGCCGTTCGCCGTCGGCCCCGGGCGCGGTCTGGCCGCGCAGCGCCGAATCCGCGATTTCGCGCCGGGTGCAGCCGCAGCCGTAGATCAGGCCGCGCGCGGCCAGCGAGTCGAAGGCGGCCTGGTAGGCGTCATGACGGCGCGACTGCCACATGATGTCGCCGTCCCAGTCCAGGCCCAGCGCCTTTAACTGGCCCATGATGACCTCGGCCGCGCCCGGCACCGTGCGCGGCGTGTCCACGTCTTCGATGCGCAGCAGCCAGCGTCCGCCATGGGCGCGCGCGTCCAGCCAGCTGGCCAGCGCGGCAACCAGCGAGCCCGCATGCAGCGGGCCGCTGGGACTGGGGGCGAAGCGGCCGACGTAATTCACGATGGGACGCCCGCGCGGCGCGGCGCGCGGGTAAGGAGTAACGGCATCAAGCGACGCGGATACCGTTCAATGCAGCAAGCGCGTGCCGTCTTCGTCCAGCAGCTCTTCCAGGACCAGATTGTCGATCTCGGCTTCCTGGCTCCAGAGAACCATGAGGGCGATGATCTTGATCTTGGACAGCGGCACGGGCGTTTCCGGCGACGCCAGACCCCGGTCGATGACGATCTCGCGCAAGGGCGCGGGCAGCACGCCGGCCGATTCCAGGAAGGCGATGAAGCCGATGGATTCGGTGCCGAGCTGCTGGTATTCGTTGTCGGTGTAGATCCGGGTGCCGGTGGCGGGGGCCTGGGCGAGATCGACGCAGCGTTCGGTGGTTTCGGCCAGGCCGTAGAGCCAGCCGAGGGCGTCGTCGATGTCTTCGTGCTCGAAACCGGCGGCGGCAAGCCGCTTTGCGAGCACGTCGGCCGCAGGACAGGCTTGCGGCGTGTAGTAATTCTCGTACAGATAAACCAGGATATCGAACATATGGCGCAGTTTTGTGCCTGTTTGCACAGTCGGCCCGCATATCGGCAGACCAGCAAACATGAATTTTACTTTACGCTGATTTATAGGGGTGGGCAACCGGCCGGAGGGTGGAATGTTGTATGGAGTCACCCTGCGCTAATGTGCACACATTTTCACCTTAAAAGCTGCCAATATTCATGATTCGGAGCAAAAAGGGGCGGACCCTGCAGATCCGCCCCTTTTTGTATCCGGGCCGCTGGTCAGGCGGCCTTGGGGGCGCTTTCCAGCTTCAGCTGCGCCAACTGGCGCATGAATACCGGGATGCAGATCGCCAGCCCGATCAAGCCGCTGGTCAGGCCCGGCAGGATGGTCAGCAAGGCGCCGATGGTGCACAGCCAGCGCTCCCAGCTCTTCATGCCCACCAGCATGAACCGCGAGAACGCCGCCGACAGCAGCACCAGGCCGACCATGCAGCCGAACAGCGTCACGAAGAAGTCGTACCAGGTGAAACCCTGCACCGAAATCAGCAGCGACGGCGAGAACACGAACACAAACGGCACGATCAGCTTGGTGATGCCCAGCCTGAAGGCCGTGTTGCCGGTCTTGAATGGATCACTGCCCGCCATCCCGGCCGCCGCATACGCCGCCAGCGCCACGGGCGGCGTAATGTCCGCCAGGATGCCGAAATAGAAGACGAAGAAGTGCGCCGCGATCGGCTGCACGCCCAGCTGCACCAGCGTCGGGGCGGCCACCGCCACCATGATCAGGTAGTTCGCCGTGGTGGGCACGCCGCAGCCCATCAGGATGCAGACGATGCCGGTCATGATGAGCGCCGCGATCAGCGTCAGCGTCTGCATGTTGGCCAGCGCGTCCGGAATGATCATGGCCGCGCCGCCGGCGAGCGCCTGAGAGGCCGAGATCACGATGTACGAGATCTTGAAGCCCACGCCGGTCAGCGTCACCACCCCGATCACGATGCCCACGGTGCCCGCGGCCGCGCCCACTGCCAGCGCGTACTTGGCGCCGGTCTCGAAGGCTTCATACAGGTCGCGCAGGCGCAGCCGCTGGAACGGATTCAGCAGGCCCACCACGATGCAGCCCGTAATGCCGGCGAACGCCGCCAGGTAGGGCGTGCGGCCGCTGGCCAGCACGCCGATCAGCAGGACCAGCGGGATCAGCGTCGGCCAGCGCATCTTGAACGACTGCTTGAGCTTGGGCATTTCTTCTTCGGTCAGGCCGCGCAGCCCTTCGCGCTTGGCCTCGAAGTGCACCTGCATGAACATGCCGAAGAAGTACAGGAAGGCCGGGAAGATGCCCGCGATGGCGATCTGCTGGTACGGAATGCCCAGGAATTCGATCATCAGGAAGGCGGCCGCGCCCATGATGGGCGGCGTGATCTGCCCGCCCGTGCTGCTGGCCGCTTCCACGCCCGCGGCGAAGTGCCGCGGATAGCCGATGCGGATCATCGCCGGAATGGTCAGCGAGCCGACCGTGACCGCGTTGGCCACCGACGACCCCGACAGCATGCCGAACATGGCCGAACCGAACACCGACACCTTGGCCGGCCCGCCGGCATAGCGTCCGGCGACCGTCGAGGCCACGTCCAGGAACAGCTGGCCCAGGCCGATGCGGGTGGCCAGCACGCCGAACAGCACGAAGTGGAAGACGTAGGTCGCGACCACGCCGACCGCCACCCCGTACACGCCCTGGCTGGTCAGGTACATGTGGTTGACGACCTGCGACCACGTGTTGCCGGCATGCTTGAGCAGGCCCGGGAAATACGGCCCGAACATGGCATACGCCATGAACACGATGGCGATGATGGGCAGCGGCCAGCCCATGGCGCGGCGCGTGGCTTCCAACAGGCCGATCAGCAGGATGGACCCCATCAGCACGTCCATCGGCATGGGATTGCCCACGCGGAACGCCAGGTCCTCGAAGATGTAGGGGATGTACAGCACCGACAGCGCCAGCGCGATGGCGATGATCCAGTCGTACAGCGGAATGCCGCCGGGCGAGTACCAGGTGGACTTGGGCTGGCGCTGGTAGTGCGACTTGGAAAAGCCGAACACCAGGAAGATCAGGCTTAGTACAAAGGCCAGATGTACGCCGCGGTGCGTGGCTTCGCGCAACAGGCCGAAGCCGGCCGTGTAGTAGTGAAAGAGGGACAAGGTGACGAGCAGGCCCGACACGATCCAGGTGGCCGTCTTGTCCAGCGGGCGGAAGCGGATTTCCGAGTCGTACTTTTCCGCCAGCTGCTGGGTTTTCTCGTGGTCAATTTCCATCGCGGTGAGTCTCTGGTGATGCAGCAAGCAGGGCCGCTCGTGGCGGCCCTGCTCAAACACGGCGGGTCAGACTGCGCCGTGATCTATCCGTGAAAGAAGTCCCGGCTCGCTTACTTGAGCAGGCCGACTTCCTTGTAGAACTTCTCCGCGCCGGGGTGGAACGGGATGCCCGCGCCCTTGACGGCGTTTTCCTTGGTGATCAGCTTGCCCTTGGCGTGGCCGGCGTCCAGCGTCTTGCGCGTGGCGTCGCTGTACAGCGCCTTGGTCACGTCGTACACCACCTGGTCGGGGATCTTGGCCGAGGTGACCATCTGCGCGTTGACCGAGATGGTCTTCACTTCAGGAATGTTCTGGTACGTGTTGGCGGCGATCACGTCAGGCGTGAAGAATTCCTGCTTGCCGCGCAGCGCGTCGATTTCCGGGCCGACCAGCGACACCAGTTCGATATTGCCGGTGGAGGCCAGTTCGGCGATCGCGCCGGCGGGGGCGCCGCCCACGAAGAAGAACGCGTCCAGGCCGCCGTCCTTGAGCTTGTCGCCAGCCTGGTTGGGCTTGAGGTATTCCGCCTTGATGTCCTTGTCGGTCAGGCCGTAGGCGCCCAGGATCAGACGCACGTCCACCAGCGTGCCGGAGCCCGGCTCGTCCATGGACACGCGCTTGCCCTTCAGGTCGGCCACGCCCTTGATGCCCGAGCCCTTGCGCGTCACCAGGTGGATGCTTTCCGGGTACAGCGTGGCGATCAGGCGCAGGTCCTGAGCCTTGGGCTTGCCTTCGAAGGTGCCGGTGCCGCTATAGGCCCAGAAGGCCACGTCGGATTGCGTGAAGCCCGCTTCGAACGAGCCACCCATGACGCCGTTGATGTTGGCGACCGAGCCGTTGGAGGCCACCGCGGTGGCGATGAGCTTACCGGGTTGCGACACGGCGTTGCCGATGATGCCGCCCACGGGATAGTAGGTGCCGGCGGTGCCGCCGGTGCCGATGCGGAAGAACTGTTGGGCCTGCGCCGAACCGGCGGCGCCGACGGCGGCTGCCGCGATGGTCAGGGCGGTGATCCAGGTCTTGAGTTTCATGCGAGCTTCTCCGAATTCTTGCTGACGGGTATCAGTAATGTGATTTCTGCCGATGGGCGAATTCCCCCGGCAAAAATCTGCCTCCCCTCGGGGGCTTTCTTTATGATGAAATTCTGTCATGCCCACCCCCTGTAGCCAATGATTACAGGGCTATGGTTTTCCAGGGGGTCGCATCGCCCAAGGTTATGGGTGGTCCCGCTTTGGTTATGGTGTGCGGTTACATCCCTGCAGTGCTGATAACGGAGTTTCCAAGATGTCCCAGGAAGTCATACGCGGCATTGCGCTGCCCCCCGCCGCCCAGCCGGGCGATCCCCTCGCCCGCGTCGACACGCCCAGCCTGGCGCTGGACCTGACCGCCTTCGAAGCCAACCTGCGCGCCATGCAGGCCTGGGCTGATCGCCACGAAGTGGCGCTGCGGCCGCATGCCAAGGCCCACAAGTGCCCGCAGATTGCATTGCGGCAGGTGGCATTGGGGGCGCGCGGCATCTGCTGCCAGAAGGTGAGCGAAGCCCTGCCCTTCGTGGCCGCCGGCATCCGCGACATCCACATCAGCAACGAAGTCGTCGGCGCGGCCAAGATGACGCTGTTGGGCCAGTTGGCGCGCGCCGCCAAGATCAGCGTCTGCGTGGACAACGCCCAGAACCTGGCGCAGTTGTCGGCCGCCATGGTGCAGGCTGGCGCCGAGATCGACGTGCTGGTGGAAGTGGACGTAGGCCAGGGCCGCTGCGGCGTGTCCGACGACGCCACCGTCCTGGCGCTGGCGCAGCAGGCGCGCGCGCTGCCCGGTTTGAACTTCGCGGGCCTGCAGGCCTATCACGGGTCGGTGCAGCACTACCGCACGCGCGAAGAACGCGCCACCGTCTCCCGCCAGGCCGCGCGCATCGCAGCTTCCTACGCGCAGCTACTGCGTCAAAGCGGCATCGCCTGCGACACCATCACCGGCGGCGGCACCGGCAGCGTGGAGTTCGACGCGGCCAGCGGCGTCTACACCGAATTGCAGGCCGGATCCTATGCCTTCATGGATGGCGACTACGGCGCCAACGAATGGGGCGGCCCGCTCAATTTCAAGAACAGCCTGTTCCTGCTGTCCACCGTGATGAGCACGCCCACGCCCGACCGCGTAGTGCTGGACGCCGGCCTCAAATCGGCCTCCGCCGAGTGCGGCCCGCCCGCCGTCTACGGCGAGTCCGGCCTGACCTGCACCGCCATCAACGACGAGCACAGCGTGGTGCGTGTGGAACCCGGCGCTACGGCGCCCGCATTGGGCAGCGTGCTGCGTCTGGTGCCTGCGCACGTGGACCCGACCTTTAACCTGCACGACGGACTGGTCGTGTTCGAGGACGGCGTGGTGCAGGACATCTGGGAGATTTCGGCGCGCGGCTTCTCGCGCTGAATTGCGGCGCCCAAACGCAAAAAGGCTGGCGCGCGGTTAGCGCGCCGGCCGATAAAGCAGGCTACCGGTTCAGGACTTACTGGGCTTTCTGCTGGATCTTCTCCCCGCCACGTTCGATGTCCTTGCCGGCGCCTTCCATCGTGTTGCAACCGGCCGTGATGGCGGTGATTGCCAGCAGCAGCGCAAGCCAGATTCGATGCGTCATTTTTTTCTCCTTTCGGCGTTCATGGGCGTAGCGGGCCATGCCGACAGGCAGCCGCGCTACTTCTTGTTCAGCAAGTCCCGTGCCTGATCCTTGGCCTCGCCGACGTTGCGCTGCACCTTGCCCACGGTTTTTTCCGCCTTCCCTTCAAGCTCGGTCTCGCGGTTGCCGGTCAGCTTGCCTGCCGTTTCCTTGATCGAGCCTTTGACTTCCTTGGCTGCGCCCTTGATGCGGTCGTTATCCATGTTGTCGCTCCTAATTCCAGGTTGCGTGAAACCGCGCGGGAGAGGCCTTCGAAGCCTGGCTCCGGCTGCGGACGAACCCACTATAGGAAGCGCATGGCGCGCGTGTAAGAAGCGCGCGCATCAGATCGACTGGTACTTTTCTACCGAATCCTGTGGACCTGCTTTGTAGTCTGCTTGCCGGGCTGTTTCTGTGCCTGCTTGCGTGCCGGCTTTTCATATCCCACGATGCCGCGCTGCCGCGCCCAGATGATGGCGGCGCTGCGCCGGTGCACGTCCAGCTTGCTGTACAGCGCCGCCACATGATTGCGCACCGTGTTGCGCGACAGATGCAGGCTGGCCGCGATCTCCGGGTCCGTATGGCCCTGGCACATCAGGCCCAGGATCTCGCGCTCGCGCGGCGTCAGGTCGGCCAATTCGCTCTGCCCCTGCGGCGCGCCCTGGGGCGTGCGGATCTGCGCCAGCTTCTCGATGACGGTGCGGCTGAACCACGAGGTGTCCTGCATCACCGTCTCGATCGCCTCCATCAGCTCGACCTCGTTGCGCTTGCGCTCGGTAATGTCCTGGATCGCCGCCAGCACGCAGGGTTGGTCCTGGATCGACACCGGCGCGGCCGACACCAGGCAGTCCAGCAGTGCGCCGTCGCGCGTGCGCAACGCCATTTCCTGGCTGCGTACGCTGGCGCCCTGCTCCAGCGAGGCCATGGCGCGGTCGTAGGCCTGCGGGTCCGTCCATAGCTGCGCCAGCGCATCCTCGTCGCGCGCCAAGGTCTTGGCGTCGTAGCCGGTGGTTGCGACGAAGGCATCGTTGACCTCCAGCAGTTTGCCTGCCGTGGTGCTCAGCGTCATGGGCACGGGCGCAAGACGGAACGCCGTGGCGAAGCGCTGTTCGCTGTCGCGCAGCGCCGTCTCGGCCTTGCGGCGCGGCTCCAGGTCGTTGAAGGTGAACAGCATGCAGGGCTGCTCCGCGACCTCGATGGGCTGGCCCGCCACGATCACGAGCTTGTCGCTGCCGCCCTGCACCGCGATGATGGTTTCCGTCTGCGGAATGGTCGTTCCTTCCGCCAGCCGGTGCAGCGCATCCTCGCGTTGCGGCGTGTCGCCCAGCACGTCCAGCTGGCGCAGCGTCTTGCCCAGCACTTGTTCGCGCGTGTAGCCCGTCATGGCCAGAAAACCGTCATTGACCTTGATGTGCCGCAGATCCGCCAGCGAGCAGATCACGGCCGGCGCGGGGTTGGCGTTGAAGGTTCGTTCAAAGCGCTCTTCCGCGCTGTATTGCTCGGTCACGTCCAGCAGCACCAGCACCATGCCTTCAGCCGCGCCCTGCGCATCGCGCAGCACCAGGTTGCGCACCTGGTGCATGCGGCTTAAATCCGGATCGCGGCGGCTGGTCACTTCCACCACCACGTCCTTGAAAGCCTCGCCCGCCAGCGCGCGGTCCAGCGGATACTGCGCCGCGCGCAAGGCGCGACGGTTGCGGTAACGCAGCGCAAATGCCTTGCGGTAGCCGACGGCAGTGCCGCCCAGCGCGGCAAGATCCGTCACGCCGTGCATGGCCAGCGCCGTGTCGTTGGCCCAGACGATACGGCGGTCCTGGTCCAGCAGGATGATGCCCTCGATCAGGCCGTCGATGATTTCCAGCAGATGGCGGCGTTCCGTGGTGAACGCCGTGGCAGTCTTCTTCATTCTGGCTCCTGGTTGAGCAAGAGATAAGAAGAAAGTACTAGATAAAGTCGTCCCGCGTGATCTGGGCGAACGCGAACATGGCTTCTATCGTGGGCTTGCACGATACGCGTGCCGCTGCGCGTGAGCGCTACACGTGAATCTTCAGGAGACATCCATGAACACGAACCAGAAGCCCGGCGATCCCGCCTACCAACCCGGCATCGACCCGTCCCAGCGCCCCGGACAGGAACCCGGCGACGCACCGGAAAAGCAGGCACCCGGCCAGGTGCCGGGCAAGCCTGGTCCGGATGATATTGACCCGGGCCGCATGCCGCCGGAAGTACCCGGCAATCCGGGGCAACCTGCGGAAGAACCCAGGCAACCGGGAGAGCCCGGACGGTCGGGCCAGCCGGGTGATCCGGCTTAAGCCGTCATCGCTTTACCTCAGCCCATCATGCAAACCGCCCCGTCGATGCGGGGCGGTTTGCTGGGGGCATGACGTCTTGCGTGTTCGTCAGTCGACCTGCGCGCCCGACTGCTTCACCGCTTCGCCCCACTTCTTCACTTCGCCGGTGATGAAAGTGCCGGTCGCATCAGGCGTCAGCGGCATCGGCTCCGCGCCGCGGTCGCGGAAGAACTTCTGCATGTCCGGCGAATTCAGCACCTGGCCGATCTGCTTGCTCAGATAGCCCGTTACCTCGGCCGGCGTATCGCGCGGCGCCAGCACCGCCGCCCAGCCGATCGCCTCGAAACCCGGATAACCCGATTCCGCCACGGTCGGCACGTCCGGCAGCTGCGGCAGGCGCTTGGCCGTCGTCACCGCCAGCGCCACCGCCTTCTTGCTCTGCACATGCGGCAGGCCGGCAGTCACCGAGTCCACCATCAACGGCACCTGATGCCCCAGGAAATCCGCCTGCGCCGGGCCGCTGCCCTTGTACGGAATGTGGCGGATGTCGATGTTCGCCGCCGCCTTGAACATCTCGGCCGACAAATGCTGCGTGCCGCCGATGCCCGCGCTGGCATAGGCCAGCTCGCCCGGATTGGCGCGCGCCTGCGTCACCAGCTGCTTGAGCGAGGTAATCCCCGAAGCCGGCGTCGCCAGGAACATCAGCGGCACCGAGAACACCCCCGACACCGGCGCGAAGTCCTTGGTCAGGCTGTAGTTGATGGTCTTGTACAGCGTCTGGTTCACCGCCGCGGCAGAGCCCGCGATCACCAGCGTGTAGCCGTCCGGCGTCGCGCGCGCCGCCTGCTCCATCCCGATGTTGCTGCCCGCGCCCGCGCGGTTCTCCACCACGATGGGCTGCTTGACTGCCGCGCCCAGCTTTTCGGCCAGCGCGCGGGCAAAGATATCGGTCGCCTGCCCGGGCGGGAACGGCACGATCAGGCGGATGGGGCGCTCGGGAAAATCGGCATGCGCGGTCGCCGTGGCCGTCGCCAGCGCCAGGCCGGCGGCAAGACTGGAAAGAATACGTTTCATGATTGGTCAGTAAAAAGCGACAAAAGGGCTGCGCGCGGGGTCGCGCCTGTTGCATAAAATAGAGCGCCCGCGTTGTCTGCCCTTTTGAGGCGGCCCGGGGCGGATCGGCTGGGGGTGCGTCACGATAGCATCCCCCCGTCGGTGCTAAATTCGCCTATTGGCATCGTCCAATTACTTTTAATCCCTGTTCTCTCATTCCGCAGGAACCGCCATGGAATTCAGCCAGTTCAAGACCAACGCCCTCATGGAGATCACCTCCCGCCCGGACCTCGTGTTCGTGCGCGGCCAGGGATCCTGGCTGGAGGATCACGCGGGCAAGCGATACCTGGACTTCGTCCAGGGCTGGGCCGTCAACACCCTGGGCCACTGCGCCCCGGAAATGCAGAAGGCCCTGCTGGATCAGTCCAAGCTGCTGATGAACCCGTCGCCGGCGTTCTACAACCTGCCCTCCATCGAGCTGGCCGAGCGCCTCACCGGCGCCTCGGTCTTCGACCGCGTCTTCTTCGCCAACAGCGGCGGCGAAGCCAACGAAGGCGCCATCAAACTGGCGCGCAAATGGGGCCAGGTCAATAAAAAGGGCGCCTACAAGATCATCACCATGAACCACGGCTTCCACGGCCGCACGCTGGCCACCATGTCCGCGTCCGGCAAGCCGGGCTGGGACAAGATGTTCGCCCCGCAGGTCGAAGGCTTCCCCAAGGCCGAAATCAACGACCTGGAATCCGTGCGCAAGCTGATCGACGACCAGACCGTCGCCATCATGCTCGAACCCGTGCAAGGCGAAGCCGGCGTCATCCCCGCCACCAAGGAATTCATGCAAGGCCTGCGCAAGCTGGCCGACGAGCACAAGCTGCTGTTCATCGTTGATGAAGTGCAGACCGGCATGGGGCGTACGGGCACCATGTTTGCGTACCAGCAATCCGACGTTGTGCCGGACATCATGACGCTGGCCAAGGGTATTGGCGGCGGCGTGCCGCTGGCTGCGCTGCTGGCTCGTCAGGAAGTTTGCGTGTTCTCGCACGGCGATCAGGGCGGCACGTACAACGGCAATCCGCTGATGGCTGCTGTTGGCGTCGCTGTGTTTGATGCGCTTGCCGCGCCGGGCTTCATGGAGTCGGTCAATGCTCGCGCCAAGCAGCTGTCCGAAGGCCTGCTGGCTCTGTCGGCCAAGTACGGCATGAAGGGCGAGCGCGGCATGGGCCTGCTGCGCGCGCTGGTGATGGATCGCGACGACGGCCCTGCAATCGTCGAAGCTGCGCGCAATCTGGCGCCCAACGGCTTGTTGCTGAATGCGCCGCGCGGGAATTTGCTGCGCTTCATGCCGGCGTTGAATGTGACGGCTGAGGAAATCGATACGATGCTGACGCAGCTGGATGGGTTGATTGCTCAGGTGCGTAAGGCTTGATCGGCGTTAGCTAGCGCAGACAAGTAATTAGGGCCGCTAAAAGCGGCCCTAGTTTTTTGTGTTAGGTGGTTTATGTCAAACCCTAAGTTCCTGGACAGCAACTACTCAAAAAACTCTTCATCAAGTTTTTTGAGCTGAATAGTCTCTTCGACCCGGCATCCAACGTTAAATCTAATCATCAACTTTGCTAATTGGCGACCATCGATGAGAACGATGCGCTTGCTAAGCAATTCGGCGGTGTCACGGGCGGATGATGAAAAGCCTGAAGTGGTGACAAAGAGTCCTTTGTTGGCCTTGAATCGATCCAGCGATCCAAAGAAATCACGAATTGCGCCGGGTCCGATGTTGTTGCCGTCAGCATAGCGTTTGGCTTGGACATAGATGCGATCGAGGCCCAGGGAGTCTTGGTCGATGACACCATCGACGCCACCGTCTCCGCTTTTGCCCAAGGCTCTACCCGCTTCGCTGGTCGAGCCACCGTATCCCATCGCTAGCAATAGTTGAACGACGAGGCGTTCAAAGAAATCAGGCGGGGCTGCGGTAACGCGATTTAGCAGATCAAGGCTGAGTTCGTCGTCTAGTTCCGTTTGTGCTTTCCGAATAATCTCATCCGGTGTCATGCCACTTGCCTGCACAGCTTCGACCGTTCTGGCCGTGTTTGCTGTGCCATCAGTACTGGTGCCTGTTTCTCTGAACTGCACGAATTCAGGAAACTGCTCCAAGAAGCGAATATCAATTCTTGAAGGCGGGTTAGCCAGTATTTCGCGTCCGCGATTTGTGATGTGAAAGTGACCTCGGCGGGTGAGTTCGACGAGTCCGGCTTTACCAAGATAGCTCTTTGCCCAGTGTACGCGGTTAGCGAAGGTGGTTTGCTTCCCAGAGGGAAGCAACTCTGAACGTTCTTCCTCGGTCAACTGGAATTGATTCGCCAAGGATTGAACAACATCAGAGATTCTTACCTCGCCCATTGCAGAGGAGCGTAAGACGGGCAACATTAAAGTCTGAAAATCTGGAATGGGCATGGAGAGTCTAGGTAGTCTGTCGGCTATGTGATGTTGCATTGCGTGTGCATACGAATATTATCGCCTATCTAGCGATGGGCGCGCGCGAAATGCCGGTGTTGCAAGGCAATAGTGTCAGACTACGTTCTTGAGTGCTGAACTTCGGTCTGATGCTATTTTTTTGGGCTGAGGGGGTGCTTTCGAAGAGTGAAAATGCGGAGCACAAAATAACCATCTGGGCCAAAAATCGGCGTATTGGTTGCTCGGTAGGTTATGCTCGCCGCAGGCACAATTTCCAGCGCTCGGCTGTGCAGTCTAACAATCGGCTCAAGTCGCTCGCTCTGCTCACTTGCAGCGCGTCCGAACCAGACTGCGCCTTTGACCTCGACGATACCAATATCTATCGAACCCGACGCTTGAGGCTGCGGCTCCAGCAGTTGACCACGGTCAAGATAATTTGCCGTGAGCTGCGGAGCTATTAGCTGCTGGAGTCATCACGGGTGGCAACTGGAAACGCATTGCCGCGTGATGCTTCCTCGAAGATCAAGGCGGGCGTTTCCTCCGCGCCTGTTCGCCCGAAGAACAAGTAGGCGGAGGTTTCCTGAACGCGGGACATGGACTAACATCAACCGGCATTCATGTGTGTGCATCGCAGTATCGACCCATTGTTGAACTAACCAGATATTGGAGGTTTCTATGAGCGGTTACTACGAGTTGAAGCGCAGCGGCGATCAGTACATGTTCAATCTGAAAGCCGGGAATCATGAAGTCATTCTGACGAGCGAGCGCTACACCACTAAAACCAGCGCTCAGGATGGCATTGCGTCCGTTCGCCAGAACTCGCCGATCGACGAGAGATATCAGCGCAAGACTGCAACTGATGGATCACCTTATTTCATGTTGACCGCGGTGAATGGGCAAGCCATTGGGCGCAGTGAAATGTACTCAGGTACTGCGTCTCGGGATAACGGTATTGCGTCTGTGAAGGTTAATGGACTCAGTACTGTGGTGAAAGACAACACCTGAAGGGTCTGCGGTGAGGGGAAGCCCTGATTCGCATCTATCGGTGTCGAGACTAGAGAGCCGCAGTGTTTGCGGCTTTTGTTCCGCAGGTGTGCATCAGTGTGGCCGCCCGGCCTCGACCCATCGTTGCACCAGGTCCATCGACAACCGATAGCGCGCGCAGTTGTACACATCAAGTATGCGCAGTTCCTGCGCCAGTATCGGGCGGAATAACTGGACATTGTCTTCGGACATGCCCAGCGTCGCCGTCGCGGCCTCGGCCGTTTGCTGCTCATGCAGCACCCGGCCAATCGCCTCGTTCAGTTTTTCCCGGAATCGGAATCGCACGGGATCCGGCACGCCCGCAGCGTTCAGTTGCACGGCGTACTTGCGGATCGAGCGCCGATAGGCCCAGGCGAACAGCTCCGTCGCCAGCGTCGCGTCGCCGTATTCATAGACTCCCAACATGGCGTGGACGTAGTCCTGTACCTCCACGTCCAGGAAGGACAGCGGCGCGCAGTTGTAAAGCATCAGCGGAATGTTGGCCGCCAGGCGGCTGGTCCGCTTGTTGCCGTCCTCGAAAGGCTGTAGATATGCAAGGTTCACCCACAGAAAGAATGCCGCTTCGACCGGGTTCTTGATAAGCCGAGCTTTCTCCACAATCTGGTCGAACATTTCCTGCAGCAACAAGGGCGCCTGGAGCGGCACGTAAGTCGTGTCCCCGATGTTGACCACGATCTGGCGGATGCGGCCCAGGCCGTCGGTATTGGCCAATAGTTCCTCCAGCAGGATCGCGTGAAGGTTGCCGATCACGGCGGACGTCAGGCCATGTGCGGGCACCGCATCGACCAGGAACTCGATGGCCCTCTTATGGTTGAGCAGCATCACTGCATCCAGATCTTCCCCGGCTATTCCGTGCTTGAAGAGTTCCTGCGTGGCCAACAAGGAATACCGGTTGCCTTCCAGTCGAGAGGATGACCAGGATAGGTCGAGCAGTAGTGGTTCCAGTACCCGGCGCGCGTAAGTGCCGGCTGGCGACTGGCCTGGCATGCGGCCTTCGTCGGCCAAGTCTTGAGTCAGCGAAGGCGGTAACAGAGAACTCTGGTTCGGCACATAGCTGTCCACGAAAGCGCGTTCGTATCCCACGGGCGCCCGGGCGGATAACGGTTGCCGGAGTCGGGCCAGCAGGGCTTGACCGCGCTCCGACCAGATCATTCCGGTGGCCCCGGACGCCGGCTCCGCCAGCCGCATGGCAATGGCCGTTGGGAGTGTCGATGCAGGTGTTTCGTCCGCAATCCGGTAACGGGTTGCCCGGCCCTGGCCCTCGCGCAGCACCAATCCGGCCTTGCGCAGGTTTTCCAATTGGCGCTTCACCGTGGACCAACTGACGCCGGTTCGGTAGGCCAGTTCGCTGGAACTCACCCAGGGGAGGGGCTCGCGCTGTTGGGCGCGCAGAAACTGAAGGATGTCTTTGCGGACAGTCATGGCAAGAGCCGAAGATGTTGAATCAGCTCAATTTAGCAGTAATCAGCTCAAGAAATGAGCTGATTTGGTCTGGTTTTGAGCTGATTCTCAATGCGTCCGCTCGAGGAAATCGATTGCCACGATTTCCTCACTCACGCATCAACGCCAAAATGAATACTTCGGCGTCAATAGAGATGATTGCGGCGTTCCGAAGTGGTTGTCATCCGGGTGCGACCAGCCCAATATGCCACCGCGGCGTCCTAAATTCTGTAGCTGTGGTGGAGCACGTTGTATGCGGGCAAGCTGAGTGCTATGCGCGCATCGCTCCGCCGAGGCGCCAAGCGTTCTATGTCGCTCTCTCCTATTGCTTAGAAATGCATCTTGACGGCGCGCGCTCTCACCGAAGACCTGGCGCAGCTGAGTGGCACGTTGACTGCTAGTTCGCCACGAACGAAAAGGAGAGCCTTTAATTGCCGAGCGCCGCCAAGCAGGGCATGGCGACGATAACTCCGACCTCTTCCCGCTCCAATGAGTGTTTAGCTAGGTACACAAGGGATTTACCAAGTACGTATCCCGTTGTACTGTACGAACATACAGCTGCCGAGATTGTTTCATTTGTGTAACATACAGTGCTCTACTGAACACACGGGCAATGCGATGGATCCGCAGCGGCAGAAGGAGGAGTTTAACTATGCGTATATCTGCGCCCTTGCGGCGCGCGCAGGGGTGAACCGAGGCGATTTCCGAGTGGATAACGACAGCATCGACGTGACCTTTCAGGCCCAAGGAAATTTTGGTCCGGGGCGGTGGCGCAGCCCGATTATTCAATTGCAATTGAAGTGCACGAGTCGGGATCTGATCGTCGACGACAGTATTAGATTTCCGCTGCCAGTGAAGAATTACAACGATCTACGTGGTGACGATTTCGTGGCACCGCGCTACCTTGCTGTGATGGTGGTCCCCGAGAACGTCGAAGAATGGATTGCCCACAATCCGACTCATATAGCGCTTCACCACGTATGCTATTGGGCCTCGCTTCGATACGCAGAGGCAAGAGATAACGAAAAGACCGTTACCGTGCCTGTGCCACTAGCGCAGCGCCTGACCCATGAAACCCTGCTGCAAATGATGGAGCGCGCGAGCGCAGGAGAATCATTGTGATTCCGGACAACAACGTGGATAACCGCGTCGTCCGGGTCACGGTCGGACAACTGCGGTCGTACCTCGAGCTGAAGGACTGGTTCGAGGATGGCAAAATAAAAAGTGTGGCAACTATTTGGCATCGGCACGGCGATGCGAATGCCGAGGTCGTACTTCCGTTTCCCACCGCGAAGGATCACGAGCAACGGCTCAAAGAAGCGATTGTCGCCATCGCGGCCGCTGAAAACAGATTTGTCCAACAGGTGGAAGACGACGTCGGACGCATCTTTGCAAATGTGGTAAGCGTGCGCGTGATTCATCCCGACACGCGTGACGGCACTATTCCGATGAATGACGGAGTTCTCCTGATTGAAAACACGAGGGAACTGCTTCTTTCCGCCGCGCAGTCCCTACACTCGAAGCGAAAGCAGTTCATCGGTAAGATAACCGCGGACGCTAGAGCGTACATTGATACCTTGCTTCTCGGGCAGACAGAGATCGGTAGTTATATAGTCAACGTGATTGCGCCGATCAATGAAAATCCGGAGTCTGATAACCAGACCGTGGAGTCCGTACCACATGCACAAGCGGTCACGCAGAGTTTAGTTGCTGGGCTCGACGCACTTGAAAAAGCTAGTTCAGAGTTTGAAGGAAATCAAAGTCTCCGCGCCTTTGACAATGCAATTCTCAGCGGAGCAAGCGCCAACATGTGTGATGCGCTTTTGGGCCTGAGTGGAATACATCGGAATCGCTGCTTCGAGATTAGGGTTGCGTTCCAAGTAGGGCGTCTGTTCGAGACCGAGCCTCGGACCTTCGCATTCGACGCAAATCAGCTAGAGACTTTGAGCAAGGCCTCGGCCTACTATAAGGAAGACTACGTTCTTGAGAACCGCAGAATTACGGGTTTCGTCAAGAATCTCAGCAGACCTCAAGGCGAAAAGCTTGGCACAGCAACCATCCAATGCAAGGTCGACGATATAGATAGGTTGGTCAAAGTTGACCTTGAGGGCGACGATTATCACAATGCCATTCGCGCTCATGACCAACAGTTATACGTACGCGTCAACGGAGATGTTCATATCATGAGCTGCAGTGCTCGGCTATTGCGTCCCGACGATTTTATGGTGCTGGATCAATCCGATCTGCTCTAAGCATCATGCGTAGCATTGAGAATGGCTCTTTTTTTCTCGAGGGTGGAAAAAATTAATAGTCAAAGTTCTGAAATTCAGTCTCCGGTTCGCAGCCGAGATTATCGGAATGCCAGTCTCGACGACGTTTCCCAACGCACCAGATACTCTCAAGAAAATAAAATTTTCCCACGTTTGAGGAATTTATGCGGCCGAGAAGTTGATCGACATATCCTGGCGCGGGCTTGAACACGCTAATGGGAATGACATCCTCCTAGGGGGTGTCACAAACAGTGTCACAAACATCTCTACTTTATGAAAGCATACGCCCAAAGGCTCATCAGCTGAAGGCTCTGATCTGGCACCCTCAGAATCCGCTTCCGGCCAAGAGCAGCCGGTCGGATCATCGGTCAATAGCCGTCATCCAATGTAGAAGTGATCGGCCTGCGCGGTATTTCGTGCAGATCCGATCGACTGCCGGGTTAGATCGGCAAATTAACGAGAGCCCCCTATCATTTACTTTTTGGGGGATTGCTAGATTTGCTAGGTTTGAGGGATGGTGTATTCCCTGGTGTGGTTTTGTTATCGCGGCGGCGCTGATCCGGTTTTCCAGTTGATTGTGCTATCGGCTTTGGTCCTGGTTTAAGTGCCATGAATGCTCTCCTTTGTGGCTTAAAAATTACAGTGGGCGAATAATTTTTTACTTGGTTTCAGGACAGCAGCATTGCTGTAAAACAGCCCGCCCGAGTGCTGGCTGAAGTCACGCTACCCCACTTTACCCCTGACCGGCGGTGCGAGCGAGCGGGTTTTCACGTATGGACGGAGATTCAGAGCGCCTGCCGTCGGCCGGCATTAGCACCACCTTTGGGTCGTAAGCAATTTTTTTGCTAGTGAAATTGGGATTCCTTTCGTCGAGGAAAACCGCGTGAAACCGGATCTCCATGGAGCAAATCGGTTCCTTCCTTATTCCATCGAGTTCTGCATGTCATGGGTCAAGAGCTTAATTAAGCGGCTATGGCCACGGCCATAGGGCGCAACCTGAGCTGATGGATTAATACACATCTGCACTGCGGCGACTGTGCCACACCTAAGACGAGGCGCATGAGGCCACACACCCGGACGGCCGAAATGGGTCAAAAGCGGACGTTCGGCCTTGGTATAAGTATCGCCTTCCTGTAGCAAATCTGTCCTCCTGCCCAAATCGCGTTTCGCCGTACCGTATACTCCCCCCACTACCGCACCACAGGTAGCCCGGTTTGGAAGCCGGCAATGTCTTTGGCGGACTGCCGCCGCTCAGGCGGCATTTTCACGTCCGAATGCCTCTGCACGTCCCTATGGGCGGGCCTTGGCGAGGGTGCGTTCGCGCACGCCGGTTTCCAAAGACGCCGGTCTTCCAACCTTGCCATGTGCCCGCCCACCCCATTTGGAAGTGGGGAGCAGGCCTAACTTGTCTTTGGAGCCTGTCATGCAATCCCACCCCCTCACCCAAAACCCCTGGTCCGTCGAATCCGATCCCGAACTCGGCCCGGTCGCCCTCTCCCATCTCCACCACATAGACCGAGCTCGCCACGCCATCGAAGCCATCGCCCGCATGGTCGGCAACAGCGCCTCCGAACCCGACGCAACCGGTGGGCAGCCATTGGACGCCTGGACGGTGGCGGCGTTGATGGGTGGAGTAGAAGGCCTGTGCGATCACCTGGGCACCTTGACCGATGCCATGCTGGCGCAGGCACGCTTTTGCGAGGTGGATGCGGATCTCGGCGACATCACGCACGGCGCGCCATCGTCGATCCAGTAGCCAAACTTAGCAGCCAGAGGCGCGGCGCTCGAGCGCCCGCCTTACTCAGCAATCGACCGAATCACCCTAGCCGGATTCCCACCCACCAGCGTATTCGCCGACACATCCTTGGTGACCACCGAACCCGCCGCGACCACCGAGTTCTCCCCCACAGTCACGCCACCAATAACGGTCGCACCCGCCGCGATCCAGACATTCCTCTCGATCACAATGGGCTTCGCAGTGACGAAATCACGACGCCGCGAAGGTTCGATCGGATGTCCAGACGTAATGAGGCTGACGTTCGGCCCAATCATCACATCATCGGCAATGCTCAGCCCACCCAAGTCATAGAAAGTGCAGTTCTGATTGACGAAGACATTGCGCCCAACGCTGATGTCGGGACCTCCGGTCGTGTAGAACGGCGGAATCAACAGGAAGCTCTCATCAACCGCCTTGCCGATCAGTTCGCTGAACAAGGCGCGGACTTCGGCGGCGTCATTGAAGGTCAGGCGGTTGAGGGCGGCGGTGATCGTCATCGCGCGTTTGATGTTGGCCGTCATAGCCGCTGATTCGGGCGTTCTTCTGGGAATGATCAGGCTGCGGTCGTCATTTGCCATCTGTGGCTTTCCTTTGGGGTACGGCGTAGTCAGCGCCGGCGAACACAAAGTCGGCACTCAACGCGGCTTCCAATTCACGCCGTCCTTGGACCGATACTCCGGCGTCCCCGTGCAACACCCGCCCGCGCCAAATGCCTGCCTCCCCAAGAACGCAGTCACCACCCCCTTGCTCTCGGTCAGCCGCTGCTGCACGCAGATGGTCGGCAGCAGAGAGAAGTCGCCTTCAAGCACCAGCGTCCACATCACGTTCTCGCCTTCGGCTGGCTCGACCTTGTACACCTTGCATTCATGCACCAGCAGATGCACGGGCTGCCCGGCCAGCACGCCCTTGAACTGCAGCTCCGGCGGCGTGTCGCGCGTGGCGATGGTTTCGGCGTTGAGTTTTGATCCGGGCGGCGCGGGCTTCAAGGACGAGGAATCGCAGCCGGCCAGTGCACCCATGGCGGCCAGGGTGATGAGAAACAGGCGAGCCAGGCGGGTCATGCCCATGCGCTTCCGTCAGGCCACGTTGGCGAAGCGTTGTTCGAGGTAGGCGATGATGTCGCTGGACTCATACATCCAGCGCGTGCCTGCTGTATCGTCGATGCGCAGGCACGGCACCTTCACTTTGCCGCCGCCTGCCTGCAGTTGCGCGCGCGCTTCGGGATCGCCCTTGGCGTCGCGCAGCGCGATGGGCGCGTTCAGTTTGTGGATGGCGCGTCGCGTCTTGACGCAGAACGGGCAGGCGTGGAATTGGTAGAGCGACAGCTGGGCCGCTTCGGCGTTGACCGCGGCCTGGCCTTGCGCGGAGCGCTGTTGCGGGCGTGGGCGCGTGAGGGCGTCGCCCAACACGATGATTTGACCCAGGCCGACACGCAGGGCTTTGACTAGCATGGAGTAGGACTCGATAGGGATGGACAGGGGGCCAGTCTACCCTGCGCGATGCGTTCCGGCATTGCGTATGCAGTCAGCCATGACTGCCGCTTGTCGTGCTGCGTGACGTGGCGAATATTCCGTGTCACGTCATGGTTCGGAATTCGCAGCCGGTGCGTTACTGAATCCTTACTGGATAGCTGCAGCCGGTATAGAAGGTCTTGCAGCTCGTGCCGGTGCCCTTCTCGCAAGTCTCGATGGCCAGGGATTGCGCCAGTTCCTTGGTTTCGGCGCTGGCGGAATTCATCAACACGCCCTCGCCTTTGGGCGAAGGGCCATATACCACCGCTACGCATTGGTTGTAGTACGTGATGTTGGTCTCGCAACCTTTGCCGCCTTTGGACGCGCAATGTTCCAGCGCGGCTCGTTCGGCCGTGGCCTTGCTGGTCTTGTCGGCAGCGATGCCGACGGAGCCGGACGGCGGGTCGTAGGCGATTGCGCCCCAGCGGGTGGTCCAGCGTGGCTGGTCGGGTGCGGTTTGCGCGCCGGTGCCGCCCTGTGGGCGGGTCTGGCCGGGAATCGGCACGCATTGCTGGCCCGGCGTGCCGGCGGCGTTGGGCATGAAGCCGTCGGGGCAGCCTTGTTCGGCCTGCGCCAGGCCTGGGATGCCGAGATGCAGCATTGCCAGCAGGAAAACCAGTTTCAAAGCACGCATGTGTCGTCTCGCAGTTGTCGTGTTCTTCAATCCGGAGGCCGTGCGTCCCGCGGGCCGAGCCCGGGCAGTCAGAGCCGTCCGAAGCAAGGCGTCAGGCTGCGGATTCGCCCCGGGGAAGTGTAGTCTGACTTCTTGGTTTTCGATCCGGTCTGCACGATGGACTCGATCACGTTGACGCGCCTGCCGGCGAGCCTGGGGGACTTTCGCCAGGCGCCGGACGCAGGCAGTTTCAAGCTGGCCAAGCTAAATGAGGCGCTGCGCGACCTGATGTACCGTGCGCCCACGCGGCACTACAAGCCGGAATCCGCGGCCGCGCCGAGCCTGATCCGGGCGGTGGGGACGGAATAGCTGCCCATGCCGCGGCTTCTGTTTCCGGTTGGCCCCTGACGGCTTGACGGCATGTCAGATTACAAGCATGAACCTCAGTGATCGCCTGAAAGCCTGGGCCAAGCGCATCAAACGCGACGGCCTGACGCTCTGGTTTGCCGGCAGGCATGCCCGCACGCCCTGGTACGCCAAGGCGCTGGGCCTGTTCGTGGTGGCCTATGCGTTTAGCCCCATCGACCTGATTCCCGACTTCATTCCCGTGCTGGGTTACGTCGATGACGTGCTGTTATTGCCCGGCCTGATCTGGCTGGCCATCAAGCTGTTGCCGCCCGATGTGCTGCAGGAATGCAGGGTTCAGGCGGATGGCTGGATGCAGTCGCAGGGCAAGAAGCCGCGCAGTGTGGCAGGCGCGGTGATGATCGTGACGCTATGGCTGGGGATAAGTGTTGTGGCGTGGTTTTGGCTTGCGCCGTATTTCCGGTAACGCCCTGACCGGCTTGCGCGCAGAACTACGCTGAACCTTCTTCCACGAACCCCAAGGTCCGGAGTTCCGCGATCGCGCCCTTCTCCTCCTCCCGCCGCGCCTTGGGCGCAGCCAGCGAGGCGGTCAGCAGCTTGGACTGGTCGGGTGATTCGTCAAAGCCCTGCAGCACGCTGGCGATGCCCGGGAAGGCTTGAATGAAATCCGCTCCCAGCGCCTCATACCCCGGATAACGCCCCTGCTTGTCCACGATGACCTGCGTCTGCGGATCGCGCCGGATCAGGTGCAGCGGCACGCCTTCGCAACGCAGGCCCAGCGGCTTGGCTTCGCTGATGTCCAAGGCCCAATCCGTCTCCGCGTAGAAGGCGGCGCGCGCGGATGCGAACTGATCGAGGAGGCGCTCGTCCTTGCAGAACGCGGTGGGCGTCAGGTTGAGATTGAGCTTGCCGATCTTGCCCACCAGTTTGACCCGGCGAAAGAACGAGGCCCACACCAGCAGGATGGGATTGGTGGATAAGTCCTCGATCAGCACATCTTCAAACATGCAGGGCTGGATCATCGAGTTGACCGCGCGGCATTTGGAGAGGCGCACGTTCTGCACGCGCGACATGCGCTGTGGGGTCTTGACCATGGACAGGGCGCAGTTGTCGAAGGTGCAGTCGTGGAAGTGCAGATCGCTGAAGTGCGAGCTGCCCTTGTCGTAGGCCATCAGGAAGGTTGCGCCTTCGGTTTTATTCATGGGCGAGGGAGATGTCAGGCTGCGATGTCGCCGGGGACTCGTAGTCTGCCAGTTCTAATCCCGGAATAGCAGCATTTCCTACTGCGAGATAGCTTATTTGGTATTCATGTGACATTATTAGAATCTCTTGGATACATTTACCCGTTCCCCTGCGGAGGGCAGGAAGCGGCAGATAACTAAGCTGAAGAAGATGAATCACATGAATAAAAAGATGTTGAAGTTGGCGGCCGCTGCCGCTTGCGTGATGGCGATCGCGGGTTGCGCCAATGTGCCGATGGCGCCAGCTGAACAAAACAAGCAGGCCAAATCCTTCCCGGCGCCGGATGAAGGAAAGTCCGGCCTGTACGTCTACCGGGACAGCTTTGTGGGCAAGGCGCTGAAGAAGGACGTGTACGTCAATGGCAAGTGTCTGGGCGAAACGGCAGACCGCGTGTTCTTCTACACGCAGGTGGCTGGCAACGAGCAGCACAAAGTTTCCACCGAGTCGGAGTTTTCGCCGAACGACCTCATGGTAATGATGGAGGCGGGCAAGAATTACTTCGTGCGCCAATTCATCAAGATGGGCGTATTCGTGGGCGGCGCCGGCGTGGAGCAGGTAACGGAAGAGGAAGGTCAGCGGGTGATCTCCAAGTCCGAAGTGAACCTGGCGGCCGAAGGCCGTTGCACGGGCTGATCGCAGTCCGCTCCCGCCGCTGTTCTTGCCTACTTGCAATGGGAATAACGATGCGTCTTGGTCTGTTGTTGGCGGCCCTGCTGTTTGCCGCGACGGCCCATGCGGCGAACTATCCCTGCTCAGGAAAGAAGGGCGGCGTGGAGCGTTGCGTCGGAGAACAGTTTCTGTGCCGCGACGGTTCGATCAGCGCATCGAAACGCGTGTGCTCAAGTCCGGATTCCGGCGCACAGCCCCTTGTTTCCAAGCCCTCGGCGTCCGGTTCGAATGGCGCATGTAGCTGCCGTGATGGCCAATACTGCACTGGGCCGCGGGGCGGAACGTTCTGCTACACCGATAGCGGCAAGAAGTCCTATCTCAGGAAATAAGCGCTGCGCGGTTTGAGGCAGTCTCAATAGCTGCCCGCAGGCAGCACGTCCGCCATGTAGGCGTCGATATCCGGCGTTTCTCGCAGCGCATGCCGCATCCACGCGCCGCGCTCATGCGCGGTCACTTCCAGCTCCCATACGCAGGCAATGAACGGTCCCTGCACGGGCTGAAACTGCTCGGGCTGATCCAGCGGCGCGGAGTACATCTGTTGGCACAGGATGCCGCCGGATATCCACCAGTCCGCCAGCAGCCAGACGGCTTCCTCGCCCACGTGCACGATGCAGAAGCCCAGGCCCGTAGCGCGCGGGTCGCGGGCGGCGTCTTGCAACGTGGCCATTGCGGTCTTGCGGGCGGCTGCGGCTACTTCAGCGGAGAGCAGCGCAACCGTGGGATCGGGATTGCGTTGTATCGCGTAGGCCTTGATGGCCAGACCGTCTTCGCGCCATTGCTCGATGAACGCCATGCGGCGCGGCGCGTAAGGTTCTGCAGGAATCGTTCGAAAAGACATGATGGGCAGCGAGGGTGACCTCTTCGGGATCATGGAGGCAGGCATTCTTCCGGCAGGCCGCTAGGCCAGCAAGGACAAGGCATCGTCCAGCGACAGCACGGTGGTGCGCGATGCAAAGGCGGTCGCGAACAGATGTTCATGCACGATCGGGTCCGGGTCGTAGCAGCAGTCCTTGACCGTCAGCAGGCGATAGTCCGCATCGCTGGCATGCGCAATCGACGACAGCATTACGCCAGTCGACGCGACGCCGGCCATGATCAGCGTATCGATGCCTTGCGCGGAAAGCCGCACTTGCAGATCGGTGCCGAAGAACACGCTGGCGCGGTGGGCGATGATGATGGGCTCGTTCTCGCGGCGGTCGAGTTCCGGCGAGATACGGTCATGGACGAAGCGGCCCAGCTGTTTGATGCCCTGCCCGTTCTTGTTCAAGGGGCTGACTTCAGGATACCCGGGGCTGAAATGGATCTTGGCGAAATAGACGCTGACGCCGGCGCGCCGCGCGGCGTCGCACAGTTGCCGCGTGTTGCTGAGCAAGGCGGGGGCGACCGACGGGAACAGTTCCATGATGTCGGTCTGATAGTGCATGACCAGCAAGGCGGTACGCGACGGGGTAATGGCCGATGTCTGGGTGTGCATGCTCCGCTCCGCTTAGGGTTTGCCACGCGCGCCCTGCGGGTGCCGGCTTGCTGCCGGATGGGTCAGCCCGATTGTGAAGCGTGGCGACGAGGAAGGACGCACGACTCTACCACGGCCGCCACGCTGCAACGGTGTCTGCTGAACCGGTCCGCGAGACTACTCGCTGAGCCCCGCGAACTACGCCATCGGCAACTGATTCGTCACGCAATGAATCCCGCCGCCGCCTGACGCAATGGCGTCGATATCCAACCGCACGACCTTGCGGCCCGGATACAGGCGGGCCAGCAGATCGCGCGCCTTCGCGTCCGCCTCCGCATCGCCGAATTCCGGCGCGATGACCGCGCCGTTGATGACGAAATAGTTGATATAGCCGGCCGCGAAGTCGGGGTTGTCGCGCAGGAACTTGCTATCCCGCGGATTGAGCGGCGGGCTCACAGTGTGGATTTCCAGCGGCTTGCCGTCGGCATCCGTTGCGCGCCGCAGGATCTCCAGGTGCTTGCGGGTCAGCGCGTAGTCGTAGGAGTCGGGATCCATGTCGAGGTTGGCGACGACGACGCCTGGCCGCGCGAAGCGGGCGTAGAAATCGACGTGGGCATCGGTGATGTCGCGCCCCTTGATGCCGGGCAGCCAGATGATCTTGCGCAGGCCCAGGCAGCGCTTCAGCTCCTCCTCGACCTCTGCCTTGCTCCAGCCGGGATTGCGGTTGGCGTTGATCCAGCTGCTTTCGGTCATGATGCCGGTGCCGCGGCCGTCGACTTCGATGCCGCCGCCTTCGCCGACCAGTTCGCTTTGCAGGTATTCGGTGTCAGTGATCTCGGTGGTTTCAGCGGCGATCTTGGCGTCGGCTGCATGGCGCTGCTTGTTGCCCCAACCGTTGAAGTTGAAGTCCACGCCGGTGACCGCGCCCCGCCCGTCGAGCACGAAGTTGGCGCCGATGTCGCGCATCCAGATGTCGTCCAGGCGGGTTTCGACGAAGCTCACGTTGTCCGCGCCGCAATGGCGTTCGGCCAGGCTGCGTTCGCGGCTGCGGCAGAACACGGTGACGGGCTGGTGCGCGGCGATGGCGCGGGCGATGCGGCCAAGCGCGGCCTGGACGTCGGCGGTGAAGTCTTCCCAGATGGCGTCCTGGGCGCCGAAGGCGATGAAGGCGCGGGCCTGGGGGGCGCCCTCGTCAGGCATGTGCCACCGGGGCGCTTGCGCCGCCCGCGCGCCGGAGGCGGGCAGACCCAGGCCCAGCGAGGCGGCGGCGTGGACGCCCATGAGCGTGGCGGTGTGTTGGATGAGTTGGCGGCGGGTGGGCACGTCGGGCTCCTGGAATTCGGGATGATCGATAAAAAACGGTTATGTTGGAGGCTACGGTGCGCACCGCTTGAATTGCAGTGTATTTCCCGCCTGGTCGCGTGGACTAGCGATATATTTAGCGGAATTATGATTAGCAGGGCTTATCGATATGCTCAAGCAATGGCCTCCCCTGAACGTGCTGCGCGGCTTCGAGGCGGCCGCCCGCCTCGGCAGTTTCCACAAGGCGGCCGACGAGCTGCACCTGACCCAGTCGGCGATCAGCCAGCAGGTGCGCAGCCTGGAGGACTATCTGGGCCAGCCGCTGTTCTTCCGTCAGGGGCGCGCGGTGTCGCTGACCGATGCGGGCTGGGATCTGCTGGGCACGACGCAGGCGATGTTGCAGCAGTTGGCGGCCGGCATACGCAGGCTGGACCAGTACCGCAAGCCGAATCAGTTGATCGTGAACACCAGCCCGGCGTTTTCGCGGCACTGGCTGCTGCCCAGGCTGGAAGCCTTCCGCACCCTGCATCCCGAGGCGGACCTGTGGCTGTACACGAGCGATGCCGCGCCGGACATGGCCAAGCAGACCATCGATATCGCGCTGCGCGACGATCTGGGTCCGCAAGCCGATTGCGCGTTCCGCGTGCTGGTCGAGGACCGTATGTACCCAGCCTGCCATCCGCGCCTGCTGGCGGCGGACACGCGCGCCACGCTGCATGGCGAGCGCGAGATGGATTGGAGCCATTGGGAAACGCAGGGCGGAACCGACGTGGGCCAGCATGGCCAGGGCATGAATTTTTCCGACCCCGGCCTGTTGCTGGATGCGGCGCGCGAAGGCCTGGGCATGGCGCTGGTCAGTAGCCTGCTGGCCGAGCGCTCGCGCCGCGACGGCGCGTTGGCGGCGTTGACGGAGCAGACCGTGCGCGGTCCGAAGTGGGCCTGGCTGGTGCATCGGGACAGCCAGGACGATCCGCTGACGCGCGCGTTCTGCGAGTGGGTGTCCGAAGAGTTGGAAGCGTCGCGCGAGGACGGCGGCGCGGCAGCCTGAATCTTGCCTCTCAGGTTGGGGCTTTCATCACGGTATTAAGTTGTAGCTAACCGCCGCATGCGGCGCATTCCAGAGCAAGAGATTCCTCGATGTCCAATCTGCAATCCACGCGTCCTGTTGCCTTGATCACGGGTTCCACCTCCGGCATAGGCGAGGCCATTGCCCGCCGCCTGTCGCGGGACGGCTATGCCGTGGTCGTGCATTCACGGCGCTCGGCTGAAGCCGGCCATGCCCTGGCGCGCGAGCTGGGTGACGCTGTCTACGTGCAGGCGGATCTGGCGAACGATGCCGACCGGGTCCGATTGGTTCGGGAGGCCGTCGCGGCATGGGGGCGGCTGGATTTGCTGGTCAACAACGCCGGAATCAGCCACGTCATTCCCCATGCGGACCTGGCCGCGGCCACGCCGGACATCTGGCATGAATTGCATGAGGTCAACGTGGTGGCGCCGTTTCGCCTGGTGGCCGAGGCGCAGGCCGCGTTGCAAGCGGCGGCGGCGCATGGCCGGCCTGCTTGCGTGGTCAACGTGAGTTCGCACGCGGGCGTGCGGCCCAAAGGCGCGTCCATTCCTTATGCGGCAACCAAGGCGGCGCTCAATCATGTGACGCGCTTGCTCGCGCTTTCGCTGGCGCCGCATATCAGGGTGAATGCGGTTGCGCCGGGTCTGGTGGATACGCCGATGACGGCCGATTGGACGCAGGCTCAGGCATTGTGGCGCGACAAGGCGCCGATGCGCCGCGCGGCCAGTCCGGAGGATATCGCGCAGGCGGTCGCCATGCTGGCCGCGTCGGACTATCTGACCGGCGAGATCCTGCTTTCCGATGGCGGTTTGAATCTCACGTAGCAGCGCAAACCGCGCGGGCATCGCAGCCGTTGGCAAGCCGGCTTGCGTGCCTTGCCGCCATCGACGCCGGCCTTACTTCTCCGCGTACTTCTTGCTGGCCGTGTCGTAGGCGTAGATGACGGCATCGCCCGCGCCCAGCTGGCGGGTCTTGTCCGGCCCGGAGATTTCCGTACCGCTGCGCTTGACGGTCACGCGCGGCATGTCGCTGCCGCCGTGCGCCGAGAAGACCAGTTCGCCCGAGCTGGCCACGCAGGGCATGACGTCGCCTTCGGCGCAGGCCGCGCTGTTGTCTTCGCCGGTGTTGATGCTGCCCACGTAGGTCCAACCCGCGCCTTCGTCCGGGCCCGCCGGATTGAAGACCAGCAGCGCGTAGCCGCTGAAGCTGATGCCGTTGTCGAAGCCTTCGGTGGGTACGGCCAGCAGCAGCTTGCCGGAGGGCGTGCGGTATTCCACCGGCTTGCGGCGGGTGTCCACGTCTTCCGGCTTTTCATAGGCGCCGAATTCGCCGACGGAATGCTTCATGCCGCGGAATTGCCAGGGGCGGTCGGGCGTGGAGCCGGTTTGCGTGAACGTGGCTTCGGCCAGGTTGACCTGGACGCCGGGGCCGACTTCGTCCTCGCCGGGCTTGCCGTAGCGTTCGCGGGTGTCCCAGGTGAAGCCGGTGTAGTAGCGCGTGCCGCCCAGTTCGAAGGCGTGGCCGAACCAGAAGGTGGCGATGCTGCCGTTGGCGACTTCGTAGGAGTCGGCGCCCTTGCCGTCGATCTGGTAGATGGAATACATCACCGTAGCCACATCGGGCGGCGCGATGGCGGCGGCCTGGGCGGTGGGCGGTAGCGTGGCGGCGCTGGCGGATTCGGCGGCGGTTGCGGCGGGGCTGAACAGCGCGGCCAAGGTGGACGTCAGCAGGCCGGCCATGGCGGTGCGGAGCAAACGGCTACGGGGGCGGGTTTTCTGAATGGTTTTCATGTGTCGGACATCTTCTTGTCGGCCTCAGGCGGGAAAGCCTTGTGATCGCCTGTCTCTGTCTGTGCGGCGCCATCCTAATCGCCCGTTGCAATCCGCGTCGGACAACAATTTGCCAATTGTGTCGGACTGCAATGCATGGAGCGCCTGTGGCTAGTCTGCCACGGAATCGGCGTTTTGCTCGGGGATTGGAGGATGGGTGTGGCGCAAGAAAGACGTGGCGGACAGAACTGTCCTGCAACGCGCGAAACCCATCGCCCGTTGCAGCACGGGGATGGGTTTCGCGCGGCGCGTTCTCTCAGTACGTCGCCCGCAGATTCAGCATCACGCTGCGCGGCTCGCCGTAGTAGTTCGATCCATACGCCGCCCACACGCGCTGGTAATAGACCTTGTCGAACAGGTTGTTCACCGTCAGCGTGCCTTCCAGGTGCTTGTTGAAGCGGTAGCCGGCTTGCGCGGAGACGGTGGTGTACGGGCGCTGCTCGAATTTCACCGGACCGTTCAGGCGGTACATGCTGCTGACGCTGCGTACGCCCGCGCCCAGCGACAGGCCTTCCAGCGTGCCGGTGGCGAAGGTGTACTTGGTCCACAGGTTGAAGGTGTGGCGCGGCGTGATGAAGGCGTATTGCTGCGACTTCTGCTCTTCCGTGCCCTTCAGGGTCTTGGTGGTGGTGTAGGCGTAGCCGGCGGTGATGTCCCAGCCCGGCGCGGGGCTGCCGCTGATTTCCGCCTCGAAGCCCTGGCTGCGCATCTTGCCCGCGGCCATGGAGAACAGCGGATTGTCCGGGTCCGTCATGGAGCGGTTCTCGTCTTCCATGCGGAACAGCGCGGCGTGGCCGTTCAGGCGCTTGTCCAGGAATTCGCCCTTCAGGCCGATCTCGAATTGCTTGCCGGTGCGCGGGTCCAGCAGTTGGCCGCTGACGTCGGTGACGGTCTGCGGCGTGAAGATGCTGGTGTAGCTGGCGTAGGCGGACAACTGCTCGTTCAGGTCCACCACCAGGCCCAGGTAGGGCGTGAACTTGCCGTTGATCTTGTCGCTGGTGTTGGTGAACTGGTTGAAGTAGGCGTTGCGGTTCTGCGTGCGGTTTTCCCACCAGGTGAAGCGTCCGCCGGCGATGAGGGTGGCCGCGTCGGTCACGCGCAGATTGGTGCGCGCATACAGGCCGTACTGGTCGGTCTTGCTGTCGTTGCCGTTGGTGTACTGGTAGTCCGGCTTGGGGATGTTGTTGTTGGGGTGGTAGAGGTTGGTGTCGGCGTTGTCGCCGCCGCCGTAGCGGAAGTTCTTGTGGACGTTGCGGTAGTCGGCGCCCACGGTCAGCTCGTGCTGGCGGCCGAAGGCTTCGAAGGGCGTGGCCACGAAGGCGTCCATGCCGTAGGTCTTCCAGTGGCTGCGGTACTTCCAGCTGATGAGGCAGGTGTCGCCGGTGATCGGGTCCACCGCGCAATCGGACCAGCCGAATTCGCGGCTGGGCTCATCCTGTTCGCGGTAGATGCCGCTCACCTTGATGCGGCCGCCGTTGGCCAGGCGGTGGTCCACGTCGGCGAAGTACTCGGTGACTTCCTCGGTGATGTGGTTCCAGCTGGGGTCCAGGTTGGTGGAGCGGCGCACGTCCAGCAAGCGGCCGTCGGTGTAGCCGGGCAGGCCGAAGAAGGGGCGGCCCTTGTATTGCTGGTACGTGGCGCCAGCGGTCAGGACGGTGTCGGGCGTCAGGTCGAAGCTCAGGGTGCCGTAGAACAGCGGCTTCTCGGTGTACACGCCGTCGACGAAGGATTTGCGGTCGTCATAGGACGCCACCAGGCGGCCGCGCAGGCGCCCATCGCTGTCCAAGGGACCGGTGATGTCGGCCTCGGTGTAGTAGCGGTCCCACGATCCCGTCATGACCTGACCGCTGAAGGCGAATTCCTTCTGCGCGCGCTTGCGCACCAGGTTCACCGTGCCGCCGGGATCGCCCGCGCCCTGGTACAGGCCCGAAGGTCCGCGCAGCACTTCGATGTGATCGTAGATGGCCAGACCGAAGCCCGAGGACAGGTCGTTGCCGGTGCTGGCCGGCGTGTTCACGCCGTCGACCTGGATCGTGTCCAGCGCATAGCCGCGCGAGTAGAAGTTGCCATGGTTGCCGCCGATGCTGCCCGCTTCCACCGTGATGCCGGTGACGGTGCGCATGGCATCGTCCAGCGTGGTCAGGTTCTGGTCGTCCAGCAGCTGGCGCGTCACCACCGAGACCGATTGCGGGATCTCGCGCAGGCTTTGCGCGTTCTTGCCGATGGTGACGGCAGGCGCCGTGTAGGACCCGGTGCCTTCGGTGACAGTGAGGTCGCGGCCGGTGACCGTCACGGGCGCCAACGTGGTGGCATCGGCGGGCGATGCGTCGGCCGGCCGCCGCACCACGAAACCGGAGCCGCTCTGCACGGCCACCAGACCGCTGCGCGCCAGCAGGCGGTTCAACGCGGCCTGCGGCGTCATGGAGCCGGATACGGCGGGGGCGCTCAGGCCGGCCACCACGTCGGGGCTGAACAGCACCTGCAGCTGCGCCTGGCGGCCCAGCGCCACCAGCGCGTCGGCCAGGCTGCCGGCGGGCAGGTCGAAGGTTTGCGCGGCGGCGCTCTGCGCATGGGCCGCGGACGGCGCCAGCGCCTGGACTGCCAGCGCGGCAGTCATGGACAGCGCGCACAGCAGCGCGTAACGGCCGGCGCTCAGCCGACGATGAAAATGGCGTTGCGCCATGGACTTTCCCCAGTCTGGAAGTGGATCTTCAACTGGGGAAGACGCGCCAACCGTCAAAACCCGAACCTGTCTAATTAAAAATAATTCTTAATTCTTGTCTTCAGCGGCTGCCGATCACCGCGACGCCATCCGGCCGCCGGCTTACCGTCACCGGCAGCAGGCCGGGCAGCATGTCCAGGACCGCGTCGGGCTGGCGCAGATCCAGCGTGCCGGACAGGCGCAACCCCCGGGCGCGCTCGTCGGCAAAGCGCAGCGGCGTGTCGCGGTACAGGGCCAGATAGCCGGCCAGCTGCTGCAAGGTGGTGTCGTGCATCACCGCCACGCCGCCCTGCCAGGCGCCGATCTCGCTGGCGGGTACCTGCTGGCGGCGCAAGAGCCGCGCGTCTGCGCGCGACAGCAGCACCGTGTCGCCGGCCTGAAGCGTCTGCGCGGCGGGGGCGTTGGCGCCTTGGGCGTCCAGCCTGACTTCGCCGCTGCGCACGCCGACCTGCAGCACGTCGGGCAGCAGCAGCACGTTGAACTCGGTGCCGATGTCGCGCAGCTCCGCATCGCCCGCGGCCACGATCAGCGGCCGGCGGTCGGGCGCGGCGTCGATGTAGACCTCGCCGCCGTCGATGCGGATGTGGCGCTCGGCGAGCGTGTAGCGCACGCTCACGCGCGTGCCGACGTTGGCATGCAGGCGGGTGCCGTCAGGCAGGTCCAGGCTGCGGGTCTGGGTGGACGCGTTGGCGACGGTCTCGTAGCTGATGGGCACGTATTGGTAGGCGGCAGCCACCATCAGCAGCGTCGCGGCCAGGGCGCCGCCCCAGCGCAGGAAGGCCGGGCGGCGGGCCGGTGCCGACCACGCGCGGGGCCGGGACTGCGGCCGGCTGCGCGGCGGGATCTGAGCGTGGCTGGTGGGTTGCGAATGTGTGCGCGCGGAGTTCGGGCGCGGCAGCGCCGCCATGTCTTCCCACACCAGCTCCAGCCGCTCGTACTCTCGCCGGTGCTCGGCCGAAGCTTGCAACCAGGACTGGAAGGCCTGTTCGGCGCTGGCATCGGACGCGCGCTCCCGGCGGCGCATGAACCATGCGCTCGCGGCCTCTTCGACAGCGGACAAAGGTAGGGATCGGGTCATGGCGTTTCGCCGTGGACACGGCGCTTGCAGTGCGCCAGCGCCAGTTGCAGATGCTTTTCGACCGCGCGCACAGAGATTCCCATGTGGTCGGCGATGTCCTCGCAACGCAGCTCATCATACCGATAAAGCAGAAAGGCCTCGCGCTGGCGCGGCGGCATCTCGTCGATGGCGGCCTGCAGCAATCGCAGGCGTTGGCTGGCGTCGGCGCGTGCTTCGGGCTGCAGGCCGGCGGAGGCAGCCAAGCCCATGGCCGTGGGTTCGAAACCCTGGTCGTCCAAGCTGGCCACCACGTGCTCGTCGCGCACGCTCTCGCGGCGCCAGTGGTCGCGCAGCAGGTTGCGGGCGATCTCGTACAGATAGGCGCGCGGCTTCTCCGGCGGCGTGGCGCCGTCATGCGCCGCCAGCCATTTGGCGAAGGTCTCCTGCGCCAGATCCTGGGCGGCCTCGGGCGAACGCTTGAGCTGCCGGTTCAGGAAACCGACCAGCTCCGCGTTCCACGCCTTGTACGCCTCGGCGATCACGCCGAAGAACCGCTCCCCCATGATGCCCCTGTCGATGTCCGGCGCCGGGTTCTGTGACCTGGGCGCGTAGGCATGGCTTGATCAAATGATAATGATTCTTATTGTATCAAGATTATCAGGCGCTGCCAGGAGGAGCCGCGCCTTATCGCTTCAGGGCGTGTGCAAGCTCCTGAGCTTCCTCAGCTCGGGAAACCACCGCATCCACAACCCCGCCACGGCAATCGTGCCGACCCCGCCGATCACCACCGCGGGCACCGCGCCGAAGGCCGCGGCCATGACGCCGGACTCGAATTCGCCCAGCTGATTTGAGGCGCCGATGAATAGCGTGTTCACCGCGCTCACTCGTCCCAGCATATGGTCGGGCGTGTTCAGCTGCACCAGCGACGAGCGCACCACCACGCTGACCGCGTCCGCCGCGCCCAGCACCACCAGCGCGCCGATGGACAGCGGGATCGAGGTCGACAGGCCAAATACCGTGGTCGCCAGCCCGAACACGATCAACGCGCCGAACAGCAGCCGGCCGACGTGTTCGCCCAGGCTCAGGCGGGCCAGCGTCAAGGACATGAGCGCGGCGCCGCAAGCGGGAGCGGCGCGCAGCGCGCCCAGCGCCCAGGGGCCGGCGTTCAGGATGTCCTTGGCGAAGATAGGTAGCAAGGCCGTGGCCCCGCCCAGCAGCACGGCGAACAGGTCCAGCGACAAGGTGCCCAGCAGCAGGCGCCGCTGGAAGATGAAGGTGATGCCGGCGAACAGCGTGCGCCAGGTGGTCGGTTCTTTGCGCGGCGGGGCGCGTTCGATGACCAGCGTGGCGATGGAGGCGAAGGCGGACAGGTACAGGGCCGCCGCCACGCAATAGATCCACCCTGCTCCCAGCCCGTAGCCGACGCCGCCCAGCGCAGGACCCGCGATCTGCGCGATCTGTCCGCCGGACGAGGCCAGCGCGGTCGCGCGCGGCAGCCATTCGCGCGGCACCACCGCCGGGATCAGCGTGGCCAGGGTCGGCGCTTCAAAGGCGCGGGCCGAACTCATGATGATGATGGTGGCGTAGATCAGCGTCTTGCCGCCCACGCCGTGCAGGGCCGCGATCGCCAGCACCAGCGTGGCCAGCGCCTCCAGCGCCATGCATACCGCCACGATCTTGCGGCGGTCGTAGCGGTCGGCTACGTGGCCCACCACCAGGGTCAGCGCCGCCATGGGCAGGAATTGCGCCAGGCCGATCAGGCCCAGGTCCAGGGCGCTGCCGCTCAATGCATAGATCTGCCAGCCCACCGCGACGGAGACGATCTGGAAGGCGAGCGACGCGCCGATGCGCGCGAACAGGTAATGCAGGAAGGCGGGACGTTGAAGCGGACTGGGAGAATCGGGGGCGGGCATTGGGGGATGGCGCTTTGGGCGCGCGACGGGCGCCGGACCCCCGCATTCTAGGGAGAAGTCGCTGACGGGAAACTAAGAGCGGCTCATGTGCCCCCGGCCGTGCCTGCCGTTATGCCTTCGGCCAATACGTCCCGAAGCTCCACAGGTTGCCCTCCGGATCGCGGCAGGCGAACTCACGGCTGCCGTAGGCGGTGTCGTAGGGCGGGGTTTCGATGGTGGCGCCGGACGCCTGGACCTGCGCGTGCAGGGCGTCCGGATCATCCACCGCCAAATACAGCGCGTCGGTGCGGCGTCCTTGCAGGTCGCCTACCAGCTTGCCATGGGCGTCGTCGCGGTCAGGACCCAGCATCAAAAGGGAGCTGCCATAAGCCAGTTCCGCATGTTGCACCGCGCCGTCGTCGCGATAGACGGCGTGTTCGGTGAAACCCAGTACGCCAGTAAGCCAGCGCAGCATGGCGTCCGCATCGCGGCAACGCAGGGTTGGGAACAGCCGGGGCGCCGCGGATTCGGAGGGCATAGCACTCATCATGGGTACTCCTGTGAAAATGCAGGAGCGCCCATGATGCACCCGCGGGCGGCGGGGAGGATGACGATTTTGTTACTGCGCGCCTGGCTACTCGCCGATGGCGACCAGCTCGGCGCCTTCCGTTACCTGATCGCCCACGCCGTAGAACACTTCTGAGACCTTGCCGTCGGCGGGCGCGGAAATGGTGTGCTCCATCTTCATGGCTTCCATCACCAGCAGCGGCTGGCCCTTTTCCACGGTGTCGCCGGCCTTGACCGAGATCGAGATGATCTTGCCGGGCATGGGGGCCGTGAGGCCGCCGCCGTGTTCGCCCTGGGTGTCCTGCGAATGCGCCAGCGGATCGTACAGGTCCAGCACGTGCACGCCGGCTTCGCCGAAGACGTGGGCCTTTTCGGCGTGCAGCACGACCGTGCCGGCGCTTTCATGGCCGTCCAGCGTGATGCGCAGGCCGTAGGCCAGATTGGGGTTGGCGCTGGCGTGGGCGCGCCACAGGAAGGCCTGCGGGCCTGCGCCGCTGTCCAGGGTCCAGACGCCGCCCTGGCGGGCGACGGTGACGTGGCGGGTCTCGCCGTTGTCCACCCATTGCAGCTGGCGTTGGTAGCGGCCGCCCAGGCGCCAGCCGTCGCGCGCGTCCCAGGGGTCGGCGGGCTGCTTGCCACCCGTAGCCTGCGGCTGCGCCAGGCCTTGGCGCACCAGCACCGCGGCGCAGGCCAGCGCCAGCGTGGCGGGATTGGCCGCCTGGGGTTCGGGCAGCAGCGTGGCGCGCTGGCGTTCGATCAGGCCGGTGTCCAGGTCCGCCGCGGCGAAGGCGCTGTCCTGCATCAGGCGCGACAGGAAAGCCACGTTGGTCTGCACGCCCACGGCCTGCGTCTGGGCCAGGGCCTGCAGCATGCGGGCGCGGGCCTGGTCGCGGTCGGCGCCGTGCACGATCAGCTTGGCGATCATGGGGTCGTAGAACGGCGTGATGGTGTCGCCCATGCGCACGCCGCCGTCGACCCGGATGTCGCCGTTGGCGAATGCGGTGTGCGCCGGCAGGCCCAGGTAGGCCAGCGTGCCGATGGACGGCAGGAAGCCCTTCTCGGGGTTCTCGGCGTAGATGCGGGCCTCGATGGCGTGGCCCTGGATGCGCAGGTCTTCCTGGCGCGCCGGCAGCGGCTGGCCGGCGGCCACGCGCAGTTGCCATTCGACCAGGTCGTGGCCCGTGATCATTTCGGTGACCGGGTGCTCGACCTGCAGGCGCGTGTTCATTTCCATGAAGTAGAACCGGCCGTCGGGTTCTGCGATGAACTCCACCGTGCCTGCGCCCACGTAGCCCACGGCGCGCGCGGCGGCCACGGCGGCCTCGCCCATGGCGCGGCGGCGCTCTTCGGTCATGCCGGGCGCGGGGGCCTCTTCGATCACCTTCTGGTGGCGGCGCTGTACCGAGCAATCGCGTTCGAACAGGTAGACGCAGTTGCCGTGCGTGTCCGCGAATACCTGGATTTCGATGTGGCGCGGCTTCTGCAGATAGCGTTCGATCAGCACGCGGTCGTCGCCGAAGCTGGAGGCGGCCTCGCGCTGGCATGAGGCCAGCGCATCGAGGAACGCGCCGGACGATTCGACCACGCGCATGCCCTTGCCGCCGCCGCCGGCGCTGGCCTTGATCAGCACGGGGTAGCCGATGGCGTCGGCCTGGGTCTTGAGGAATTGCGGGTCCTGGTTGTCGCCGTGGTAGCCGGGCACCAGCGGCACGCCGGCTTTTTCCATCAGCGATTTGGCGGCGGACTTGCTGCCCATGGCGGCGATGGCGGAGGCCGGCGGCCCGACGAAGGCGATGCCGGCCTTCTCGGCGGCCTCGGCGAAGGCTTCGTTCTCAGACAGGAAACCGTAGCCGGGGTGGATGGCGCCCGCGCCGGTATCGCGCGCGGCTTGCAGGATGGCGTCGGCGCGCAGGTAGCTGGCGCGCGGCTCGGAGCCGCCGATGTACACGGCCTGGTCGCAGGCGGCGACGTGGCGGGCGTTGGCGTCGGCGTCGGAATACACCGCGACGGTGCGGATGCCCATGCGGCGGGCGGTGGCGGCCACGCGGCAGGCGATTTCACCGCGGTTGGCAATCAGCAAAGTGTCGAACATGGATGTCATCCAGGCTGAAATTATTCTTGGGCTGCAATGGGGACGGCCAAGCCGCCCTACATGCGGAACACGCCGAACTTGGTGTCCTCGATGGGCGCGTTCAAGGCCGCCGACAGGGCCAGCCCCAGCACGCGCCGCGTGTCGGCCGGCGCGATGATGCCGTCGTCCCACAGCCGCGCGGTGGCGTAATAGGGATGGCCTTCGCGTTCGTACTGTTCGCGGATCGGCGCCTTGAAGGCGGTTTCCTCATCGGCCGACCACTGGCCGCCGCGGGCCTCGATGCCGTCGCGCTTGACCGTGGCCAAGACGCTTGCGGCCTGTTCGCCGCCCATGACCGAGATGCGGGCGTTGGGCCACATGAACAGCATGCGCGGCGAATAGGCGCGGCCGCACATGCCGTAGTTGCCGGCGCCGAACGAACCGCCGATCAGCACGGTGAACTTGGGCACGTTGGCGGTGGCCACGGCCGTCACCATCTTGGCGCCGTGGCGGGCGATGCCTTCGTTTTCGTATTTGCGTCCGACCATGAAGCCGGTGATGTTCTGCAGGAACACCAGCGGGATCTTGCGCTGTGCGCACAGTTCGATGAAGTGCGCGCCCTTCTGCGCGGACTCCGAGAACAGGATGCCGTTGTTGGCCACGATACCCACGGGCATGCCATGGATGTGCGCGAAGCCAGTGACCAGCGTGGGACCGAAGCGCGCCTTGAACTCGTCGAACTCGGAGCCGTCCACGATGCGCGCGATGACTTCGCGCACGTCGTAGGGCTTGCGGGTGTCGGCCGGGATGATGCCGTTGAGTTCGTTCGGATCGTAGCGCGGCTCGCGCACCGGGATGGTGGCCAGCGGCTGCGGCTTCTTGCGGTTCAGGCGCGCGACGGCGTTGCGCGCCAGTTGCAGCGCGTGCATGTCGTTGGCGGCCAGGTGGTCGACCACGCCGGACAGGCGCGTGTGCACGTCGCCGCCGCCCAGGTCCTCGGCGCTGACTTCCTCGCCGGTGGCGGCCTTCACCAGCGGCGGACCGCCCAGGAAGATGGTGCCCTGGTTCTTGACGATGATGGACTCGTCGCTCATGGCGGGCACGTAGGCGCCGCCGGCGGTGCAGGAGCCCATCACCACGGCGATCTGCGAAATGCCCTGCGAGGACATCTGCGCCTGGTTGTAGAAGATGCGGCCAAAGTGTTCGCGGTCGGGGAAGACCTCGTCTTGCTGCGGCAGGTTGGCGCCGCCCGAATCCACCAGGTAGACGCAGGGCAGATGGTTCTGCGCGGCGATTTCCTGCGCGCGCAGGTGCTTCTTGACCGTCATCGGGTAGTAGGTGCCGCCCTTGACCGTGGCGTCGTTGCAGACGATCACGCATTCGGTGCCGGCCACGCGGCCGATGCCGGTGATGACGCCGGCGCCGGGGGCTTCGCCGCCGTACATGCCGTGCGCCGCCATCGGCGACAGTTCCAGGAACGGCGTGCCCGGATCGATCAGGTGTTCAACGCGGTCGCGCGGCAGCAGCTTGCCGCGCGCCACGTGCTTGGCGCGCGCGGCTTCGCTGCCGCCCAGCGCGGTATGGGCCAGTTGCTGGTCCAGATCGTCCAGCTGCGCCTGCATGGCCTGCGCATTGTCGGTGTAGTCCTGCGACCGCGGATTGATGCGGGATTCGATGATGGGCATGGGGTTCCACCCGTCCTGCTTGTTGGAAATTTGAAGGCGCTCGTGGAGCGGTTTGTCTCGCTGCCCGGTGGGCCGGGCATTCTTGTCGGTCAGGGGTACCGAAGAGGGATTTCGTTGCGCCTTTCCTGCATGGCGCGCGACCGACCCGTCGCGCTATGACGCCATGCAAGAAAGGCGCAGCGGAATCCATCGAAAGCCGGGAGGCCGAAGCCCCCCGGCGTTGCGTCAGATCATTTCAATCGCCATGGCAACGGCTTCGCCGCCGCCGATGCACAGCGTGGCCACGCCGCGCTTGCCGCCGGTCTTGCGCAGCGCGCCGACCAGGGTGGCCATCAGGCGGGCGCCGGACGCGCCGATCGGGTGGCCCAGGGCGGTGGCGCCGCCGTGGACGTTGACCTTGTCATGCGGCAGCTTGAAGTCGGCCATGGCAGCCATGGTGACCACCGCGAAGGCTTCGTTGATTTCGTAGAGGTCCACGTCCTCGGCCTTCCAGCCGGTCTTGGCGAACAGGTTCTTCAGCGCGCCCACGGGGGCGGTGGTGAACCAGTTCGGCTCTTGCGAATGCTGGCTGTGGGCGACGATGCGGGCCAGCGGCTTCACACCGAGCTTCTCGGCGGTGGAGGCGCGCATCAGCACCATGGCGGCGGCGCCGTCGGAGATCGACGAGGAGTTGGCGGCGGTGACGGTGCCGTCCTTCTTGAAGGCGGGCTTGAGGGTGGGGATCTTTTCCGGCATGGCCTTGGTGGGGGCTTCGTCGGTGTCGATCACGGTGTCGCCCTTGCGGCCGGCCACGGTCACGGGGGCGATTTCCCACTTGAAGCTGCCGTCTTCCGACGCGGCGCGGGCGCGGCGCAGCGATTCCAGCGAGAACGCGTCCTGCTGTTCGCGCGTGAAGGAATACTTGGCGGCGCAATCTTCGGCGAACACGCCCATGGCCTTGCCCTTGTCGTAGGCGTCTTCCAGGCCGTCCAGCGCCATGTGGTCATACACGGTGTTGTGGCCGTAGCGGTAGCCCTGGCGGCCCTTGAGCAGCAGGTAGGGCGCGTTGCTCATGCTTTCCTGGCCGCCAGCGACGACGATGTTGGCGCTGCCCGCGGCCAGCAGGTCATGGCCGAACATGGCGGCCTTCAGGCCCGAGCCGCAGACCTTGTGGATGGTGGTGCAAGCCACGCCCAGCGGCAGGCCGGCGCCCAGTGCTGCCTGGCGCGCCGGGGCCTGGCCCTGGCCGGCCTGCAGCACGTTGCCCATGATGACTTCTTCGACTTGCTCGGGCTTGATGCCGGCGCGTTCGACGGCGGCCTTGATGGCGATCGAGCCCAGCTCGTGCGCGGCCAGGCCGGACAAGGCGCCCAGCATGCCGCCCATGGGCGTGCGGGCGACGGAAACGATGACGATGGGATCTGACATGGCTAGCTCCTGTGAGGGTCGGGACAGCTCTGGGGTTACGAGGCCGCGGGTTCGCCCGTAGGGCGTTCCGGACGCAGGCGTCTGTCCGTATCGTAAGGGAAAAATTCTTCAATCCGGCCCTGCGCCACATGGGCGCGGCAGGCCTGCCACCACTCCGGTTCCAGCAGGTCGGAATGGTGACGCATGAAGGCGCCGCGCACGCGCGGGTCGCCTAGCAGAAAGCGTCCGAATTCTTCGGGGAAGACATCATTCGGACCGATGGCATACCAGGGTTCCGACGCCAGTTCCGCCTCTTCGTTGGGGGCGGGCGGAATGCGCCGGAAATTCATTTCGGTCATGCGCTGGATTTCGTCGTAATCGTAGAAAACGACCCGGCCCAGGCGCGTGACGCCGAAGTTCTTGTAGAGCATGTCCCCGGGGAAGATATTGGCGGCCGCCAGCTGGCGGATGGCGTCCCCGTATTCGCGCACGGCCGGGTCCAGCAGCGCGTCCGACGCCTGGCGCAGATAGATGTTCAGCGGGGTCATGCGCCGTTCGATGTAGACATGGCGGATGACCACCGTGTCGCCGGTTTCCTCTATCAGGCTGGGCACCAGGCGGCGCAACTCTTCCAGCAGCGCCGGCGCGAAACGGGCGCGCGGCAGCGCCACCTGTGAATATTCCCAGGTGTCGGCCATGCGGCCGACGCGGTCGTGCAGCTTCACCATCTGGTATTTGCGGCGCACGGTGGCATGGTCCATGCCGTCCTTGTCGATGCGGTCCTTGATGAGCTTGAACACGTAGGGATAGGACGGCAGCGTGAACACGCACATCACCATGCCCTTGATGCCGGGGGCGATGTCGAAAGCGTCGCGCGAATGGGCCAGATGGTGCAGGAAGTCGCGGTAGAACAGCGTCTTGCCCTGCTTCTGCAGGCCGATCATGGTGTAGAGCTCGGCCTTGGGCTTGCGCGGCAGCAGGCTGGACAGGAAGTTCACCACCGCGGCCGGCGTTTCCATGTCCACCAGGAAATAGGCGCGCGTGAAGCTGAACAGCGTGCTCAGGTCGTCGGCGCCCAGGAGCAGCGCGTCCAGCACGACCTGACCCGCCGGGTTGCGCATCAGCGCCACCGCGAAGGGATACACCGTGCCCTGGTTGATCAGGCGGCCGACGATGTAGGCGCCCTTGTTGCGGAAGAACAGCGAGCCCAGCGCGTGGATCTGGCAATCGCTGGCGATGCGCCGGCCGACGTGGCGCGGCAGGATCGCGCGCAGCTGCTTGACCGCGGCGCGCGCCAGCAGCCGGGTGTCGCGCGGCAGGTCTTCGAAGGGCAGCGCCAGGCCGAAATCCGCCACCATGCGGATCAGGCTTTTTTCCAGCCCGTCGGTGGCGGGGTAATACACGCGGTACGACGGGATGCTGCTGTCCAGGTAGTCGGTGGCGATGGCCGGGCGGACGAACAGGAAGGCGTTGTGGAAGTAGTCGCGATGCAGGATGCGGCAGGACACCGAGTTGAAGAACGTCTCGGCGCATTCGGGCTGGCGGTGGTCGCCCAGCAGACCCACGAATTCCTGCTTGATCTGTTGCCAGAACGCGGTCTGCGCATCGCTCAGGGCGGGCGCCGCGCTGCCGTTGGCGCCGACCGCGCCTTCGGGGCGGCCGCGCAGCACGCCTTCCAGTTGGGTGGCGCATTCGCGCACCCGCATGTCGTAGTACTCGATGCGCTCGCGCGACAGGCGCTGGATGCCGTGCCAGTCGCCGGATTCGAACAGCGCCTTGGCGCGCTGGGCGCTGTAGCGGAACAGCGCGTAGTGGCGGTCGAAGCCCGCCAGGATCAGCCGCGCGACGTCCAGCGGCGATGGGCCCGGAGCGGGCGCCTGCTCGATGTGCTGGACGTCGGACATGCGGATCATGGCGGCGTGGCTCAGGCGGTTTCGTTGAACAGTTCGCGGCCGATCAGCATGCGGCGGATTTCGCTGGTGCCGGCGCCGATTTCGTACAGCTTGGCGTCGCGCCACAGGCGGCCCACCGGGTACTCGTTGATGTAGCCGTTGCCGCCCAGGATCTGCACGCCCTCGCCCGCCATCCAGGTGGCCTTTTCGGCGGTGTAGAGGATCAGCGCGGCGCAGTCCTTGCGCACCTGGCGCACGTGCTCGGCGCCCAGGCGGTCCAGGTTCTTGCCGACCTGGTAGCAGAAGGCGCGGCTGGCTTGCAGCGTGGTGTACAAGTCAGCGACCTTGCCCTGGATCAGCTGGAATTCGCCGATGGCCTGGCCGAACTGCTTGCGGTCATGGATATAGGGGACGACCACGTCCATCACGGCCTGCATGATGCCTACCGGGCCGCCGGACAGCACGGCGCGTTCGTAGTCCAGGCCGCTCATCAGCACCTTGACGCCGCCGTTGACCTGGCCCAGCACGTTTTCTTCGGGGATTTCGCAGTCCTGGAACACCAGTTCGCCGGTGTGGCTGCCGCGCATGCCCAGCTTGTCCAGCTTCTGCGCCACGGAAAAGCCCTTGAAGCCCTTTTCCACCAGGAAGGCGGTGATGCCACGTTGGTGAGCTTCGGGGTCGGTCTTGGCGTAGACCACCAGGGTGTCGGCGTCGGGGCCGTTCGTGATCCACATCTTGGTGCCGTTCAGTACGTAGCGGTCGCCCTTTTTGTCGGCGCGCAGCTTCATGCTGACCACATCGGAACCCGCGCCCGGCTCGCTCATGGCCAGGGCGCCCACGTGTTCGCCCGAAATCAGCTTGGGCAGGTATTTGGCTTTCTGGGCGGGGGTGCCGTTGCGGTTGATCTGGTTCACGCACAGGTTGGAGTGCGCGCCGTAGGATAGACCGATGGACGCGCTGGCGCGGGAGATTTCCTCCATCACGACCATGTGGGCCAGATAGCCCATTTTTGCACCGCCGTATTCCTCGTCGGCCGTCATGCCCAGCACGCCGAGGTCGCCGAATTTGCGCCAGAGATCCATGGGGAACTGGTCGCTGCGGTCGACTTCTGCGGCGCGCGGCGCGATCTCGGCCAGTGCGAAATTGCGCACCGCGTCGCGCAGCATGTCCAGATCTTCGCCCAGGTCGAAGTTCAGGCCGGGAAGGTTCATCGCTGTCTCCGTGATAGTAGGTACTTACTATTTTGTGGGCGCCTGTGTCCGGCGCCAGCTTGCCGCGCGTGGCTCATGATGCGCCGATCGGCCATCGCTGCGCAATGATGCACCGCAAATATTACGTTTACGTAAACGTAAATTGGAGTCGGGTTATCCCTAGGTAATTCCGGCCTGCCCAGGGAGTTGCGCTGAGTAAGATGCCAGCCGATCCTTGAATCCTGAATCATTGCGATGGAGTCTGCCGTGCTCGAACTATCCAACCTGGACGAAATTGTGGCGCTGCGCCGCGATATCCACATGCATCCGGAGCTCTGCTACGAAGAGCACCGCACGGCCAAGGTGGTGGCGGACACGCTGCGCGGCTGGGGCATCGAGGTTCACACCGGCATCGCCAAGACCGGGGTGGTCGGCGTGATCAAGCGCGGCACGTCGGATCGCGCCATCATGTTGCGCGCCGACATGGACGCCCTGCCCATGCAGGAAGAGAACCAGTTCGAGCACCGCTCGCGCCACGACGGCAAGATGCACGGCTGCGGCCATGACGGCCACACCGCCATGCTGCTGGCCGCCGCGCGCCACCTGCAGGCCGAAGGCGGCTTCGACGGCACCGTGTACCTGTGCTTCCAGCCGGCCGAGGAAGGCGGCGCGGGCGGCCGCGCCATGATCCAGGACGGTCTGTTCGAACGTTTTCCCTGCGAAGCCGTGTTCGGCCTGCACAACTGGCCGGGGCTGCCCGCCGGATCCATCGGCGTCTGCTCCGGCCCGATGATGGCGGCCGCCAACGGCTTCAAGATCACCGTGCGCGGCAAGGGCGGCCACGCGGCCGCGCCGCAGGACTGCAGCGATCCGGTGCCCGCGCTGTTCGCCATCGGCCAGTCGCTGCAGACCATTCTCACGCGCAGCAAGCGCCCGCTGGATGCGGCCGTGCTGTCGATCACGCAGGTGCAGGCCGGCGGCAGCGTCATTAACGTCATTCCGAATAGCGCCTGGCTGGGTGGCTCGGTGCGGGCCTACAGCACGGACGTGGTCGATCTGATCGAACGCCGCATGAACGAGATTGCAGGCAACATCGCCGCCGCGCACGGCTGCGAAGCCGACGTGTTCTTCGAGCGCCGCTACCCGGCGCTGGTGAACACCGTCGCCGAAACCGAGTTCTGCATGGAAGTCATGCGCGAGGTCGTGGGCGAGGACAAGGCAATGGTGATCGAACCGGCCATGGCCTCGGAGGACTTCGCCTTTCTGCTGCAGGAAAAACCCGGCTGCTACGTGTTCCTGGGCAACGGCGACGGCGAGCACCGCATGGCAGGCCACGGCCTGGGTCCCTGCATGCTGCACAACGCCAGCTACGACTTCAACGATTCCCTGATTCCGGCTGGCGCGTCGTACTGGGTACGCCTGGCGCAACGCTATCTGGCCTGATGTGCTTCACGCTTTTCGTTTTATCTGACGCAGTGCCACGCAACATTACCAGGACGATATGAAAAAGAAGACATTGCTGATCAAGGCCGCGGGGGCGGCCTTGGCGATCATGGCCAGCGGCGCGATGGCGCAGAACTGGCCGGCCAAGCCGGTGACGCTGGTCGTGCCCTACACCGCGGGCGGCAGCGCCGACGCGATCGGACGCCGCCTGGGCGACGTCCTGCGCAAGGAAAGCAACATAACCGTCATCGTCGAGAACAAGCCGGGCGCGGGCGCGTCCGTCGGCACCGACTTCGTGGCGCGCGCGCAGCCGGACGGCACCACCTTGCTGCTGGCCTCCACCAGCCCGCTGACGATCTTCCCGCATCTGGCCAAGACCAACTACGACCCGATGAAGGACCTGACGCCGGTGGCCAGCGTGGCGGTCGCGCCCGTCGCCATCGTCGCCACCAAGGCGCTGCCGGTGAAGGACTTCGCCGGCCTGATCGACTACGCCAAGTCGCATCCCGACGGCGTGCGCTACGGCACGCCGGGCCAGGGCACCGTGGCCCACATCGGCATGTCGGCCGTCACGGCGCAGACCGGCACCAAGATGCTGCACGTGCCTTACCGCGGCAACAGCCAGGCGTTGACCGACGGCCTGGGCGGCGTGGTCGAGTTGCTGGTGGTCAATAGCGACGTGGTGCTGCCGCACGTCGCCAGCGGCGCGCTCAAGCCGCTGGCCGTGATGGCGCCCGAGCGCCTGGCCGCCTGGCCGGACGTGCCCACCATGGCGGAACTGAAGATGCCGCAGGCGCAGTACTACTCGAACTTCGGCGTGTTTGCGCCGGCCAAGCTGCCGGCGACGGTCGCCCAGCCCTTGCAGGCGGCTTTGGCCAAGGCAGTCGCCAGCGCTGAATTCCAGGATCTGCTGGCCAAGTCGTACTTGCAGCCAGGCACCGCCACGGGCGAGGCCTTCGCCAAGCAGGTGCAGGCGGAATTCGCGAACAATGCGCGGGTCATCAAGGAAGGCAACATCAAGGCTGAGTAAGCCTTGCCCCAACAAAAAGCGCGCGACCCTGTGGGTACGCGCGCTTTTTTTTCGGCCTGTCCCAAGACAGCGGGCGCCCAGTGGGGTCTTTCTTGTGGCGGTTTGTCGCAGCCTACGCGCTGCGCGGCCCGAACATGATCACCAGCATGCCCGCCAGGCACAGGCCCACGCCCAGCCAGTCGCTCATGCTGGGACGCACGCCGTCCACGGCCCACAGCCATAGCAGCGCCATGCCGATATAGATGCCGCCATACGCCGCGTACACGCGGCCCGAGGCCGTGGGGTGCAGCGTGAGCAGCCAGGCGAACAGCGCCAGGCTGGCCGCGGCAGGCGCCAGCAGCCAGATTGAATGGCCCTTGCGCAGCCACAGGTAAGGCAGATAGCAGCCGATGATCTCGGCCAGCGCCGTCAGGACGAACAGCGCGAGGGTTTGCAGGGCGGCCATGCGTGCGCCCCTAGGGCTTTTGCGCGAGCAACTCGCGGCATTGCTGTTCCTGCTGCGCGATCTCGCGCAGGGTATCTTCGATGTCGCGGCGCTGCTGTTCCAGCGTGGCGCGGTGCTGTTCCAGCACGCTCAGGTACTGGCGCAGCTGGACCTCGGTGTCGCCCGGCCCGTCGTACATGTCGATCAGGGTCAGGATCTCGGACAATTGCAGGCCCAGGCGCTTGCCGCGCAGGGCCAGTTTCAGGCGCGTGCGGTCGCGTGGCCCGAAGACCCGGTTGCGTCCTTCACGCGCCGGGCTGACGATCCCCTGGTCTTCGTAGAAGCGGATCGTGCGGGGCGTGACGTCGAACTCGCGGGAGAGCTCTGAGATAGTCCAGGTTGACGGGGACATGCGGCTTGTGGCAGTTTACGTAAACGTAAATTATGATGACTTGACCCAATCGTCAAGCGTGGAGGAGAGGCAATGAATCCGAACGAACAGAAACTGCAGTACCCCTGGGCCGATTTCCAGCCCGAAGCCGGCCGTTCGCACGGGGTGGCGGATGGGGTCAAGTGGATCAGGATGCCTCTGCCGTTCGCGCTGGATCATATCAACCTCTGGCTGCTGCGCGACAACATCGACGGGCGCGACGGCTGGACCATCGTCGACTGTGGCATCACGCGCGATGAAGTGAAGACGCTGTGGGAACGCGTGTTCGAGACCGAGCTCGAAGGCCTGCCGGTGCTGCGCGTGATCGTCACCCACATGCACCCCGACCACATCGGCCTGGCGCACTGGCTGTGCGAACGCTGGAACGCCCCGCTGTGGATGACGATGACGGACTTCATGGTGGCGTCGCTGTGGTCCTCGCGCCGCGGCGAGGCCGGCGGCGGTCCGGGCGGCCAATCGGCGGTGGATCACTTCGCGCGCCATGGCCTGACCGACCCGGACGCGCAAGAGCAGATCCGCCAGCGCGCCAACTACTACCCCAACCTGGTGCCGGCCGTGCCCGCGCGCTACACCCGCATCATGCACGGCGATGAGGTGCGCATCGGCGGGCGCGACTGGCGCGTCATCGTGGGTTACGGCCACGCGCCGGAACATGCCTCGCTGTATTCCCCGGACCTGCGCGTGCTGATTTCTGGCGACATGGTGTTGCCGCGCATTTCCACCAACGTCAGCGTGTTCGATTACGAGCCCGACGCGAATCCCCTGCCCCTGTACCTGCGTTCGCTGGATGGCTACGCCGACCTGCCCGAAGACACGCTGGTGCTGCCATCGCATGGCCGGCCTTTCAAGGGCCTGCACGAGCGCATCGCGCAACAGCACGAACACCATCGCGACCGCCTGGCGGAAGTGCTGGAAGCTTGTGCCGTTCAGCCGCAATCGACCACGGACATCGTGCCGGTGCTGTTCAAGCGCAAGCTCGACCTGCACCAGCTGACCTTCGCCATGGGCGAGGCGCTGGCGCACCTGCACGCGCTGTATTTCGAAGGCAAGCTCAAGCGCGCGCTGGGCGCGGACGGCATCGTGCGGTTCTCGGCCGCCTGAATCCGGCCTCAGTCCAGCGTCACCCCTGCGTCGGTGGTCAGCTTTAGAACGATCGGAAGATAGGTCTGGTACTCGGCCTCGGCTTCGTGGGGCAGGTTTCCGATCGGCTCCAGATCCATCGCGAGCAGCCGCTCGCGGACCTCAGGACTCTGCACCGTGGCGCTGATCTCGCGACCCAGGCGTTCGACGATGTCGGCGGGCGTTTGGGCAGGGGCAAGCAGCGTCGTCGGCGTCACGGTCCGATACGCCTCATCGTCGTAGCCTGCCTCGGCCATGCTCGGTACGTCTGGCAGGCTGCTGATCCGCTTTCCGCCGAGCACCGCGAGGGCGCGTATCTTGCCGGTGGCGAGGTGCTGCCTGAGGGTGTACGCGGAAGCCAGGGCCACGTCGATCTGGCCGGCAAGCAATGCCGTCACGATCGGCAGTTCACCCTTATAGGGCACGTTCAGGATGTCGATGCCATAAGTCTTGTTCATGTAGCGCTGAATGACGTGCGGCGGGGAGCCCGGTCCCCACGAACCCATTCGAAGCGCGCCAGGTTCTTTTCTTGCGTGCGCTATCAGCTCGTCCATGTTCCTTACGGGCAACGAACCGTGGACCACGATCACGCCCGAACTCTTGGAGATATCGGAGATCGGCCGCAACTCGGTGCGCGGATCGTAGGGGAGCTTCTTGTCGAGCACGAGGTTGGCGGTGATCGGCGTGGCAAGGGTCAATAGCAGGGTGTAGCCGTCCGGGGCCGATTTGGCGACGTGATTGGTGGCGATGATGCCGCCTGCGCCAGGCTTGTTCTCTACGAGCACGGGCTGGCCGAGCCGCTTGCCCAGGCCTTCGGCTACCGATCGTGCAATGACGTCGACCTGTCCGCCAGCCTGGTAAGGCACGACCAGGCGCAAGGGCTTGGACGGATAGTCGGTCTGGGCGTGCGCAGGCAAGGACAGGCATGCCAGCGCAACGGCAGCCCATCCGGCCCGCCTGGCAACCGTGGCCAGCGCTTGGGTGGGGGCTTTCCTGCGCAAGTGTTTGCTTAGATTCATGGCCACGCTCCTTGCGCCGCAAGGGGGGCTATCGGTGTCCGTGCCTATGCCTTTCCTGGGGCGATGCGGCAATCTTGAACCGCCGGCCCAGGTCCGCAAACGTCAAATTCCACATATGCTCATGAAGAATGCGCGTGGCTCTCTCAGAGCGGGCGCATTTGCGAGGGCCTGCCCCGCCCGTTCAACGCGAGGCCGTCGCCAGCCGCACGGCCAGCCCGACGAACACCAGCGCGGCGATCCGGTTCAGCCAGCGCTTGGCCGTCACCGAACGCTGCAGCAATTCCCCGAACGCGCCCGAGAAGAAGGCGATGGCGCCGAACACCAGCAGCGTCGACACCATGAACACCGCGCCTAGCTGCATGGTCTGCAGGCCCACCCGGCCCAGCGCCGGCGAGGTGAACTGCGGCAGGAAGGCGAAGAAGAACAGCAACACCTTGGGATTGGTCAGGTTCATCACGATGCCGCGGCGATAGAGCGCGCCGGGCTTCATGGGTTCGGGGCGCTTGCCGTCCTCGGCTTCGACCGGCGCGCGCAGGATCTGCCACGCCAGATAGGCCAGGTACGCGGCGCCCGCCAGCTTGAGCACGGTGAAGGCCATGGGCGAGGCCGCGAACACGGCCGCCAGCCCGACGGCCACGGCGGCCGTATGTCCCAGCAGTCCCGTGCACAGCCCCAGCACCACGAACATGCCGGCCTTGCGGCCCCAGATGGCGGATTGCATCAACACGAACAGGTTGTCGGGCCCCGGGGTCAGGGCCAGCAGGACGGCAATGCCGAAGAATGCGATCAGGGTGTCGATGGGCAGCATGGGGGTCGCCTGGAACGGTTCGGCCGGCTCTGGAAGGCCGGAAGTGGCATCATAAAGGGAAAGACGTGCTCATCATGCATGCCGCATGCGTCCCTGGCGGGCGTGTGCGACCCGATCAGGAGAGACGACCGCCATGCCCTTCACCGCCATGCCGCATTCCCCGCAACCCTTGCGGGACGCAGACGCGCGCCCCGATGCCGCACTCGAAGCTTGGCTGCATGCGCGCCACAGCTGCCGCGCCTTTCTGCCCCAGCCCGTCGCGCGCGGCACCATCGAACGCATCCTGGATCTGGCGCAGCGCGCCGCGTCCTGGTGCAACTGCCAGCCCTGGCAGGTGACGATCACCGAAGGCGCGGGTACGGAACGCCTGCGCGACGCGCTGCAACGCCGCGCGGAACAGTCTGGCTTCACGCCGGATTTTCCGTTTCCGCGCGAATACCAGGGCGAGTACCTGGCCCGCCGGCGCGAATCAGGCTTCCAGCTGTATGGCGCGGTCGGCGTGGCTCGTGGCGACCGCGAGGCATACCGCCGCCAGGAAATGCGCAATTTCCAGTTGTTCGATGCGCCGCACGTGGCCATCGTCACCACCGACGAGGCGCTGGGCGAATACGGCGCGATGGATTGCGGCGGCTATGTGGCCAATTTCCTGCTGGCGGCCCAGGCCAACGGCGTCGCGACCGTCGCCCAGGCATCCTTGGCCATGTATCCGGAAGTGCTGCGCGATGAGCTCGGCATCGCCGCGGATCGCCGCGTGGTCTGCGGCATTTCCTTCGGTTATGCCGACACGGCGCACCCCGCCAACAGCTATCGCACCAGCCGCGCACCGCAATCCGAAACCGTTACCTGGATCGGCGAATAGGGACAGGCCGCGCCTGGCCTGATATGGTTCTTCCTGATCGCTTTTATTCCGTCCCTGTCCATACGCAAGCAGTCCACTGAAGATGCCCACCAAACACATCGATACGCTTCTGCAGCACGCAGGCACCGCCCCGTTCAACCCGGAAACCGGCACCGCGCCGGTACCCCTGCCGCCGATGCGGGCCAGCACGGTGCGCTTCGAGAACCTCGCAGCGCTCGAAAAGGCCCAGCGCAGCAAGGCGGCAGGCGGCCGCGCCTCCACCTACGGGCGCATGGGCATGGACACGCATGCGGCGCTGGAAGAAGTCTTCACCCAGCTCGAAGGCGGCACGCATTGCTACCTGGCATCCTCGGGCCTGTCGGCGATGACCATGGTCATGATGGCCCTGTGCTCGGCCGGCGACCACGCCCTGATCTCGGACTGCGTCTATGGTCCGATGCGCGAACTCGACGACGCGGTGCTCAAGCGCATGAACATCGAGATCACCTACTTCGCGGCCGGCGAGGACCTCGAAGCGCTGGTGCGTCCCAACACCAAGCTGCTGTACGTCGAATCTCCGGGATCGCTGCTGTTCGAGATGCTGGACATGGGCGCCATGGCCGCTTTCGCGCAGAGCCACGGGCTGGTGCTGGCCACCGACAATACCTGGGGTTCGGGCTACATCTACCGTCCCCTGACGTTGGGCGCGCAGGTATCCGTCATCGCCGGCACCAAGTACGTGGGCGGGCACTCCGACCTGATGCTGGGCGCCGTCGTCACCAATGACGAGCAGATTGCCCGCAAGCTCAACCGCACGCAGTACGCCATGGGCTATTCGATCAGCGCGGACGACGCCTGGCTGGCTTTGCGCGGCGTACGCACCATGCCCATCCGCATGGCCCAGCACGCGCGCCATGCCTTGCAGGTATGCGAATTCTTCAAGAGCCGTCCCGAGACCGTGCGCCTGTTCCACCCGGCCTGGCCGCAGGATCCCGGCCACGCCCTGTGGCAGCGCGATTGCACCGGCTCCAATGGCATGCTTTCCGTCGAGCTGCGCCTGTCGCCGGCGGCCGCGCGCGTGTTCGTGGATTCACTGACGCTCTTTGGCATCGGCTTTTCCTGGGGCGGCTATGAAAGCCTGGTGCAGCTGGTGTCGAGCAAGGACCTGGCCAAGCACCGCTATTGGGGCGAAGGCGACAACGCCCTGGTGCGCCTGCACATCGGCCTGGAGTCGCCGGACGACATCATTGCCGACCTGACCCAGGCGCTGGAAAAGGCCGCCGCCGTCCAGGGCTGAGCGGCGCAAGGCGCGGCGGCCTCAGGCGGCCGCGCCGCGTATCCACGCGCCGATGCGCGCGGCGATGTCGTCGCTGTTGTCGTCCATCATGGGCATGTGCGAATTGCCGGCAATGCCCATGTCGGCCAGGCGCCAGGTTTGCACGCGGGCGCCTTGGCGCGTCAGCTCATCGGCATAGGCCTGGCCGGTGGCGCACAGCTTTTCCCATAGCGGCGTCGCGTCCAGGTAGTCGCCATAGACGAACAGAAAGGGCTTGTCCGCCACGGCTTGGGCCGTCACCTCGGACGAGTAGCCCGAGGGCTCGATGCCGATGACCCCGCGCACCAGGTCCGGCCGCGCGTGCAGCGCGCGGTAGGCGACTTCGCCGCCGTGGCTGTGCGCCATCACCAGGCACGGTCCGACGCGGTCGAGCACCGCGCAGAACCCCTGCAATGCCGCATCGTTATTGCCCAGCCAGCGCGGCACCGCATGGCGGATGAAGTCGTCGAACGCGGCGACCGGAAAGCGCTGCCCGTCGAACGCACGCCGTGCCGGATAGTCCTCGGCGCGGCCGAAGCGGAACAGCGTCCAGCTTTCCTCGGCATTGCGGATGATGGGCGGCTCGGGCCAGACCTGCGTGAACGGCGCCCAGCCCGCGCGGCCGCGCTCGACGTTGTCCACGACGTACACCGCATGTCCCTGCCGCAGGAAATGCTGCATCCAGCCCGGCCTGCCATCCGGCGTCTGCTCCCACATCGCGCCCGTCATGCCGCCGCCATGCAGCAGCACGATGGGCAGCGGATGCGCCAGCCGCGCCGGGATGAAGTACTGCACGTAGGCCTGCTCGAAGTGATACAGCCCGTTGGGGTCATACGCCAGCGACGCGCTTTGCGTGAACGCGATATCGCGCCGAGGCAGGCCGTCGATGCGCACCTGCCGCCCGCCCGCGTAGAAGCTGCCGAAGTCGGCCAGGGCCACTGCCCGGGGAACCGCCTGCGTCATGGCTTGACCAGCGGGCATTGGCTTTCCGACAAGGGCCAGGCCAGCGCCGCGCCGGGGATGTTGCGCACGATGTTGTAGTAGTCCCAGGGCGCCTTCGACTGCGCCGGCGTCTTGACCTGCGCCAGCATCATGTCGCGCACCACCAGGCCGTCTTCGCGGATGTGCGCGTTGAGGCTGAACGGGTCGTCGATGGGCAGCGATTTCATCTTGGCCATGACGGCGTCGGCGTCCACCGTGCCTGCCGCCTTCACGGCCTGCAGGTAATGGCGCACCGAGCCGTAGACGCCGGCTTGCAGGAAGGTGGGGGGACGCCCCACGCGGGCCTCGAACTTCTTGGCGAAAGCGCGCGTGCCGTCGTTCATGTCCCAGTAGGACGGCACGGTCAGATAGGTTTTCTGCGCGGCTTGCAGGCCCAGGCTGTGCACGTCGGTGATCAGCAGCAGCATGGCCGCCAGCTGCTGCGCGCCGCCGATGCCGAATTCCGCGGCCTGCTTGATGGCCGAAATGGTGTCGCCGCCGGCGTTGGCGATGGCGATGATCTGCGCCTTGGATGCCTGCGCCTGCAGCAGGAAGGACGCGAAATCCGAGGCGTTCAGCGGGTGGTAGACGGTGCCGACGACCTCGCCGCCGTTGGCCTTGACCACGGCCTCGGTGTCCGCCGCCAGCTGCTTGCCGAAAGCATAGTCGGACGCCAGGATGAACCAGCGTTTGTTGCCCTCGTTGACCACCGCGGTCGCCGTGCCGCGCGAGAGCGCATACGTGGTGTAGGTCCATTGCACGCCGTAGGGCGAGCACTGCGCCTGGGTCAGCGCGGTGGTGCCAGGACTGGAGAACAGCACCAGCTTTTTCTTGTCGCGCGCGATGCCCTGCACCGCCAGCGCGACCGACGAGTTGGGCACGTCCACGATCACGTCCACGCCGTCGGTGTCGTACCACTTGCGCGCCATGCCGCTGCCGATGTCGGGCCGGTGCTGGTGGTCGCCCGAGACCAGCGAAATCGGCTTGCCCAGCAGGGTGCCGCCCATTTCCTCGATGGCCAGGCGGGCGGCTTCGACCGAGCCGCGGCCGGTGGCGTCGGCGGTGACGCCCGCCATGTCCGTGAGTACGCCGATCTTCACGCCGTCGGTTTCGTTGGCTTGCGCCAGGCCGGCGGCCAGCGCCAGGCATAGGCCCAGCATCGCGCGTTTGCGCGGGAATCGCTGCTTCATTTGTCTTCCACCCATTGTGTGCCGCTGTTGCGGCGATTTGTTGTGCGGAAAGTGTAGCGCGGGCCCAGGCGGGAACTGCAAAGAAAAACGCCCCGGCCGGCAGGCTCGGGGCGTTGTGGATTCCGGCTGGAACGTATCAGTTGCGCGCCAGCGGGATCAGGCGGGTCACTTCCTTCAGCGCGCCTTCGTAGCTGTTGCCCGCCATGACCGGCGAGGTCATGAACTTGCCGCCGACGGCGAACGACGGGGTGCCGTCGATGCGGTAGGCGTCGGCCAACTGGGTGGCGCGCTGCACCTGCGTCTGCACGCTGAACGAGTCGAAGACCGAGTCGAACTTCTCGCGGTCCACGCCCTGCGTGGCGATCCATTCGCCCATCGCCTTCTTGTCGAACAGGCGCTTGTGCTCGCCGTGGATGGCGGCAAAGACCTTGGGGTGCAGGTCCGGGCGGTCCAGCGCCAGCAGCGTGTAGTAGAGCTGCTGCAGCGGCTTCATGCCGGCGTTGAACGCGATCGGAACCTGCTTGAGCACCACGTCCGGCGGCGCGGTCTTGGCCCAGTCCTCAACCATGGGTTCCATGGCGGCGCAGTGCGGGCAGGTATAGGCGAAGAATTCCAGGACCTCGATCTTGCCCGGGGTGTCCGACGGCAGCGGCGGGTTGATGGCGATGGACTGCTGCGTGCCTTGCGCGTGGCTAGCCGGGCTGAAGAATGCCGTGGCGGTCAGCGCGGCCGCGGCCAGGATGCGGATTATCTTGGGGGACAGCATGGATGAGAGGTTCCTGAGTAAAAAGTTACAGACAGGCCCGGGGCCGGATAAGTTCAATGCTTGCGCGCGCGGTGGCCCACATTACTGGCGCACCACCGCGGTTTCGATCTTGTTCTCGCCCAGGCGGCCGCGTGCCCGGTTCATGTCGTCCAGGCGGGCAAACGGGCCCACCCTGACCCGATTGATGGGCTTGCCGTTCACTTCGGCCTTTTGCACCGCCACCGGCAGACCCAGCAGGATGATGCGGGCCTTGAGGGATTCCGCGTCGTTCTCGCCCCGGAAGGCGCCAGCCTGCAGGTAATACGTGCCGTTGGCCGCGGACGCGGTGGCGGCCGGCTTGGGAGCCGGCGCGGGCGCGGCGGCGGGGGCGGCCTTGGAGATAGGCGTGGGCGCCTGGCTGGGGGCGGCGGACGGCGCGGCCGAAGCCACGGCGGGCGCCTTGGACGTAGGCAGGGTGGCAATCAGCGCGCCCAGGTCGTCCAGCTTGGCGGGGGTATCGTCGCCCTTGGAGGCGGCGGGTCCGGTGGCCTGGCCGGTACCGGCCCCGGGCAGCGGCGCGGGCGCCGTGGCGGTCGGGCCGGTGGACGGGGTGCCGGCGCCGCCGTCGCGGCCGTACAGGCCGGCGTTGGGGTCTGGCGCCTGGCGCGGGTCCGGCAGCTTGCCGTTGTCGCCCTGGCGGCTGGCTCGGTCGACGAAGGGCACTGGCGCCTTGGTGACGTAGAAGGCGACGACGGCGGCCACGATCAGGCCGATGAGCAAGCCGGCCAGCGCGCCGTACAGGGTGCTGCCGCTTTCGCCGGAGGAACGGCGGGTGGTTTTGCGCTTGGTTGCCATGAACCGATGTTACATCCGCTCGGGCGCCGATACGCCCATCAGCTCCAGCCCGTTGGCCAGCACCTGACGCGTGGTCGAGGCCAGGCGCAGGCGGGCCAGCTTCAGGGCCGTGTCGTCGACCAGCACGCGCTCGGCGTTGTACCAGGCGTGGAAATCCGAGGCGCAGTCGCGCAGCCAGAAGGCGATATGGTGCGGCGACAGTTCCTGCGCCGCCAGCGCCACCACGTTGGGGAATTCGGCCAGGCGCTGCATCAGCGCGAATTCGGTCGGGGCGGTCAGCAGCGCCGCGTCGGCCTGGGCCACGTCGGCGGCCGGCATGGCGGCGTTGTTGATGACCGAGCAGATGCGGGCGTGCGCGTACTGGATGTAATAGACCGGGTTCTCGTCGCTCTTGGACAGCGCCAGGTCCACGTCGAACACGAATTCCGTGTCGGCGCGGCGCTGGATCAGGAAGTAGCGCACCGCGTCGCGGCCCACCCAGTCGATCAGGTCGCGCATGGTCACGTAGCTGCCGGCGCGCTTGGAGATCTTGACCTCTTCGCCGCCGCGCATGACCTTGACCATCTTGTGCAGCACGTAGGCCGGGTATTCCTTGGGAATGCCCTCTTCCAGCGCCTGCAGGCCGGCGCGCACGCGCGCCACGGTGCCGTGGTGGTCGCTGCCCTGGATGTTCACGGCGCGATGGAAGCCCCGCTCCCATTTGGCCTTGTGGTAGGCCACGTCCGGCACGAAGTAGGTGTAGCCGCCTTCGCTCTTCCGCATGACGCGGTCTTTGTCGTCGCCCGTGCCCAGTTCGGTGGTGCGCAGCCACAGCGCGCCGCCTTCCTCGTAGGTGTGGCCGCCGGCGATCAGCGCCTTGACGGTCGCTTCGACCCGGCCGGAGGTGTAGAGCGAGCTTTCCAGGTAGTAGTTGTCGAATGCCAGGCCGAAGGCCTGCAGGTCCAGGTCCTGTTCGCGGCGCAGGTAGGCCACGGCGAAGACGCGGATGTCGTCCAGGTTGTCGACGTTGCCCGTGGCGGTGACGTCCACGCCATCGGAGTGAACGGTCGCGCCGGCCTGGAAGTCGCGCGCGATGTCGGCGATGTAGTCGCCCTTGTAGCCGTCGGCGGGCCACTCGGGGGAATCGGTCGTCAGGCCGCGGGCGCGCGCCTGCACGCTGATGGCCAGGTTCTGGATCTGGTTGCCGGCGTCGTTGTAATAGAACTCGCGGGTGACGTCCCAGCCGATGGCGTCGTACAGGCGGCAGATGGCATCGCCCAGCGCGGCCTGGCGGGCATGGCCCACGTGCAGCGGGCCGGTGGGGTTGGCCGACACGAATTCGACCAGGATCTTCTCGCCGTTGCGCGGCGCACGGCCGAAGGCGGCGCCTTGCTCGGCCACGGCGGCGATGACGGCCTGGCGCGCGGCGGCGGTGATGCGCAGGTTGATGAAGCCGGGGCCGGCGATTTCAGCGGACTCGATCAGGCTGGCGGCGCCGGGCTGGGCCATCAGGGCGTCGACGATGGCCTGGGCCAGTTCGCGCGGGTTGCGGCGGGCCGGCTTGGCCAGCTGCATGGCCACGTTGGTGGCGACGTCGCCGTGGGCGGCGACCTTGGGGCGCTCCAGCAGCACATTTGCCACGGCGTCGGGCAGGCTTTGCGCGACGGCGGCCTGGATCAGGGAGATAAGCTGTTTTTGTTGCTCGAGGAGCATGGGCGTCTGGAGAAGTTCTGAGTTAGTGACGGACGCGCCCGCACAGGCCGGGCCTGTCGGGCGGAGCGGACAGGGGCGGCGTAGCCGGGCGGACCGCGCGTGCCGGCTTCATGGCCGCGTCAGGTCCCGCTGTCACGGGAATCTCCTGAATCATAGCTTGATTTGGCCATGGAACCGGCCTGCGCCCTGGGCGGGAACGCCGCAAGGAAGGGTCCGGGGGGACACATGGCGCCGGTCGTCGGACCTGCTTCCCCAGGCCAGTTGGCAGTCCCCTGGTGTTGCGGTAGTGTATGTAAGTAATCAATGTGGGAGACTGGAATATGCTGATCACCTTTCATTCCAAGGTCGTGGCCGAGGTTCTGATGCTGACCGACCATGCCGGCGCGCTGCTGCTGGCGGCGGGCAAGTCCTTCAAGGACAAGATCCCGGAGCGCGGCGTTTTCACCGTCGAGCAGCTGGGGCCGGCCATCAGCGGCATCGAACGCGCGATCGAGGAATACCAGAGCGCCCATGACGGCTCCGAGGAAGAGGACGAGGACAAGGCCCCGGCCTCGCCCATGGCCCGCATGGTGGGCCTGAAGGAGCGCGCCTTCCCCCTGCTCGACATGATGCGCCAGTCCTTGGCGGCAAACGCCGAAGTCACCTGGGAGGTGTCGCGCGGCTGGTAAGCCGGCGAGCCCAATGTCGCCGGGCGGACAATCTGCCCGGCGTTTTTTGCCTACCCTACTCGCCTGACGCCACCCCAAGGAACCCCGACATGCGCAGCGACATCACCATCGTTTTCGATTCCCGCCGTTCGCTTGACCTCTCGGCCAGCGTCGAGCCCTCGCCGCAGCGCCAGAGCGATGCGCGCGACTGGTTCGACAGCGCCTGGGAAACGCTGGGCTGCGAACCGCTGCGTCCCAGCGGCAAGGTCCTGCTGCTGGACAAGGTGCTGGGCGTGGCCGATGCGCTGGGCTACGACACCCTGTCCTCCGACGAAAAAGAGGCGCGCGAGTTCGCGGAGCACCTGGCGCTGGCGCTGGAGCGTCCGCGCATCACCGTGGACTTGCCGGGGCTGACGGTAGGTTACTGAGCGATCCGGCCTCAACCCCAAGAAAAAACTGCCCCCATAGGGGCAGTTTTCATTTGGGCCGGTCCCGCAGGCGGGTCTAGCGGATGCCAGCCCGCATGAACGATTGCACGAATTGCCGCTGGAACAGCAGGAAGGCGATCAGGAGCGGCGCCGCCGACATCAGCGTGGCGGCCGTGATGACCGACCAGTCGATGCCCTGGTCGGTCGACGAGAACACCTGCAGGCCCACCGTCAGCGGCCGGGATTCGACCGAGTTGGTGATGATCAGCGGCCACAGGAAGTTGTTCCAGTGGTGGCTGACCGAAACCAGCCCGTAGGCCACGTAGATCGGCTTGGCCAGCGGCACATACACCTTCCACAGCACCTGAAGCGCGTTGGCGCCTTCCATGCGCGCGGCTTCTTCCAGTTCCCGCGGCACCGTCTTGAAGGTCTGGCGCAAGAGGAAGATGCCGAAGGCGGATGCAAAGTAAGGCAGGCCGATGGCGAACACCGTGTCGCGGATGCCCAGCTGGCTCATGGAGCGGTAGTTCTCCACCAGCAGCACGTCCGGCATGATCATCAGCTGCAGCAGCACCAGCATGAAGACGAAATCGCGGCCGCGGAACTCGAAGCGCGCGAAGGCGTAGCCGGCCAGGGTCGACAGCACCAGTTGCGCCGCCAGCACCATGGTGACCAGCAGGAAGGTGTTGAGGAAATAACGCGGGAACGGCGCCGCGTGCCAGGCGCGCACGAAGTTGTCCAGCGTCAGCGGCGCGAACAGGTCGAAGCGGGTCGCGTAGGCGGGCGGGTGGAACGCCGCCCACATGGCATAGGCCAGGGGCAGGATCCACAGCAGGCCGAGCGCCCAGGCGCCCAAGGTATCGAGCTTGTCTTTCATTGATAGTGCGTCCTGCGGTCCAGCCAGCGGAACTTGACCAGCGCGGTCAGCGCCAGCACCACCAGCAACACGACGGTCAGCGTGGCGGCGTAAGCCGTGTCCCAGAAACTGAAACCCACCTGGTAGATGTAGTACAGCAACAGCGTGCTGGCGTTATCCGGCCCGCCGCGCGTCATCACCACTACGTGGTCCACCAGCCGGAACGCGTTGATCAGGGCATTGATCAGCACGAAGAGCGTGGTGGGCATGAGCAGCGGCCACAGGATGCGGCGGAAGTACTGCCAGCGCGATGCGCCTTCCAGCATCGCGGCCTCGCGCAGCGACGGCGATACCGTCTGCAGGGCGGCCAGGTAGAAGATCATGAAGAAGCCGGCTTCCTTCCAGACCGTCACCAGCATCAGCGCGGGCAGCGCGGTCTCGCGGTTGCCCAGCCAGTTGGGGCCCGTAGCGCCGAACAGCTGCATCACCTGGGCGATCAGGCCGTATTGCGGCGTGTAGAAGAACAGCCAGATGTTGGCCACCGCCACCATGGGCAGCACCGTCGGCGTGAAGTAGGCCATGCGCAGGAAGCCGCGCCCGCTCAGGTTGCGGTTGACCCACAGCGCCATGACCAGCGCGATGCCGATGGACGTGGGAATGGTCCCCAGCGCAAACCACAGGTTGTTCCACAGCGACTGCCAGAACACCGGGTCGTCGCGCATGACGGCGTAGTTGTCCAGCCCCACGAAGCGCGCGGGGCGCGCGCCCTTGGGGGTGGAGAAAAAGCTGTGCCATAGCGTCGCCACCGCCGGGTAGTGCGTGAAGGCGGCGAGCAGCACGAGGGCTGGCAGCAACAGCAGCCAGCCGTACAGCGCGTTTAAAGAGCGGCTCATCGTGCTTGTCGGTTTACTTGTAGGGACGCAGTATGCGGTCGGCCTCGCGTTGCGCGTCGGTCAGGGCCTGCTGCGGCGTCTTGGAGCCCGTCAGGGCGGCTTGCAGGGCGTCGTTCAGGGTCTTGGTGACACGCTGGTTCTCATGCGTGGAGAACTCGGCCACGCTGACTTCCAGTTGGTCGCGCGCGACCGCGGCGGCCGGCACTTCCTGCGCGTACTTCTTCATCTTTTCGGTCTGCCAGGCGGCCGGGGTCACGGCCACGTAGCCCGTGGCGATGCTCCAGTCGGCGGCGCGCTCGGGCGTGGTGACCCATTGCGCGAACTTCAGCGCGGCCTGCTGCTGCGCCGGCGTGCCGCTCTTGAAGATGTAGAAGTTGCCGCCGCCGGTCGGGCTGCCGCCGCGCTTTTGCTGCGGCATCATGGCCACGCCGAACGGGAAGTCGGCGTTCTTGCGGATGTTGGTCAGGTTGCCCGTCGTGGTCCAGACCATGGCGGCCTTCTTTTCCAGGAAGTCCTTGGGCGTGGTGCCCCAGTCGATGGTGCCGGTCGGCATGATCTTGTGCTTGGCCGACAGGTCGTGCCAGAACTGCGCGGCTTCCACCACCGCAGGCTTGTCCAGATAGACCTCGTTGCCGGCCTCGTTCATCAGGATCGCGCCGTTGGGCGTGGTCAGCGCCTGGAACAGCCAGTAGGCGAACGCGCCGCCCGAGGGGATCTCGATGCCCCACTGCGTGGTGTTGCCGGAGGCGTCCTGCTTGGTCAGCTTCTTGCCGTACTCGACCAGTTCGGCCCAGGTCGCCGGCGCGCGTTCGGGATCCAGGCCCGCGGCCTTGAACAGGTCCTTGTTGTAGTACATGACGATGGTCGAACGCTGGAACGGCACGCCCCAGGTATGGCCGCCGGTGCGGCTGTTCTGCATGAAGGCGTCATAGAAGCCGCCCAGCCACTTCTTGTCGGCGTCGCTCTTGGCCAGGCTGTCGATCGGCACAATGGCGTCTTCGTCGATCAGCGTGAACATGTCGGTGGACAGCAACACCGCCAGCTGCGGCGGGGTGCCGCCCTTGAGCGCGGTCAGCGCCTTGGCGATGGAGTCCTGGTAGGAGCCCGCGTAGATCGGCTTGATCTTGATGTCGGGATTTTCCTTCTGGAAATCCGCCACCATGTCGTCGACGATCTTGGTGATGGGGCCGCCGACCGCGACGGGGTAATAGAACTCCACCTCGACGGGCTTGTTCTGCGCTTGCGCAGGCAGCGACAGGCAGGCGGCGGCCAGGCTGGCGGCCAGGGTTTTCAGTACGATGCGACGCATGTTGTTTTCCTTTCCTGTGTACGGGCCCTAGCGGCCAGCGGAGTTGATGACCGCCGAATCGGCGGCAAAGAAGTGCTGCTGGCCGTCCTCCCAGGACAGGCCCAGTGTTTCGCCTGCGCCGGCGCGCAGATGGCCGCCCACGCGCACGGCCACGCCGCTGGTGTCGCCCACGCGGCAGACCACGATGGAATCCGCGCCGAAGTACTCCACGCTTTCCACGGTGGCGGGAACGCCGTCGGCGTCGATGCGGATGTGTTCGGGACGCACGCCCAGCTTCACGGCGCCCGCGGGGGCGCCGGCGATGGCGCGGCTCTGCGTGCCGGCGATGACGGTGGCGCCCTGCGCGGAGGTCAGGCCGATCAGGTTCATGGGCGGCGTGCCGATGAAGCGCGCCGCGAATTCGGTGGCGGGACGCGCGTACAGGCCGTCGGGCGTGTCGTGCTGTTCAATCTTGCCGCCGCGCAGCAGCACCACCTGGTCGGCCATGCTCATGGCCTCGGTCTGGTCGTGCGTCACGTAGACCATGGTGATGCCCAGGTCCTGCTGCAAGGCGCGGATCTCGCGGCGCATTTCATGGCGCAGCTGCGCGTCCAGGTTGGACAGCGGTTCGTCCATCAGGCACACCGGCGCTTCGGAAATCACGGCGCGGCCCAGCGCCACGCGCTGTTGCTGGCCGCCCGACAATTGCGAGGGCTTGCGGTCCAGCAGATGGTTCAGGCCCAGCAGGCCCGCCACGCGTTGCAGGCGGCGGTCATAGTCGCGCGCGGGCTCCTTGCGCACCTTGAGGCCGAACAGGATGTTCTCGCGCACGGACAGGTGCGGAAACAGGGCATACGACTGGAACACCATCGAGATGCGGCGCTTGGCGGGCGGCAGCTGGGTGACGTCGCGGTCGCCGATGTGGATGGTGCCGGAGGTGGGCGTGTCCAGCCCGGCAATCATGCGCAGCGTGGTGGACTTGCCGCAGCCGGACGGCCCCAGCAGGACCGTGAAACTGCCGGCGGGAACGGTGAAGCTCACGCCATGGATGGCGGCAGCGTTGCCGTACTGTTTGGTGAGGTTATCCAGGACGATGGATGACATGCTGTCTCGAAGATCTAATAGTTAGATCCGCATTGTTGCCTGTTATGAAAACCTTTTCATTGTGCAGCGCAAACATGACGGATGTATGGCAGGACAAACTTTCGTAGTCTAGCGTCGGCCTCAGCCGAAGGGGTATGGGCCGGGGTATTCCCCAATGACTGCGTGATGCGTGACCAGGTTCTTCCCTTGCCACCAGTGCAGCTGGTAGCCCGGCGGTTCCATGATGTATTGCAGCGTTGGCCGCGGCCCCAACTCCATTGCGAGCTGGTGCGCGGTGCCCGGACAGGTGGACGCGATGGTGCCGCCGAAACGCTGGAAGATCGTGCGGTGCAGGTGGCCGCAAAGCACGCGCTCCACATTGGGAAAGCGCGCCACGATGCGTTCGAGCTCGGGGGCGCCAGCCAGCAGGCCGATGGCGTCCATGTGCTCGATACCCGTCAGGAAAGGCGGATGGTGCATCAGGACCAGCGTGGGCCGCTCGGGCTGTTCGGCCAGGCGCGTGGCCAGCCAGTCCAGGCGGTCCTGGCAGAGTTCGCCATGGCTCTTCATGGGTACCACCGTGTCCAGCGCCAGCATGCGCAGCGGATAGGTCTCGATGGCGTACTGGATGAAGGGGCTCTCGCCTTGCAGATAGGCGTGGTCCGGGAAGGCCGCACGCAGCTGGGCGCGGTCGTCGTGGTTGCCGGGCAGCAGGAAGTACGGAATTTCCAACGCCTGCAGGTGTTCGCGCAGCACTTGATATTCGTGCGGGCGGCCCAGGTCGGTCAGGTCGCCCGTGATCAGCACGCAATCGGGGCGCGGGGTCAGGGCATTGAGTGCGCGCACCGCGGGCGCCAGGAACGCCGCCGGATCGATGATGCCGTAGGCCTTGTCGCCCGGAGTGCGCATGTGCAGGTCGGTGATTTGTGCGATGAGCATGACGCGTATGCAGAAGAATGGTTGTTGTAGAGAGAGGCCTCAGCGGCGCACTGGCGCGGCGGTGCCGCCGACGACGATGCAATGCGGCAGGCGGTCCGAGTGCGGCGCTTGGCCCTGGATCTGCGCCAGCAGGTTCGAGCAGGCCGTTTCGCCGATGCCGTCGCTGGGCTGGGCCACGGTGGTCAGGGGCGGCGTCAGCAAGGCGCCAAAGCGCATGCCGTCGAAGCCGCATACCGAGATGTCGGCGGGCACCGACAGGCCCAGGCCCACCAGGTCCGCGATCACGGCGGTGGCCAGCAGATCGTTGGAACAGAACAAGGCGGTGGGCGCCTGCTTGCCGCGCAGCGCCGCTTTCAGGGCGTCGAGGTCGCTGCCCGTGTGCGAGCTCATGGAGATGTGCTGGATGGCGTCCAGGCCCAGGCGTTTGGCGCAGGCGCGCGCGCCCGTCAGCCGGCGGCGCGCGCGGTCCGATGCGGTCAAGGGGCCCGTGACCAGCGCAATGCGCCGATGGCCCAGCGCGGCCAGATGTGCCACCATGTCGCTGGCGGCGGCGCGATTGTCGACCGATGCGAAGGGATGGGCGCCAGATTCGTTGTAGACGAGCACGTAAGGAATGCCGGCATGGTCCAGGTCGTCCAGCGTGGCGCTCTTGGCGGCGTCGGCGACCGTCAGGATCAGGCCGTCGACCTGATGGTCCATCAGGCCCTGGACCGCGGCGGATTCCACCGCGGGATCGTAGCCGGTGGCGGTCAGCATGACGCTGTAGCCCGATTCCCGCGCGCGCCGCTCCGCGCCTTCGAAGCATTCGGCGAAGACTGGGTTGGACAGCGTGGGCAGTATCAGGCCGATGGTGCGCGTGCTGCCGGAACGCAGGCTGCGGCCCACGCGGTTAGGCCGGAAGCCGGCCCGCTTGGCGACATTGCGGATATGCGCGAGCGTGTCCGGATGCACGATCTCGGGCTGGTTGAACGCGCGCGAAACCGTCGCCGGGGACACCCCGGCCTTGCGGGCCACTTCAATGATGGAAAAGCGGGGCGACGAGCGCGAGGCCATGGCGGGATTGCTGCCGGGATTCGTGAAAACGATTTCATCTTACTCGACAAATATGACCTTTGTGTTGCACGGGTTTGCGCTATGCTGATGCCGACGCAACAACACAAAGCCAAGGCGCGGCGCGCAATTTCCAGGGAAAAATCAGACTTTCTTGGGTATTTCCTAATTGACGCAAGGCGCACAATGGTTGGGATTGGTCCACTTGAACGTCGCGGCAGAAAACCGCGCGGCATGGCGGATCCTCGGTCAAGGGGACCGGGTGCGTAGTTGAGCCGCCGCGCGTAGCGCGGCGCCGGTAAAGAGGAAAGGACCATGTCTACTGCCTTGAACAGACTTGGCGCGCTGGAAGCCGCGCGCAAGCTGCAACGGCGCGAATTGACCGCAGAGCAATTGGTGCGCGCCTGCTTCGCGCGCATTGAACAACGCGAAAGCACCATCCATGCCTGGACCGCGTTGCAAAAGCAGGCTGCGCTGGAGCGTGCGCAGGAGCTGGACCGCGGCGCGCTGCGCGGCGTGCTGCACGGCCTGCCCATGGGCGTGAAGGACCTGTTCGACACGGTCGACCTGCCCACGCGCTACGGCTCGCCCATCTACGAACGCCACCTTCCGGGCCTGGACGCGGCCTCGGTGGCGCTGTGCCGGGGCGCGGGCGCGATCGTCGTCGGCAAGACCGTGACGACGGAATTCGCCACTTATCTGGCAGGCCCCACGCGCAATCCTCGCAACGAAGCCTACTCGCCGGGCGGCTCGTCCAGCGGCTCGGCTGCGGCGGTGGCCGACGACATGGTGCCCTTCGCCTTGGGCACGCAGACCGCGGCTTCCATCATCCGCCCCGCTTCCTATTGCGGCATCGTGGGCTTCAAACCCACCTTTGGCAGCATTTCCCGCGCGGGCGTCAAAAGCCTGGCGGAGTCCCTGGACACCATCGGCGGTTTCGCGCGCTCGGTGCCGGACGTGGCGCTGTTTGCTTCCGTGCTGATGCGCGATCCGCGCATGCTCGATCTGGCCTATGACGGCAAGCCGCGTATCGGCATGTACCGCAGCCTGCAATGGCGGCATGCGCTGCCCGAAACCAAAGAAGCCTACGCGCAGGCCGCGGCCATTCTGTCGCGCGCAGGCGCCGTGGTCGAAGAATTGCCGCTGCCGCCAGAGCATTGCGTGCTGGTGCAGCTGCATTCGGACATCATGGCGTTTGAAGCTTCGCAGGCGTTGGCCTACGAGCGCCTGGAGCATGCGGCGCAGCTCAGCCCCAAGATCCAGGCCATCCTGGAAGCGGGCTCGCGCATTACCGCTGAAGAACATCAGAAGAACCTGATGCGCGTCGCCGAGTCGCGCGCGCGCGTGGACACGTGGTTCGACAAATACGATGTGCTGCTTGCGCCCAGCGCCAGCGGCGAGGCGCCGTTCGCGGACCTGGGGACGGGGGATCCGCAGTTCTCGCGCGCGTGGACGGTATTCGGCCATCCTACCCTCAGCCTGCCCTTCGCTACCGGCCCGCAGGGCTTGCCCGTGGGGCTGCAGCTGGTCGGTGCGCGCTATAGCGACCATCGCACGCTGGCGATGGCGCAGTGGGTTCATCAGCGGCTGTTGGCCGCCACTGCGCCGGATATCGGCGCGGCCGACATCTGGCCGCGCGGATAAGCGCGGCGCGCGCGCAAAGAAAAAGCCAGCCCGATAAGGCTGGCTTTTTTTACGCCGGATTGCGGATCACGCGGTTTCGGCGGTTTCTTGCTCGGTTGCGGTCACGGCGCCGGCATTGATGTGGCGGTTGACGGCGCTCAGCACGGCCTGGAACGAAGCCGTCACGATGTCGCGGTCGATACCCACGCCGAAGCCCGTGCTGGATTCGCCGACGCGCAGTTCGACATACGAAGCGGCGCGCGTGTCGGTGCCGGTGCCGATGGCGTGCTCGTGGTAGTCCATGATGCGAACGGGCACGTCCAGCGCGGCCACGAAGGCCGAGATGGCGCCGTCGCCCTTGCCCGTCACGATGCGGCGTTCGCCGTTGTATTCCAATTCGGCCTCGATGCTGAAATGCTGGCCTTCGCCGGCCGACGGATTGCCGTCGATGCGGTGGCGCACCAGCTTCCACGGCGACTTCTGCTCGAGGTACTCGCGGTTGAAGATCGTGTGCACGTCGTCGGCCGTGACTTCGCGGCCGGTCTCGTCGGTGACGCGCTGGATGGCGCGGCTGAATTCGATCTGCAGGCGGCGCGGCAACACCAGGCCGTGTTCCTGTTCGAGCAGGTAGGACACGCCGCCCTTGCCCGATTGGCTGTTCACGCGGATGACGGCGTCGTAGCTGCGGCCGAGGTCGGCCGGGTCGATCGGCAAGTAAGGCACTTCCCAGACGGCGTCGGCCTGCTGCTGGGCAAAGCCCTTCTTGATGGCGTCCTGGTGCGAGCCGGAGAACGCGGTGAAGACCAGGTCGCCCGCGTACGGGTGGCGCGGGTGGACCGGCAACTGGTTGCAGTACTCGGCGCAACGGCGCACTTCGTCGATGTCCGAGAAGTCCAGGCCCGGATGCACGCCCTGCGTGTAGAGGTTCAATGCGAGCGTGACGAGGTCGACGTTGCCGGTGCGCTCGCCGCTGCCGAAGAGGCAGCCTTCGATGCGGTCGGCGCCGGCCATCACGGCGAATTCGGCGGCGGCCACGGCGGTGCCGCGGTCATTGTGCGGGTGCACGCTGAGCACGATGCTGTCGCGGCGCGCCAGGTTCTTGTGCATCCATTCGATCTGGTCGGCGTACAGATTGGGGCTGGTGGCCTCGATGGTGGCGGGCAGGTTCAGCACCATCTTGCACTCGGGCGTGGGCTGCCATACGTCGGCCACGGCGTTGGAGACTTCCAATGCGAACTCGGGTTCGGTCGTGCTGAAGACTTCGGGCGAGTACTGGTAACGCCATTGCGTTTCCGGGTGCTGCGCCATGTACTGCTTCACCAGGCGCGTGCCGGTGGTGGCGATGTTCTTGATCTCGTCCTTGCTCATGTTGAACACGACCTTGCGGAACGCCGGGGCGCAGGCGTTGTACAGGTGGACGATGGCTTGCTTGGCGCCAGCGGCGGATTCCACCGTGCGGCTGATCAGGTCTTCGCGCGACTGGGTCAGCACGATGATGGTGACGTCGTCGGGAATGCGCTTCTCGTCGATGAGCTTGCGCACGAAATCGAAGTCGGTCTGCGAAGCGGACGGGAAGCCTACTTCGATTTCCTTGAAGCCGATCTTCACCAGCTGTTCGAAGAAGCGGAGCTTGCGCTCGACGCTCATCGGCTCGATCAGGGCCTGGTTGCCGTCACGCAGGTCGGTGCTCATCCAGATCGGCGCCTTGGTGATGCGGCGGCTGGGCCAGGTGCGTTCGGAAAAGTCGCGGGTAAAGGGCGCGAAGGGGACGTATTTGGTGGCGGGGTTGGCAAGCATCATTACTACACCTCGATCGGTTTCTTTTGAATCCCGGGAATGCTTCCCTAGGCGGCTACGCGACCGGATTGCGGCCTTGTGCCAGGAGTTGCCGTGATTGACCGGCAGGATTCAGAGATAAAAGGGGGAAATCGCGTGTGGCAAACGTGGTTGCCGAGCTACCACGGGGACACTAGGCCCGGCAACCGATCGGTAGGTATAGCGATAGCGCGTAGGAGGAGAAACGAGCGCGCAGGCCGGCAACCGGAGCGTCGTAGCGTCCGGTGGCAATCGCGAAGGGGGTGCGGTTAGCGGCCATAAGTTGCTAGTCGAACATATTTTCGCCAGAAGTGCAACTGAATACTCTTTTGTGATGGGGTGGAATACGGGCGCGTGACAACGCATTTTGCTGAAGAATATTCAGCAAAATGCGTTGGATGGGGCTGAGGGGCGCGCAATGTGGCTGGCCAAGCGTACGGCCGAAACAAAAACAGGCCGCCTGTCGGCGGCCTGCTATGGCATTGGAGGGAAGGAAGGACGGGCTTAGCGGGCCGGGCCGATACGCGGCTCCACGTAGCGTTCGCTGCGCGCTTCGCGGCGGACTTCGTCGCGCGGATCGCGCGGCTGGCGGTCGGACGACTCCAGAATGCGGGCCTGTTCCGCGACCATGGCGATCTTGCCGGCGCGGTTGTGGCGAATTTCAGACAGGGAGCGGCGCAGATCGCCCACCGTGAAGGGCTCCTGGCGATCGCCCCAGGTCCAGCGCAGCACGCCCAGGGTCTCGTCGGACAGGTTGGGCGCCAGGTCGGCCAGCACGCTGGTTTCGACCGGCGTGGCGCTGCCGGAAGCCAGGCTGGCGGACAGCCAGGCGCGCATCGTGAAGAACACGATCAGGGTCCAGATGCCGGCCACCACCCACCAGATGTAGGGGTTGACCTTCTGCACCATGTCCATGGTCGGCTGCCCCAGGGAGTGCAGGAACTCGTAGTTCACGGTGCGGCCGAAATTCAGTATCCAGTTGGCGGCCAGATACCAGATGACCACAGCGACGGCGATGACGATCGCACGCAGTATGAGTCGGGGAAGCGCCAGTTTGAGCAGGGTCTGGCCTATGAGGCGGCAGTCCTGGCGGACGCTTGCGGGCGAAGTCAGATTCATCATGCAAAATATTGTACCTATGACCCGTCCAATTTTAGAACTGCGACCAGGTCAGCATTTGACGCTGACGCCACAACTACAGCAATCGATCCGATTGTTGCAGCTGTCCACGCTCGACCTCGAAGCCGAGATTTCGCAGGTGCTGGCGGAGAACCCGCTGCTGGAGCGGCAGGACGAAGCGCCGTCGGCCGAGGCGCCGGCCGAGTCCGACCGCGAATCCTCGGTGCAGGATGACGAGCCCGCCGCCGAACGCGAGACGCCGGTGGACGAAATGCCGGGCTCGGGCGGGGTCTACCCCGACGAAGATTCCAGCCGCCCCGAGGCCGCCCGGCCGGATACGCTGCGCGAACATCTGCTGGGCCAGCTGATGCTGACGCGCGCCGCGCCGCGCGACGCTGCGCTGGCCGGCCTCCTGATCGATGAGCTGGACGAAAACGGCTACCTGGGATCGCCGCTGGAGGAAATCCTGGACTGGTTGCCACCCGAACTGGAACCGGACATCGACGAGCTGAAGGCGGCCCTGTCGCTGTTGCAGTCGTTCGATCCGCCCGGCATAGGCGCGCGCGACATGGCGGAATGCCTGTTGTTGCAGCTACGCAACCCGGATCTGGATCGGCTGCCCGAAGCGGCGGACGCCGCGGTCCTGGCTTGTGCCCGCCAGATCTGCGCGCAGCACCTCGCGCTGCTGGCGACGGGCAACGCCGCGCGCCTGTGCGCGGCCGTGGGCTGCGATGAGGCCACGTTCCGCTCGGCCCATGCCCTCATCCTGCGCCTGGAGCCCCGCCCCGGGCGTGCCTGGACCGTGCCCGCGGCCGACTACGCGGTGCCGGACGTCATCGTGCGCAAGACGCGCGGCGGCTGGCAGGTCACCCTCAACAGCGCCGCCGTGCCCAAGCTGCAGATCAACGGGCTGTACGCCCAGATGCTGGGCAACCAGAAGGAATCCGCGCATGCGGGGCTGCAATCGCAGCTGCAGCAGGCCCGTTGGATGATCCGCAACGTGGAGCAGCGCTTCGACACCATCCTGCGCGTGGCCCAAGCCATCGTGCAGCACCAGACGGCCTTCTTCAGCCAGGGGCCGGCCGCCATGCGGCCTCTCATCCTGAAGGACATCGCCGGTGAGCTCGGTTTGCACGAATCCACCATTTCACGGGCCACAACACAGAAGTACATGCTCACTCCGTTTGGCACGCTGGAGCTCAAGCGCTTCTTTGGTACGGGGGTTTCGACGGATGGCGGGGATGCCACCTCGGCCACGGCGGTGCAGACCTTCATCCGCCAGATGGTGGCCGAAGAGAACCGGGCCAAGCCTTTGTCCGACAGCCAGATCATGCAAAAGCTGGCTGATCAGGGGATAGTCATCGCCCGAAGGACGGTGGCAAAGTACCGGGAAGCGCTGCGGATTGCCCCGGCGGCGTTGCGCAAGGCGCAGGCGGCAGCCCGCTGAGCGGGTTCTTGAAATGAGGGACGGGGTTGGGAAAATTCGTCCCTAATTTCAAAGACTTGCGTGACACTTTGGTTGCAAATTTATTTGCACGCGGGGCTTGTCAGTAGCAGAATAATTTTCGATAATTATTCTCATGTACATTTGCGTATGTAATGCCATCACCGAACGCCAAGTCCGCGCCAGCGTGGACGCGGGCGCGACGACGCTTTCCGACCTGCAATTCGAGCTGGGCGTGGCTACGTGCTGCGGCTGCTGCGCGGCTACCGCCACCGAATACCTGCCGGGCGGCCGCTGCTCCAGCGTGTGCGACGTGCGTTCCATTGCCGTTCCGGTCAATCCTCCGGCCGCTTTGGTCGAGTCGGGCGCGCCTGCTGCCAACAGCAGCTTCCCGATTCCCCTGGTCGCGATCGCCTGAGGATAGTCGTTTCTTTCCGGCTCGCTGCCGTCACGCAGCGGGCCGCGTCGCTTCTTTCTCGCAGAATTCCCGGATAGCCATTGCCAGCTGACGCGCAGGCTCGCGCACCGTGTCGGCCAGGCATAGCGCCAGTTCGGTCGAGGGCACCGCAGGCAGGCCCGCATCGATGATCCGATGGTCCGGCAAGAGGCAGCGCCGCTCCAGCAGCGCCACCCCCAACCCCCCAGTCAATGCCGCTTGCAAGCCCATCAGGTTCGGGCTTTCGTAGGCGATGCGCCAGTGCCGGCCCGCAGCTTCCAGGGCATGGATGGCGCGGTTGCGGTAGATGCAGCCCTGCGGAAACGCGACCAGCGGTACCGGCTCGGTTGCCGGGACGTCCAGCCCCGGGGCGCCAATCCAATGCAATTGTTCGGGCCAGGCGGCCAACGCGGCGCCCGCGCCGGGCTCGCGCTTGAGCAGCGCCACGTCCAGGTCGCCGCGTTCCAGTGCACGGGTGAGCGCCGAGGTCAGGTCGCAGCGGACCGATAGCCGCACGCCCGGACGGGACCGCGCAAATTCCGACACCAGGATGGTCAGTGTGTCGGCCGCGAAGTCGTCCGGGATACCCAGCCGGATCACGTCCACGCGCTTGCGTCCGCTGACGGCTTCCCGGACCTCGGTGGATAGGGCCAGCATCCGCCGCGCGTAGCCCAGAAGCCGTTCGCCGTCCTCGGTCAGCGAGACCTGGCGGCCTTCGCGCACGAACAGTGCGCATTCCAAGGATTCCTCCAGCTTGCGGATCTGCTGGCTGACGGTGGATTGGCTGCGGTGCACGCGTTCGCCCGCCGCCGTGAAGCCGCCGGCATCCACGACGGACACGAAACTGTGCAAAAGATCGAGGTCTGGCATCGGCCGCTCCATGCATTCATTTTTTAAATACTTTCGATCCGAATAAAGAGTTTGTCAATGGATGGGCGGCCGCGCAGAATTCGTCCATCCGCCGCCACCGCGGCTCAGCGCCACCTTCCGGACTCATCATGAAGGCCTCCTCGCCCCTTTCTGCCGCCGCCCTTCCCGCTCAAGCCTCGCCGGGCATCAGTTGGGCGCCCATCGCAGCGTTTTGCTTTCTGTGGAGCTCGGCGTTCGCCGCGGCCAAGATCGCCGTGCGGGACTGTCCGCCGCTGACCTTGCTGACCATCCGCTTCCTGATCGCGGGAGCGTTGATGCTGGGCCTGGCGGCAGCGAGCGGCCGTTGGAAGATGCCGGGCGCGCGTGACCTGGCTGCGCTGATCCTGTTGGGGGCGCTGAACAACGCGCTGTACCTGGGCCTGAGCTGGTCGGGCATGACGACGGTGTCGTCGGCGTTCACTGCGGTGCTGATCAGCACCAACCCGCTGCTTATCGGCGTGCTGGCCGGTCCGGTGCTGGGCGAGCGGCTGGGTTGGCGCAAGCTGCTGGGCCTGTGCCTGGGATTGGCGGGCGTGGCCTTGGTGCTGCGTTCGCGCTTGTCGGGCATGCAGGAGGACCTGCATGGCACGCTGCTGGTCACGGGTGGCCTGGTGGCGTTGGTGGCGGGCACGCTGCTCTACAAGCGTTTGAAGCCGTCCTCGGGCCTGTGGACGTCCACGGGCATACAGTCCCTGGCCGGCGCCGCAGCCTTGCTGCCGTTTGCGTTGATGCACGAGAACATCGGCGACGCGCGCATGACCGCCAGCCTGTTCTGGAGCATGGCCTACATGATCGTCGCGGTGTCGATGGGCGGCTACTACCTGTGGTTCATGATCCTGGGCCGCGCCAGCGCCACGGCGGCGAGCGCGCTGCATTTCCTGATGCCGCCGCTGGGCCTGCTGTTCGGGTGGCTGGTGCTGGGTGAGCACGTGTCGTGGCTGGATTTGATGGGCATCGTTCCGATCGCGTTGGGAATCTGGTTGGCGACGCGGCGCGCCGAGTAACGCGCCGCCGCAGCCGGGGTTGCCGATCCGCAACGAAACGCCGCCGGCCGCAAGTTGGCGCGTTTCGTGCAGGCTGATGGCATATCGGCGCATGCGGTTGCGCCGATCGGACGACGGATTCCGCCGCATCGCGCAGCGTCAGGCCGCGCAGGCATTGATGCGCGTATGCAAGGCATCAGGCACGCATACTCATTCTCATTAGCTTGTCGCTTTCTTGTAGCGGTCCTAAAGCGGTTTACCAAATACAGCGCAAGGCTAGGCGCGGCCCCGCGCCAGATGGTAGTCTGCCGGGGTTGCGTACGCGCGGCATCGTGCGCTCCTTTGTCGCGATGCATCTGCGTCGCGCCTGACTGCAAGGAGTCCATCATGAAAGGCGACAAAACCGTCATCCAGTTCCTGAACAAGCAACTGACCAACGAACTGACGGCCATCAACCAGTATTTCCTGCATGCCCGCATGCTGAACCATTGGGGCTTCGACAAGCTGGGCAAGCACGAGTACGAAGAGTCCATCGGCGAAATGAAGCATGCGGATCGCTTGATCGCGCGCATCTTCATGCTGGACGGCCTGCCCAACCTGCAGGACCTGCACAAGCTGCTGATCGGCGAGGACGTGCCGGAATTGTTGGCCTGTGACCTGAAGCTGGAGCAAGGCGCGCAGGCGACCGTAAAGGAAGCGATCGCGCATTGCGAATCGGTCCGCGACTATGTCTCGCGCGATCTGTTCCAGGACATCCTGGACGACACCGAAGAGCACATCGACTATCTGGAAACGCAGATCGACCTGATCGACAAGGTCGGCATCCAGAACTATCTGCAAAGCCAGATGTCCGTGCCGGAGTAATGTTCCGGTCATAAAAATGGAGCCCCGTGGGGCTCCATTTTTTTTGTCGGTGCCACGCGGCGCATGCCGCGCGCCGATACGTCAATTCGGGCGAGCCGGGCACTCGGCCATGGTGCCCCAGGCGCGGTTGGGCCCGCAGTACTTGTTGCGCGCGGCCCAGGAGCACGAGGGGCGCTCGAAGAAGCCTTGCGTGGCGCAATGCGCGAGTTCGCGCTTGAGCGCGTCCTGCCAGCCCAGGGCGCCGGGCGCCTGAGCGGTGTTCGGGGGCGGCGGGGGCGCCTGGACCATTTGCGGCGTGCCGTAGCCGCCGGCCTGGACCTGACCGCCATTGATGGCGGTGGACGTGCCGGGAGCCTGCAGATCCAGTGTGCTGACGTCAGACGCGCCCGAGGGCAGCGGCACTTGCGAAGCCGCCGCGATTTCGCGGGCCTGATCCGGGCTGATGCGTTCGCGCGAGATCTTCACCGCGGGATCGCTGACGCTGTCGAACAGGGAAACCGTGTTGACCTGCCACTCGCGGTCGGACGGCTTGTCGGGCACGCCCAAGGTGCCGTCGATGCGCGGCTGCGGAGGCTGGGCCACGTAAGGACGGCCGTTGGCATCCAGCACGGGTTGCTGGGATGCCGCGGCATCCTGGCCAGGAGCGGGCGCGGCCACCGGCGCATGCGCCACCAGCCAATCACCCAGTTGAATACCGCCCCAGGCCGACGCGCCAAGCGCGATCAGGAGCGTTGCGAATAAGAAACGCCAAGACATTGCTACCCTCATCTGCCGTGCGGGACCCCAACGGGTCTACGCTTTGTCTCCGAAAACCTTGCCGCCGTGCTCCCGCATGGCATGGAATTTCACATCGGGATACAGTTCCTCGGCCACGCGCAACTGCGCGGGAGAACCGATCAAAAACGCCGCCGCATCCACAACATCATAGGCGATATGGGCGGCATTGGCATCCATGAACTTGCGCAGCGCCTTGGGGTTTTCAGACGTAATCCAACGTGCCATTGTGTAGCGGGAAGGCAGCATCCGCGCGTCCACGCCGTACTCGGTCTTCAGGCGGTGCGCGACCACTTCGAACTGCAGTTGTCCGACTGCGCCCAGCAGCAGCGAGCCGCCGGCGGCCTCGGGACGGAACACCTGGATGGCCCCTTCCTCGCCCAATTGGGTGAGGCCGGTACGCAACTGTTTGGTGCGCAGCGGGTCCTTCACTTCCACGGCCTGGAACAGCTCGGGGGCGAAGAACGGCAGACCGGTGAACTGCAGCGTCTCGCCTTCGGTCAGCACGTCGCCCAGTTGCAGCACGCCGTGGTTGGGAATGCCGATCACGTCGCCGGCATAGGCCTCGTCCAGCAGCTCGCGCCGCTGCGACAGGAAGGACACCACGTTGTTGGGGCGCATTTCCTTGTTGGTGCGCGCGACTTTCAGGCGCATGCCGCGCTCGAAGCGGCCCGAGCTCACGCGCACGAACGCGACGCGGTCGCGGTGGGCGGGATCCATGTTGGCCTGCACCTTGAAAACCACGCCGGTGAACTTGGGTTCCACGGGCTGCACCAGGCGCTGCATGGACTCGCGCGGGCCCGGGGGCGGCGCCTGTTCGACCAGCGCGTCCAGCACTTCCTGCACGCCGAAGTTGTTGATGGCGGAGCCGAAGAACACGGGTGTCTGCTTGCCGGCCAGGAACTGCTCGCGGTCGAAGGCGGGCGCGGCTTCGTTGATGAGTTCGATCTCGCCGCTGGCCTGCTCGAACGCCGAGCCGAAGCGCCGGGCGATTTCGGGATTGCTCAGGCCTTCGATGAAGTCGTCCTTGTCCGAGCGGCGCTCCTGGCCAGGACGGAACACGCGCATGCGGTCCTGGCGGATGTCGAACACGCCGCCGAAAGCCTTGCCCATGCCGACCGGCCAGGAGAACGGCACCGCGTCCATGCCCAGGTGGCCTTCGATCTCGGACAGCAGTTCCAAAGGTTCGCGCACTTCGCGGTCCATCTTGTTGATGAACGTGATGATGGGCGTGTTGCGCGCGCGGCAGACCTGCAAGAGGCGGATAGTTTGCGGTTCCACGCCGTTGGCGGCGTCGATCACCATGAGCGCGGCGTCCACCGCCGTCAGCACCCGGTACGTGTCTTCGGAGAAGTCCGCGTGGCCCGGGGTGTCGAGCAGGTTGATGACGCAATCGCGGTATTCCATCTGCATCACCGAGGACGCCACGGAAATGCCGCGCTGCTTTTCGATTTCCATCCAGTCGGACGAGGCATGGCGCGAAGCCTTGCGCGCCTTGACGCTGCCGGCGATCTGGATCGCGCCTGCGAACAGCAACAGCTTTTCGGTCAGTGTCGTCTTGCCCGCGTCGGGGTGGGAAATGATGGCGAACGTACGGCGCCGCGCTACTTCGTGAGGGATGTTCATGATCGGAAGGATTTTACTTGGCGCCGCTTTTGGGCCCGGCGCGGTCCGGTATCGGGCATGAAAACGCGCGGGGCATGCACCGTCGCCGGCGCATGCCCCGCGCATGAGGTTCAGGAATGGCGGCGGAACGAAGCCAGGAACACGCCGGCCAGGATGAAGAGCGAGCCGAAGGTCCGGTTCATCCAGCGGATATGCTTGGCGCTGCGCAGCAGGCGCAGCACGCGCGCCGCCAGCAGCGTGTACACGCCCATGGCCACCAGGTCGGTGAACGCCAGCGTGGCGGCGATGGCCGCGTATTGCTGCGTCAGCGGCAGCGCGGTGTCCACGAACTGCGGCACCACGGCCAGCAGGAACACCGTGCCCTTGGGGTTCATGGTGTTGATCAGGAAACCGCGCAGCACCAGTTCACGGATCGTGGCGCGCTTGGGGTCGCCGGAATCCACCGTGACAGGCGCCGCATCCGTGCGGATCTGGCGCACGCCCAGGTAGATCAGGTAGGCCACACCCAGGTACTTGACCACGTTGAAGGCCATCTCGGACGTGGCCAGCACCGCGCCCAGGCCCACGGCCACCACCACGAACTGGAACAGGATGCCCATGATCAGGCCGGCCGTGTTCCAGTAGCCGCGCGCAAAGCCGTATTTCAGGCCGGAGGACATCGCCGAGATCGCGCCCGCGCCAGGCGAGAACGAAATGGCCCAGGAGGCCAGGAAGAACGTCAACCAGGTAGATAAGGGCATGGCGCGGGTCCGTGGGGGGCGGTTGCGGTGATATTACTTGCTCAGCAGCGCGGCGCGCGGCGCGCCCGCGGGGCGTCCGGAACCGCCATTGCCTGCGGCGCGGCCGGAGCCTTCCGGACGGCGGTGGTTCTGCTGCGGACGGCCTTCGTTGCGGCCAGCGTGGGCCGGACGGTCGGCGGGCTTGCCGTCGCGCGAGCCATGGTTGGCGCGGCCTTCGCCGCCGGCACGGGCCGGGGCGGGGGCGCGGCCGCCAGCCGCGGCGCGGGACTGGCCCTGGCCTTGGGCCGGCCGCGAGCGGCCGCCGTTGCCATTGCCGTTGCCGCTACGGCCGCCATTGCGGCCGCCGCCGCCGCGCGGGCTGCGGTTGTCTTCGTCGCGTTCCTGGCGGTCGAAAGCCGCGGCGGTCGTGGCCGGCGGCGTCCAGCCTTCCACGGGCTTGCGCTCGATGGTCTTCTTGATCAGGCGCTCGATGTCCTTCAACAGCTTGATTTCGCTGTTGTCGACCAGCGAGACCGCGGCGCCGGTGGCGCCGGCGCGGCCGGTGCGGCCAATGCGGTGCACGTAGTCTTCAGGCACGTTGGGCAGTTCGAAGTTCACCACCTGGGGCAGTTGGTCGATGTCCAGGCCACGGGCGGCGATGTCGGTCGCGACCAGCACCGTCACGGTGCTGTCCTTGAAGCCGGCCAGGGCGCGGGTGCGGGCCGATTGGCTCTTGTTGCCGTGGATGGCGGCGGCGGTCAGGCCGTCCTTGACCAGCTTTTCGGCCAGGCGGTTGGCGCCGTGCTTGGTGCGGGTGAACACCAGCACCTGGTGCCAGCCGCTTTCGCGGATGATGTGGCTGATGAGGTCGCGCTTGTGGTGCTGTTCCACCATGTGCACCGTCTGGGTGACCAGCTCGGTGGCGGTGTTGCGCGGGGTGACGGAGACTTCGCCCGGATTGTTCAGCACGCCGCGCGCCAGGGTGCGGATCTCGTCGGAGAAGGTGGCCGAGAACAGCAGGTTCTGACGCTGCTTGGGCAGCAGCGCGAGGACCTTGCGGATGTCGCGGATGAAGCCCATGTCCAGCATGCGATCGGCTTCGTCCAGCACCAGGATCTCGACGCCGGACAGGTCCACGGTCTTCTGGCCGCAGTGGTCCAGCAGGCGGCCGGGGGTGGCGACCAGGATGTCCAGCGGCTTTCTCAGCGCGGAGATCTGGGGGTTGATATTGACGCCGCCGAACATCACCATGGAGGACAGCGGGGTGTACTTGCCATAGGTCTGCACCGATTCCTCGACCTGCGCGGTCAACTCACGCGTCGGGGTCAGGATCAGGCAACGCGGACGGCCGGGCTTGCGCAGCTCGGGTTTTTTCTGCATCAGCAGGTGCAGGATGGGCAGCGTGAAGCCGGCGGTCTTGCCGGTGCCCGTCTGTGCGGCGGCGAGCAGGTCGCCACCCTTGAGGACCTGGGGAATGGCCTGGGCCTGAATGGGGGTGGGCGCGGTGTAGCCGGTTTCGGCAATGGCGCGCAACAGGGAATCAGCCAGCCCGAGGTCGGCAAAAGGGGAAGAGGTAGTCAAAACAACTCCAGCGGCAGCCCGTCGCTCAAGTTGAGAGACTCCAATCCAGGCGGACGAATAAAGGAGAAAAGGGAAGCGCCCTGATGGGCGAAGCTCGGCAGCGAAGGGCCTAGCGGACGTGCGCAGATTGGCAAAACGCACCGACGGATTGTAGCTGATGTGGCGTTGCAGCACCGCCCGGGCGGGCCAGTTCTGTATCAATAAGCAACACATTGCTGCGCCTTTGCACGAAATAAGTGTTTTCCCTAGGCTGCAATCCCTATAATCCGTCCGCTTTCATCCATTTGAAGAATAAAGGATCGCAATGAAAAAATCGGCAATTGTGGGCGTAGTCGTCGCGCTGGGCGCAGTATGGACCGGCACGGCTTGGTATACGGGCCAGAAGGCCGAGGCTTTCGTCAAGCAATCGATCGAGCAGGCCAACCTTGAACTGAAGAAGGTCGGCGAAAAGTGGGGCGTGACCCCCGTGGTTGAGTTGGTGTCCTTCGACCGTGGCGTGTTCTCGTCCACCGAGCGCTACCGCATCAAGTTCACCGAGGCGCCCGCCGAGGGCCAGCCGGTCACGGAGCACGAGCTGCTGTTCGTCGAGCACCTGGACCATGGACCTTTCCCGCTGTCCAACCTGAAGTCGGGTTCCTTCGCGCCCGCCATGGTGGCCAGCCGCTTCCAGCTGGAAGAAACGCCCCTGGTCAAGGAATGGTTCGCCGCCGCCAAGGGCGCGGTGCCGCTGTCCGGCGCCTATAGCGTCAGCTACGCCAAGAACATCAGCGGCAACTTCGACATGGCTCCGGTCGAGTTCGCCAAGGACGCCAACAGCCTGAAGTTCTCGGGCATGAAGGGCGACGTGACCTACGCCACCGGCAGCAAGCACGGCACGGTCGCGCTGAAGGCCGACAGCCTGACGCTGGCGGGCGAATCCGAAGAAAGCGACATCGTCAGCATGGCCATGACCGGCCTGACCTTGACCAGCGACATGACGCCGGCGTCGAACGACATGTATGTCGGCAGCCAGAAGGTCGCGCTCAAGAACTGGACCATCACGTCCAAGGAAAAGCCGCCGGTCCAGCTCAAGGACACCGCGATCACCGTCGACATGACCGAAGCCAACTCGCTCATGGGCGTGAAGATGGCCATGGATTTCGGCATGATCAACGTGCAGGAAAAGGACATGGCCGGCCTGAAGCTGGTGCTGGACGCGCAGAAGCTGGATTCGAAGGCCTTCAAGGCGCTGAACGACGTCTATGAAGCCGCTTCGCGCCGCATGATGCAGAGCAAGGGCGAAGAGCAGTCGCCCCAGTTCACGGACGAAGAAAAGCAGGTCATCAAGACCAACGTCGAACTGCTGCTGGCCGGCAACCCGACGCTGGCGGTGTCGCCGCTGGAAGTGCGCACGGCCAACGGTACGTCGACCTTCAACCTGGACCTGGACATGGCCAAGCCGGCCTCGCTGGACGGTGAGTTCGCCGACACGCTGAAGCAGGTGATCCGCAAGCTCAACGCCAAGCTGGTGCTGTCCAAGGGCAACCTGAGCGACCTGATGGCCATCGAGCCCCAGGTGCGCGGCGTGCCGGCCGAGCAGGCTCAGCAGACCGCCAAGGGCCAGGCTGAAATGGTTGGCACCATGGCCACCGCCATGGGCATGGCCAAGGTCGAAAACAACAACATCGTGACCTACCTGAACTACGCTGACGGCCAGGTCGACTTCAACGGCAAGAAGATGCCGGTCGAACAGTTCCTGATGATGGTCATGAGCGGCGCGATGGGCGGCGCCCGCTAAGCCGGCCAGTCTCTCGCATCGAGCTGTACAAAGGCCGCCGCGCCCAGGGCGCGGCGGCCTTTTTTTATTGCGGGCCGAGGCTGTTGCGTTTCAGCGCGGCAAGGCGCCGGCAGCCACTTCGCCGTTGCGCAGCACCGCGACGTGGAAGCGCTTGTCGGCCGCCTTCATGATGTCCTCGGTGGGATCGCCCTGCACCAGCAGCAGATCGGCCACGTTGCCCTCGGCGATGGCGCCGTGCTGGTCCATGCCCATCAGGTCATGTCCGCGCGAGGTGCCGGCGATCAGCGCGTCCACGGGCGTCATGCCGAACTCGACCATGTAGGCGAGTTCCATGGCGTTCTCGCCGTGCAGGTTGAACGGGGTGCCGGCGTCGGTGCCCAGCGCGATGCGCCCGCCTGCCTTGTAGTACATCTGGAACGACTCGCGGTGGCGCTGCTCCACCGCGCGCGCCTTCTCGACCGCGTAGGCGGGGATGCCGTTGTCGGCGTTGGCGATGATGTTGCGCACCGCGGCGATGGTGGGCACCAGATAGGTCTGGGCGTCCAGCATCTCGCGCAGGCATTCGTCGTCCATGAAGATGCCGTGCTCGATGGAATCGATGCCGGCGCGCACCGCATTCAGGATGCCCAGCGTGCCCTGCGCATGGCTGGCGGTGCTCTTGCGAAAGCGCTTGGCCTCATGCACGCCGGCCTTCATTTCGTCGAAGCTGTAGTGCGCGTCCATTGGGCTGACGCCCGGCGTCATGACACCGCCCGTGGCCATGATCTTCACCAGGTCGCAGCCGGCGTGGACCTGTTCGCGCACCGCCTTGATCACGTCCTCACAGCCGTCGGCCACGCGGCCGATGCGGTTGCCGTGGCCGCCCGTCATGCAGATGATGCGGCCCGAAGCCCTGATCGTGGGGCCGGGGAACACGCCGCGCGCGATGGCGTCGCGCACGCCGAATTCCAGGTAGTCCTTGCCGCCGCAATCGCGCAGCGCGGTGACGCCGCCGCGCAGGCTGGCCTGGGCGTTCTCCAGCGCCGTCAGCGTGATCTGCGCGGGGCCTTGCTTGCTCAGTTGCGCATTGGGATCCGCGCCGCCGGTGTAGACCAGATGGACGTGACAGTCGGCCAGGCTGGGCATCAGCGTCATGCCGTCCGTGCGCACGGTCGCGCCGGCATAGCCGGAAAACTCGCCGGCCGGCGCCACGCGCGCCACGTGCCGGCCGTCGACCAGCACGCCGTGGTTGGGCAGCAGCGTGCCCTTGCCGTCGAAAACCTGGCCGCCTATGAACAGGGTCTGTCGTGTCGCCGTCATGTCTCGCTCCGGGTTGCGCCTGGCGCTACCTCGCCACGTCCAGCCCCTCGCGGGACATGGATTGCAGGCGGGGCATGAGGCCAAGCAGGTGTTGGCTGTAGGGATGCTGCGGACGTTCGAAGAGGTCTTCGGTGTTGGCCACTTCCAGCAGTTCGCCATAGCGCATCACGCCCACGCGGTCGCACATCTGGCGGATCACCGGCAGGTCGTGGCTGATGAACAGCATGGTCAGCCCGAGTTCTTCCTGCAGGTCCTTCAGCAGGTTCAGGATCTGCGCCTGGATGGACACGTCCAATGCCGAGGTCGGTTCGTCGCAGATCAGGAAACGCGGTCGCGTGGCCAGCGCGCGCGCGATGCAGATGCGCTGGCGTTGGCCGCCCGAGAACTCGTGCGGAAAACGCTCGGCGGCGCGATCGGCCAGGCCCACCACGTCCAGCAGGTCGGCCACGATGCGGCGCGTTTCCGCTTCGCTGGCCGCCAGCTTGTGGAAGCGGATCGGCTCGGCCACGATGTCCAGTACCCGCATGCGCGGATTGAGCGAAGAGAACGGATCCTGGAAGATCATCTGGATCTGCCGCCGGAATGGGTTCAGCTGTTTCTCGCCCTTGAGCGCGGTCAGGTCCGTGCCACCGAAATTGACCGAGCCTTCGCTCGGCGTGTAGAGGCCGGAGATCAGCCGCGCCACCGTGGACTTGCCGGAACCGGACTCGCCCACCAGGCCGAAGACCTCGCCCTCGCCGATGGAGAAATTGACGCGTTTGACGGCGTCCAGCGTGCGCTGGTTGCGCTTGAGCAGGGCGTTCTTCAATACGAAACGCATGCTCAGGTCGTTGACCTGCACCAGCGGGCCGCCGGTGCGCGCGCCGAAGTCGCGGCGCTGGCCCAGCCAGTGCGTGGCCAGGTCCAGCGGCTGCGCCGGTTTCTTCACGTCCTCGATGTAAGTCACCAGCGGGAAGCGCCGCAGCTTGATGTCGGGACGCGGCACGGCCGAGATCAGGCTGCGCGTGTAGGGATGGTCGGGGTCGCCCAGGATCTTGGATGTGGGGCCTTGTTCCACCAGCTTGCCGTGGTACAGCACCGCCACGCGGTCCGTCACGTCCGCGATCACGCCCATGTCGTGCGTGATGATGATCATGCCCACCTGCTCTTCACGGCACAGCTTCTTGAGCAGTTCCAGGATCTGCGCCTGGATCGACACGTCGAGCGCGGTGGTGGGTTCGTCGGCGATGATGACTTCGGGCTCGCAGCACAGCGCCAGCGCGATCACCACGCGTTGCCGCATGCCGCCGGAGAACTGGTGCGGGTATTGCTTGACGCGCAGTTCCGGCTTGTCGATGCCGACCTGCGCCAACAACTGCACCGCGCGCTTCTGCGCTTCGGCGTGCGACAGGTTCAGGTGTACCTGCATGGTCTCGACCAGCTGGCTTTCCACCGTCTGCAGCGGGTCCAGCGAGGTCAGCGGATCCTGGAAGATCATGCCGATGCGGCGGCCGCGCACCTTGCGCTGTTGCGCCGGGTTCAGCGTGTCGATGCGTTCGCCGTTCAGCAGCACGGATCCGCCCGCCAGGCGGCCAGGAGCCTCCAGCAGGCCGATCACGGCGTTGCCGATGGTGGACTTGCCGGCGCCGGATTCACCTACCACGCCCAGGATCTCGCCTTTTTCCAAGGAAAGCGAGACGCCGTCCACGGCTACCAGCGTGCCGCGGCGGCTGGGGAATTCGATGCGGATATCGTCGATGTTCAACAGGGCCATGGCGTCCTCAGCGCAGCTTGGGGTTGAGCGCGTCGCGCAGCCAGTCGCCCAGCAGGTTGACCGACAGCACCAGCGCCACCAGCGCGATGCCGGGGAAGATGGAGATCCACCACATGCCCGAGAACAGGTAGCTGTTGCCGATGCGGATCAGCGTACCCAGCGATGGCGCCGTGGGTGGCACGCCCACGCCCAGGAAGGACAGCGTGGCTTCGGTGATGATGGCGATGGCCAGGTGGATGGTGGCGATGACCAGCACCGGTCCCATCACGTTGGGCAGGATGTGGCGGCGCAGGATGGTGAAGGGGCCGATGCCGATGAGGCGCGCCGCCTGCACGTATTCCTTGTTGCGTTCCACCAGCGTGGAGCCGCGCACGGTGCGCGCGTATTGCACCCAGCCGGAGATGCCGATGGCGAAGATCAGCACGTAGAGCGCGAGCTGGTCGTGCATGTCGCGCGGCAGGAGGCCGCGCGCCACGCCGTCGATCAGCAGCGCCACCAGGATGGCGGGAAACGAGAGCTGCACGTCGGCGATGCGCATGATGAAGCTGTCGATGCGGCCGCCGGCGTAGCCGCTGATAAGGCCCAGCGTCACGCCCAGCACCATCGAGAACAGCACCGAGGCGAAGCCCACCAGCAGCGACACGCGCGAGCCATACAGCACCGCCGACAGGATGTCGCGGCCCTGGTCGTCGGTGCCCAGCAGGAAATCGGGACTGCCGCCCTCTTCCCAGGCCGGCGGCGTATTGGCGTCCATGATGCTCAGGGACGCCAGGTCAAAGGGGTTGTGCGGCGCGACCACGGGGGCGAACAGCGCGCCCAGCAGGATGGCCAGCGTGACGATCGCGGCGATGATGGCGCCGGGCGAACGCTTGAAGCTGTGCCAGAGGTCGCTGTCGGCGGCGCGGGCGAAGAAGGGAGCGATGCGAGCAATCATGATGAGTCCTTTACTTGCTCTGCACGCGCAGACGCGGGTCCACGGCGAAGTACAGCAGGTCCACGACCAGGTTGATGACCACGAACATGAAGGCGATCAGTACCAGATAGGCCGCCATGACGGGGATGTCCACCATGCTGATGGCCTGGATGAACAGCAGGCCCATGCCCGGCCACTGGAACACGGTTTCCGTGATGATGGCGAAGGCGATGATGGAGCCGAGCTGCAGGCCCGTGATGGTGATGACGGGCACCATGGTGTTCTTCAGCGCATGGCGGAAATTGATCAGCCGTTCCGGCAGGCCGCGGGCGCGCGCGAACTTGATGAAGTCGGCGCGCAGCACTTCCAGCATCTCGGCGCGCACCAGCCGCATGATCAGGGTCATCTGGAACAGCGCCAGCGTGATGGCCGGCATGATCAGCGCCAGCCAGCCTGATTTGGTCAGAAAGCCGGTGGTCCACCATCCCAGGCTGACCACGTCGCCGCGCCCGAAGCTGGGCAGCCATCGCAGCTGCACGCCGAAGAACAGGATGAGCAGGATGCCGATGAGGAAGGTGGGCAGCGAGATGCCGGCCAGCGAGATCGCCATGAAGGCCTTGGACAGCACGCCGTGGCGCTTGAGCGCGGTGTAGATGCCCATGGGTATGCCCAGGGCCAGCGCCATTACGGCAGATACGAAGGACAGTTCCAGCGTGGCCGGCATGCGCTCTTCGAGCAGTTCGCTGACGGGTCGGCGATGGCGGTACGACATGCCGAAGTCGCCGCGCACGGCGTTGGCCACGAAGTGCGCGTACTGCACCACGAAGGGATCGTCCAGGCCCAGCTGTTCACGCAGTTCCGCGCGTTGTTCAGGGGTGGTGTCCTGGCCCACCATGCTGGCTATCGGGTCGCCCACATAGCGGAACATGGCGAACGCGATCAGCGCCACCGTCAACATCACCAGCACCGACTGGATAAGCCGTTGCGCAATAAAGGAAAGCATTATCGGGAGCCCTCGGATTCAGATGACGCCGGGCCGCGTTTCCCTCGGATAGTGGGAGCCGGGGCTGGGCCGGGCGCGCCCGGGCGGCATGCGCCGCCCGGGGTTCGCGTCGCCGGTTTACGGCAGGACGACGTCGCGCAGGTCGAGCACGTCGTCGGCGCGCTGAATGACCTTGATGTTGTCCTTCACGCCCCAGGACATGGGCTGCTGGTGCAGCGGCAGGTAGCCATAGTCGTTGCGCACGATCTCGAAGGCTTCCTTGATCATGGCGTTGCGCTTGGCCTGGTCGGTTTCGACGCCGATCTTGTCGGTGAGTTCGTCGACCTTCTTGTTGCAATAGCCGCCCAGGTTGAACTGGCCCGCCGCGGTCTTGGCATTGCGGCACGAGGTCAGGTTCAGCAGCGTGTTGTGCGCGTCGGTGGAGCTGGGCGTCCAGCCCAGCATGTACATGCTGGTCTGATTGCCGGCCTGCAGCAGGATCTTGCCGAAGTACTTCGACTTGGTCTGCGCCAGCAGGTTGATCTTGATGCCCACGCGCGCCAGCATGCCGGCGACGGCCTGGCAGACCTTCTCGTCGTTGACGTAGCGGTCGTTCGGGCAGTCCATGGTGACCGTGAAGCCCTTGGGATAGCCGGCCTCGGCCAGCAGCTTCTTGGCGCGTTCGGGATCCGGCTTGTACGGCGCGCCGAAGGAATCGTCATAGCCGTTGATGGCGGTGGCGATGAGCGAGCCCAGCGGCTTGGCCGCGCCGCGCATGATCTTCTCGTTGATGGCCTTGGTGTCCACGGCCAGCACCACGGCTTCGCGTACCTTCGGATCCTTGAAGGGGTTCTTGCCCTTCACGTCCGAGAACAGCAGCTCGTCGCGGTCCTGGTCCATGCCGATGAAGATGGCGCGCGCTTCGGGCGCGGTCAGCGGCTTGACGCCCTTGGCGTCTTCAAGCCGTTTCCAGTCCTGCACGGGCACCGGCTGCACCAGGTCCATTTCGCCGGAGATCAGCGCGGCCACGCGCGTCGCTTCCTGCGTGATGGGCTGGAAGATGACCTCGTCGACGTTGGTCTTGATGTTCTTGTTCCAGTAGCCGTCGTAGCGCTTGAGCACGGTCTTCACGTCGGGCTGGCGCGAGGCCAGCATGAAGGGGCCGGTGCCGTTGGCGTTGAGGTTGGCGTAGTTGCCCTGGTTGTCGCCCTTGACGTTGGTGGCTTCGGTGGTCTTGTTCTTTTCCGACCACGACTTGCTCATGATGTACAGGAACACCCATTCGCGCGGCAGGATCGGGTTGGGCGTGGGCGTGGTGACTTCGATGGTGTAGTCATCCACCTTCTTGATGTCGGAGGCCTTGGCGCCGTAGCCCTTCATGTCGGAACCCGGGGTCAGGCTGCGCTTCCAGGAGAAGATGACGTCGTCCGCCGTGAACGGTGAACCGTCATGGAATTTCACGCCCTTGCGCAGCTTGAACACCCACTTCGTGGGTTCGGGGTTTTCCCAGCTTTCCGCCAGCAGCGGAGTCAGTTTCAGATTGCCGTCGTAGCCGGCAAGCGTTTCGTAGATGTTGCCCTGGAAGCCCAGCGTGAACGTTTCGTTCAGGGCCATCGGATCCATGGACGTCGCATCGCCTTGGTAGGACCAGTGAAAGGTCTTGGCGGCCGCGCCGGCGCTGAATGCCAGCGATGCGGCGATGGCAGCGGCGAGCGCAGCTTGCTTCAGGTGGGGAAAAGTACGCATAGCCCTCATGCTCCGTGTGGTGCGCGGATAGCGCGACAGAAGTGACAGGGCCCCGGCCCCATGGGGATCCGGGGCATGGCGTTGCTGCTTACGACGAAAAACGGATTGGGGTCTGGCGGGACGCAGCGCGAGCTGCGTGCGCGCCGGTGATGGCGCTGCCGGGTATCACTGCGTAGGACTTCGACTTCACGATAGACCCAACCCCTTGTGATTATCATGACGGGGACGGACCCGCATCGATGTAGGACGAATCTTATAGACGCATTCGTTTAAGCGTCAATCGGTTTGGATTGGGGTTAGTACTTGCTTGCCGGCGGCGTGGAATGGTGCGTTCGGCAAGGCTGGCGGCTGTGGGCTCAGGCGCCGGGCGGCGGCGCGTCGGCAAGGGTTTTCGCCAATTCGCGCACCACGCGCTTGCGGCGGTCGCTGTCTTCGTAGTGCTCGCCCAGGGCCGACCATTCGGGTCGGCTGCGGGCCTCTTTCAGCGCTTCGGGCAAGGGCCCTTTGCGCCAGGCTTTGTCCTCCGGATGGTCTAGTCTCAATGGCTCGCGCGCGGCATGGCCGCGGCGCTCCAGCGCTTCGATCAGTTGCCGCTGCCGCAGGGCCAAAAGACGCATCACCGCGTCGTCGACGCTGATCTCGCGCCAGCCGCGCAGCTTGCCCGCCACGCGCTTGCCCAGCTTCTCGACGCCTTGCCACAGGCCGCCAGCGGCGGCGCCGATCAGCATGCCGGTGCCCAGGCTCAAGCCCGCGCTGAACAGATCCACCGCCGCGCCGGCCATGGCGCCCGCTGCGGCGCCCATGCCCACCTGCACGCCCATGTCCTTCAAGGCCTGGGGATGGAACAGGTCCATGCCCCAGCGTTCGCCTTGCAAGGGCAGCGCATCATCGGTGAAGTCGGCCGCGCGGAAGTTGTAGAGCGCCAGCAGGGCGTTGACGCAGGTCTGCTCGCGCTGGCGCACCTGATCGCGCAGCTTGCCCGAGGCGGCCGCGAGCGCTGCCTCGTCGCTGGCGCTGGAGACGTGCAAGGCCGCTACGTCGATCAGCAGGTCGGCCAGCAGTTCGTAGGCGGCGCCGCGGCGCGCGCGGCGCTGCTCGGCCAGGTTGGCGGACAGCCGGGCCAGTGCCGCAGCGTGGCGGTCCAGCAGCACGCCGAGCTTGGCGTAGAGCTGCTGTTCGCCATCCAGCGGCGGCGCGACGGTGTCGAATTCCACGACCGCGTGCAGGCCCAGCCGGGCCATGGCGGCGCGCCATTCGTCGGCGCGATGCGCGGGCGCGTTGACGAAGTTCAGCACCGGCAGCAGAGGACGGCCGCAAGCGGCCAGGATGGCGAGTTCGTCGCGGTGCTTGCCCAGCACCGGATCGCGCGCGTCGATGACGTACAGCGCGGCGTCGCAGTCCAGCATCTTGGCCAGTACGCGGGCTTCCTGCTCGTAGCGGCCATGCGCCTCGGGCGTGTCGAGGAAGCGGCGGATGCGCGCCGGCCCGTCCAGGCGTTCTTGCGGGCCGTCGAGCGTTTCCAGGTATTCCAACAGCGAGATGCTGTCTTCCATGCCCGGCGTGTCGAACCATTCCAATACGGCCCGCCCTTCCAGCCGCAGGCGCGCGCCTTCGACGTGGCGCGTGGTGCCGGGGCTGTCGGCGACTTCGCCGAAGGTGGTGTCGCGCGTCAGCGTGCGCAGCAGCGAGGTCTTGCCGGTGTTGGTATGGCCGACCAGCGCGATCTTGATGAGATCCTCAGCCATGGCCGGACTCCAGCCACGCAAGCGGGGCCAGGGGCGCCTGCAGCACGGCGTCGGCGGGCAGGCCCAGCGCCAGCAGGCGTTCGCGCCATAGAGAGGCGCGGGTGGCGGGAGCTTCGGCGTCCGCGCGCGGCGTGACCAGCCATACGCGCGTCTGTTCCGCGTGCGCGGCCAGTTCGGCGATCAGCGACAGCGTGCCTCGGTCCGGCGTCTGGCGCGCATCGCAGGCGATCAGCATGCGCGTGGCGGCCTGGCCGGCGAGCGCGTCCAGCACGCGGTTGCGCTCTTCGCGGGTATCCAGGTTGCCGGCCTGCTGGACGCCCGCGGGCATGTCGGCGGGCGGCCAGGCCAGGTCCGGCGGCAGCTCCAGTCCCAGCAGCACTGGCTGGCCGCCCAGGCCCGCGAGCGGCGGCGCACCGACGCGCGGCTCGTGCAGGGGATCGACGGGGCGGTCTATGCCGGTGGACAGGGCGGGCGGCTCCAGGCGGTCGCGCAGGGCGGAGAAGCCGGGCAGTGAGGGATCGATGCGCAGGCGGCGCAAGGTGCGTAGCGATCCCGCCACGCACAGGACGCCGGCCAGCAGGCGGGGCAGGATGCCGTAGACCACCAGCACGCCGATCAGCCAGAGCGACCACTGCGCCTGCGCCTCGGCGGGCAAGGCCTGTGCGCCATCGCTGGCGCGGATCATGGCCGCATCCGGCATGGGAAAGCCCAGCTGGGCTGGCAGCCAGCCGATCGCCTGCGTCAGGCTCACGAAGGTGTCGGGCGCCAGCAAGGTGGTGGCCCAGATGAAGCGGTAGCTGGCGGTGGACAACACGGCCAGCAGCACCGCCAGCGCTGCGCACAGAGCCGTCAGCCACAGCAGGTGGCTGACGCTGCCGAAGAGCCAGCGCAAGGCGCCCGCGCGGGCCAGCAGGTTGAGGAAAGCCTGGGGTACCAGCGCGCTGTCGGGGCCGCGGGCCAGCTTGCGCGTGGCCCAGAGCCAGAGACGTCCCAGTCCCGTGACGGAGGACGCCCGCAGCAGGAAGCTGGCCAGCCACAGCAGGAAGGTGAGCGCATGCAGGCCCAGCAAGGCGCCCAGCGCCCACAGCACGTTGACCGGCCGGGAGCCGTCTCCCAGCGCGCCCAGCGCGGCGCCGGCGCCGGACATCGCGGCCAGCAGGAACAACGCGGCCAACATGGCGAGCGCGCTACGGCGCCATTTGTCGACCAGGGGGATGAGATTCTCGCGCTGCGCCAGCAACGCGGCGCGGGCGAGGATGCGCGTGGGCAGATCGGCGTCCTGCTGCCGCACGCGGCGCACCGCGGCAGCGTCTTCCAAGGGCCCCCAATGCGCTTCGCGCAGGCGTATCAGCTCCGCCAGCCAGTGCGCGCGCACGGGGCCGGCGCCAAGGGGGTCAGGCGTGGGGGTGGAATCGCGAGAGGTCGTAGACGGCATCGCGTCGGGCGGCGGTACGGTCAGGCCCTGGGGGCGGTGGACCATTGTAGACCGGGCGGGACGGGAAACGGGGCCGCAGCCCCCACGCGTCAGTGGCTGGCGCGGGCGCTGCGGTACTGTCCGGGCGTGACGCCGACGGTGTCGCGGAAGACCCGCGCCAGATGGCTGGCGTTGCCGAAGCCGCAGGCCTGGGCAATGCCGGCCAGGTCGCCCTTGCCGGCCGCCAGCAGCTTGCGCGCATGTGCCAGCCGCCGCGCCCGCACCCAGGCGTGCGGCGGCTCGCCGAAAGAGGTGTGGAACATGCGGGCGAAGTGGTAGGTGGAGAGCGCCGCCACGCCCGCGAGTTCGTCCAGCGTCAGCGGCTCGGCCAGGTGCGCGTCCACGTAGTCCATGATGCGCCGGCGCACGACGGGCGCGAGGCCGCCGCGCAGCGTTGCCGCGGGCTTGCGCGCCACACCCTGGTTCAGCAGATGGTGCAGGACTGTTTCGGCGGCGCTGCTGGCGGCCAGCCGGTCGGCTGGCTGGTTCCAGTCGGTTTCCAGCAGCTGCCGGCAGACGTCGATCAGCGAGTCGTCGTGGATGTAGGTGCGGTCGCGCAGTTCCAGTGTGCGGGGCTCGCAGTCCAGCCGCATGACGGCTTCGCGGGCCAGGCGTTCCGGAGCGATGTACAGGTGCAGGAACTGCACGCTGTCGTTCATGCACCAGCGCGAATAGTGCTCCGAGGGCAGCACGCAGAACTTGCCGGCGCCGCCGTGCAGCCGGTCCGGGCCCAGGCGGAACGACTTGTCGCCGCCGCGCAGATAGAGCGACAGGGTGTGATGGCCCGGGTTGTCGTAGCCCATGGTTTCGTGGGCGCTGCGCGACCATTGCGAAATGGCGATGCCATCGCCCAGCGCGGCGGCGCGCCCCAGCGTTGCGGTGGAACTCGCCAGGGTGCGGAAGACGGAGAAATCGGCCGGGGCCGAGGCGACGGTAGCCATATGGGTGGAATGCTACTGCGATCCCGCGCGCGACGCGTGCGCGCGCGAAAGAAAACCGCAAGAACCGGCAATTCTTGCGGGCCGGGGAGGCGCAAACTTGGTTTCCCGACGGTCTTGCGGACCACCCTTCCGCGTCCCTGTTTCAGCATCGCATCGTGAACCTCTTCCTGTATTTCCTCACTGTCGTCATCTGGGGCACCACCTGGATCGCCATCAAGCTGCAGCTGGGCGTGGTGGCCATTCCCGTCTCCATCTTCTACCGGTTTGCGCTGGCGGGCCTGGTGCTGTTCGCGGCCCTGGCCCTGACCCGCAAGCTGCAGAAAATGGACCGGCGCGGCCACTGGCTTTGCGTGGGCCAGGGGCTGTGCCTGTTCTGCCTGAACTTCCTGTGCTTCTACACGGCGACCCAATGGATTCCCAGCGGCCTGGTGTCGGTGGTGTTTTCGGCGGCGACGCTGTGGAACGCGCTGAATGCCCGCCTGTGGTTCGGCACCCGCGTCGCGCCGCGCGTGATGGCGGCCGGCGCGCTGGGCTTTTCCGGCCTGGTGCTGTTGTTCTGGCCCGAATTGGCGGGGCAGGAGGCCAGCCATGAAACCTTGCTGGGCCTGGGCTTTGCCCTGTTGGGCACGTTCTGCTTTTCGACGGGCAACATGCTGTCGTCGCTGCAGCAGCGCGCCGGCATCCGGCCCTTGACCGGCAATGCCTACAGCATGCTTTATGGCGCAGCCATCCTGCTGGCGGGGTGCCTGGCGGCGGGTCTGCCATTCGACTTCGATACCTCGCCTTCCTACGTCGGCGCCCTGCTCTATCTGGCGATTCCGGGCTCCGTGATCGGCTTCACCGCCTATCTGACGCTGGTGGGCCGCATGGGCCCGGCGCGGGCCGCCTACTGCACGGTGCTGTTCCCGGTTGTGGCCCTGAGCGTGTCCACCTTTGCCGAAGGGTATCAATGGACGGCGCCGGCCCTGCTGGGCCTGGCGCTGGTGATGCTGGGCAACCTGCTGGTCTTCACCAAGTGGACGCCGTTCGCGCGGGGCGCGGCGGCTTGAGCTTGGCCCAGGGCCGGGCAAAGCCCTAGCGGGTCAGCGCGCGCAGCCCTTCCAGCAGGCGATCGATTTCCGCGTCGTTGGTCAGATAGCTGACCGAGGCGCGCGCGATCTGGGTCAGGCCGCGCGCCTGCATGTCCAGCGGCGTGTAGGACACGCCGTTGCTGCCGATGGTGATGCCCTGCGCGGCCATGGCGCGCTGCACGGATACCGCGTCCTGGCCGGCCAGGTCGAAGGACACCAGGCCCGAGCGTTCGCGGCCCTGGTCCAGCACCGTGATGCCGGGGATGGCTGCCAGTTCGGTCCGCAGGGCCTGGGCCGTGGCGGCGATGCGCGCGCGGATGGCTGGCAGGCCGATGTCCAGGGCTTCCTGCAAGGCGTTGGCCAGGCCGCAGCGCAGCGCTAGCGAGGCCTCCGCCGATTCCAGGCGCGCGGCGTCCTGGCGCAGTACGGGTTCGCCATCGGCGCCCAGGGGCGCGGAATGGGTGTCGACAAAGGCGGGCGTGAGCTGGTCCAGGAAGTCGCGCCGCACATATAGCAGGCCGGTGCCGCGCGGGCCGCGCAATGCCTTGCGTCCCGCCCCGCTCAACACATCGCAGCCGATCTGCGCCACGTCCACGGGCAACTGGCCGACGGCTTGCGCCGCGTCCACGAAGTACGGGATGCCGTGACGGCGCGCCACGCTGCCGATGGCGGCGGCCGGATTGATCAGGCCACCGTTGGCGGGCAGCCAGGTCAGCGCGATCAAGCGCACCCGCTCATCGAGCATGGCCTCCAGCGCCTGCGGATCGACGCAGCCGCTGTCGTCCGAGGGGATGGTTTCCAGCGTGGCGCCAGCACGCTGCGCCTTGAGCCGCATGGCGGCCAGGTTGCCGCCCCATTCGTGGCGGCCCACCAGGATGCGGTCGCCGGCGCGCCACGGCGCCATCGCCGCGAAGGCCGCGCCCCAGCCGGGCGAATTGCCGCCGGTCAGCGCGATCTCGGCCGCGTCCGCGTTGAGCAGCCGGGCCGCCAGCGTGCGAGCCTGCTCGATCAGCTCCCGCGACCGCACACCCGCTTCCATAGGCCCTTGCGTGGCTTCGCGTTGCAGGTGGGCGTGGATGGCGTGCAGCGTGGCGGCCGAGGGCAGCGACGCGCCGGCGTGATTGAAATGGACGGTGGTGTGCGCGCCTGGAGTCTGGGCGCGCAACGCCTCCACGGCGCTGGGAGTCAAGGGGGCGGACATGGCGGCTCCGGCGGGGATCAGGCTTGCGTGAGCGCGATAACGGCTTCGATTTCCACCGCCACGCCCTGGGGCAGGGACGCCACGCCGACGGCGCTGCGCGCATGGCGGCCGGCGTCGCCGAACACTTCGACCATCAGGTCGGAGGCGCCGTTGGCGATGGCGCTCTGGCGGTTGAAATCCGGCGTGCTGGCCACGAACACGCCCAGGCGCACGACGCGCGCCACGCGGTCCAGCTTGTCGCCGGTGGCGGCGGCGATCTGCGACAGCAGGCCCAGCGCCGACAAGCGCGCCGCTGCCACGCCATCGGCGTCAGAAACCTGGTCGCCCAGGCGGCCCAGATAGGCGGCCTTGCCGTCCTTGCGGGAGATCTGGCCCGAGATATACAGCAGGTTGCCTTCCTGCACGAAGGGCACGTAGTTGGCGGCGGGAGCGGCGGCGGCTTCGAGGGTCAGGCCAAGTTCGGCCACGCGGCCGGAGATCGAGCGGGTCATGAGGGACTCCTGAATAGGGAAACTAAGGGCAAGCCTCATGCTATCGGCCGCTGCGGACCCTGACCAATCAATTTTCGCGCAGTACACATGAGTAAAACTAATGTGTATCGTCTTGCTCCGCGGCTACCTGCGCCAGCCACGCGTGGAAGCGCTGCGCCGCGTCGCCAAGCGCGCCGCGCGGCGTCACGAACCACCAGCCGATACGGGGAGCTTCGAGCGCGGCGTCAGGCAGGGCCTCCACCAGCGCGCCGCTGGCGAGCTGGGCGGCGATAAGGCGGTGGCGGCCCATCGCCATGCCTTGCCCCGCCAGCGCCGCTTCCACAACGATGTTGTAGTCATGCAGACGCACGGGCCGCACGCCGCCCAGGTCCACGCCATGATGCCGGGCCCAGGCGTCCCATTCGAAGGGATGGCGGGCATGCGAGGCCAGCAACGGAAAGCGCAGCAGATCCTGCGGCGTGCGCGGGCGTTTCCTGCCCGCGATCAGCGCGGGCGCGCAGACCACCGACAGCCGCTCCGCCATGATCAACCGCGCCCGCACGCCGGGCCACACGCCGCGCCCGTAGCGGATGGCGACGTCGACCTCGCCGCCCGCGACGTCCGCCAAACCGATGTCGGGCTGCAATTGGAGATCGATGTCGGGATGAGCGGCGGCAAACGCCGCCAGGCGCGGCGCCAGCCAGCGCGTGGCGAACGAGGCCAGCAGCCCGACGCGCAGCGTCTGCCGCACAGTCTCGGGCGCACGGATCTCGTCGGTACCCTGGCGCAGCAGTTCGAAGGCCGCGTGCACGCGCTCGTAATAGGCCTGACCCGCCGCGGTCAGCGCCACGGCGCGGGTGAGCCGCTCGAACAGCGCCACGCCCAGCTCGGCTTCCAACCGTTGGATATGGTGGCTGATGGCGCTTTGCGTCACGAAGAGTTCCTGCGCGGCCAGCGAAAAGCTCATGCGCCGCGCGGCCGCTTCAAAGGCGCGCAGGGAAACCAGGGCAGGCAGGGATCGCGCGGAACGCATGGAGGCAGGCGATGTGGTGATGAGGGAATGCGCATCATCGTACGCCGCGCGCGGCCCGGCAAACAGGCCGCTTGCGCCGCGTCCAAATGCAAAAGGCCCGCAACAAGTTGCGGGCCCTTCAGTACTGCATTCTTTGGCTCCCCGAGCTGGGCTCGAACCAGCGACCTGCGGATTAACAGTCCGTCGCTCTACCGACTGAGCTATCGGGGAACAGGTAGAGGGGGCGAATTATGCACAAAAAAACGGAAGAATGCAAAACGGCCCCGCGCGCGGGTTCAGGCGCTCTGGATTGCCTGCGCCGTGCGGAACAGCTGGGGCACGATGTCGCGCACCAGGCGGTCGGTGGAATAGTCGTGGCGCGGCGCGCTGACGCTGATGGCGGCCAGCGGCATGGCGCGGGCATCGCGCAGCAGCACGGCCGCGCCCACCTGATTCTGCAGGACCTGGTCTTCGGTCAGGGCGTAGCCCTCATCCCGGGCTTGCCGGACCAGCGCCAGCAACGCTTCGGGATCGATCACGGTGCGAGGGGTGAAGGCGCGCGGGGGCGAACGCAGAAGCGCCTGTCGCACGGCTTCGTCGTCCAGCTGCGCTAGCAGCATGCGTCCCGCGCTATTGCACCATGCCGGCATGCGGCGTCCCGGCAGCATTTCCGCCAGGGTCATTTGGCGGCTGGGCAGGCGCAACAGATAGATCATGTCGCTGCCCGCCAGCACGCTCATATGCACCGCCAACCCGCAACGATCCCGCAGCGCGACCAGGTGCGGCGCGGCCATGGATACAAGCCGGTCGCTGCGCAGGAAAAAGTAGCCGAGCTCCACCACGCGCGGCCCTAGGCGGTAGCGTCGCGAGGCGGCTTCCTTGACCAGATAGCCCAAGCGTTCCCAGGTATGCACGAAGCGTTGCGCGGCGCTCTTGCCCAGGCCGGTCACCGTGGCGATGTCGGTCAGGCCCAGCGAGTCGCCGGCATCGCGGAATGCTTCCAGCACCCGGACGCCTTTTTCCAGCGATGCGACGTACAGCGGATCGTCGGCGGCCGCCGGCTCCGGCGGCAACGTTGCCGGTGCGATATCGAGAGGGGATGGCTGGCGCTTTTTCATGGAGGTTTCTCGAGTGCGGGACAGGCGGCGATGGCAGCCGGGGGCTGGGCAGGCGCTAGTTTCCCCGGATTGTCCGGCTTGGCAATACCCACTATAAAGTTAAGTATTCAATACTTTGTATTGCATAGCAATACTTTTAGGCAGCAAATGACTATCGAATCGACCCTATGCGACATGACCGCCGTTGCGCTGCGCGGGGAAATCGCAGCCGGGCATCTGAGCGCCCGGGAACTCATGGCGGCGCATCTGCGGCGCATCGAGGCCTGGAACCCGCGGATCAATGCCATCGTTACGCTGGACGCCGAAGCCGCAATGGCCGGCGCGGCCCGGGCCGACGAGCGCCAGGCAGGCGGGCAGGTTCTGGGTCTGTTGCACGGCCTGCCCATCGTGCACAAGGACTCGTTCCTGACGGCCGGCATGCGCACTACCTATGGTTCGCCGCTATACCGCGACTTTGTGCCGGAGCGGGACAGCCTGATCGTCAGCCGCGAACGCGCCGCTGGCGCCATCACCCTGGGCAAGACCAATCTGCCCGAATTCGGCGCGGGCTCGCAAACCTTCAATACCGTATTCGGCGCCACCCGTAATCCCTATGACCCGCGCATGACCGCCGGCGGAAGCAGTGGCGGCGCCGCCGCCGCGCTGGCTACCGGCATGGCGCCGCTGGCCGACGGCACGGATATGGGCGGTTCGTTGCGCAATCCGGCCTCGTTCTGCAATGTCGTGGGCCTGCGTCCTTCTCCGGGCCGCGTGCCGCAATGGCCCGCGGCCAGTCCCTACAACACGTTGACCGTGGCCGGACCCATGGCTCGCACCGTGGCCGATGTGGCCTTGCTGCTGGCCGCCACTGCCGGTCCCGATTCGCGCGATCCCTTGGCCATTGAACAGGATCCGGCCTGCTTTCTTGGCACCCTGGAGCGCGATTTCAAAGGCGTGCGCATCGCCTATGCGCCGACCTGGGGGGATTTGCCCGTCGAACCCGCGGTGGTGCAGGCCTTGGAGCAGCGGCTGCCTGTGTTTGCGGATCTGGGCGCACGCGTGGAGCCGGCCTGCCCCGATTTTTCCGGCGCCGATGCCGCGTTCCAGGCCCTGCGCGGACAGACCTTTGCCGTGGGCTATGAGGCCGCGTTGCTTGAGCACCGGCATCTGCTCAAGGACACGGTGATCTGGAACATCGAGCTCGGCCTGCGGCAATCCGCCGCCGCCGTCGTGCAGGCGGAGCGGGACCGCGCCGCGCTGTTCGCGCGCATGCACGCCTTCATGCAGACATACGAATTCATGATCGGCCCGGTCAGCCAGGTGCTGCCGTTTCCGGTCGAGCAGGAAACCGTCGGCAGCATCGAGGGTACGCCGATGCTCAATTACATCGACTGGATGCGTTCGGGCTATTACCTGTCCCTGACGGGGCATCCAGCCATTTCGGTGCCCTGTGGCTTTACCGCCGAGGGGCTGCCGGTAGGCATCCAGATCGTCGGGCGCTACCGCCAGGAGCGCGCCCTGCTGCAACTTGCCCACGCGTTTGAGCAAGCCACGCAATGCTGGCGCCGGACGCCGGCTCTGGTCGACTGAACCACACAACCAACACAAGGGGAATTACGCATGATCAAGCACATCGCCAAGAGCGCATTCTTGTGCGCTCTGGCTGTCGGGCCGGCTCTGGCGGCGGCGCAGGACTATCCAAGCAAGCCGATCACGATGGTCGTGCCATTCCCGCCGGGCGGTTCGACGGACGTCATTGGCCGCCTGTTCGCCGCCAAGCTGGGCGATCGCCTGCGGCAGACCGTCGTGGTCGAGAACAAGCCGGGCGCCAATACCGGCATCGGCGCAGCGGCCGTCGCGCGCGCTGCTCCGGACGGCTATACGTTCATGATCACCGGAGCGCCCACTTTCACGCTCAACCCGCTGCTCTATCCGAATCTGAACTACGACCCGATCAAGAGCTACGAGTATGTCGCGATTGCCGGCAGCACGCCCTTCGTGATCCTCACGAATCCGCAGACGGGCATCACCACCGTTGCCGACATCAAGAGCAAGTCGGCCGCCCAGCCGCTGAGCTTCGGTTCCTTCGGCAACGGTTCCACGCCGCACATCGCGGGTGAATCGCTGGCGCAGCGTACCGGCGCCAAATTGCTGCATGTGCCCTATCGCGGCAGCGCGCCCGCCATGGCCGACCTGCTGGGCAATCAGATCCCGCTGTCGATCGACACGCTGGTCGCGGGCTTGCCGCAGATCAAGGCGGGCAAGGCGCGCGCCGTGGCCCTGACCGGCAACGCGCGCTCGGCCCTGGTGCCTGACGTGCCCACCGTCGCGGAAGGCGGCGTGGCGAACTACGACTTTGAAACCTGGTTCGGCGTGGTGATGCCGAAGGGCACGCCCGCGCCCATCGTCGCCCGCTTGTCCAAGGAGATCGAAGCGGTCATGGCTGAACCCGATACGCGCGCCAAGCTGGAGCAACTGGGGTTCGACGCCACGTACGCCGATCCGGCCGCGTTCCGCCGCAAGGTGGAAACCGAACTGGAGCGCAATGTGGCGATCATCAAGGCTGCGGGGATCAAGCCGGATTGAATCCCGGCTGCGCAGAAAAAAAGGCCGACTCCTGGAGTCGGCCTTTTTCATTCGTTCTTGGTGCCGGTGAAAGGAATCGAACCCTCGACCTTCTCATTACAAGTGAGCTGCTCTACCAACTGAGCTACACCGGCGCTGCGTACCCGGGGGCACGCGAAGGGCTGCATTGTAATGAAAAAAATGCCGGCCCTGCGGGGATGCCTTATTTGACGATGGTCAGGCGCGGACGTTTGGGTTCGTCGTCGTCTCCGCCGTCGTCGCCGGGGGCGGCGTCGGCGTCGGAGCCTTCGGGCGCGGCGGCGGCCGTCGCGCCCTGGGCGCCCGCTTCCGGCGGTTCGTAGGGCTGCACTTCGAAGCCCATGCCGGCGCCGGTTTCGCGCGCGTAGATGGCGCTGACGGCACCCACGGGAACGTAGACGTTTTCGGTCACGCCGCTGAAGCGGGCCTGGAATTCGATGAATTCGTTGCCCAGCACCAGGCGGTTGGTGGCCAGCGTGCCCACGTTCAACGTGATCTGGCCGTCGCGCACATGGGCGACGGGCACCATGGTGTGCTCGTCGACCTGCACGGTGATGTAGGGCGTATAGCCGTTATCGGTGCACCATTCGTGCAGCGCGCGGATCAGGTACGGTTTGGTCGAAGTTTCACCCATCACGCAACAGCCTTAGCGACGCATCACTTTTTCCGAAGGCGTCAGCGCTTCGATGTAGGCCGGACGCGAGAAGATGCGTTCGGCGTACTTTTGCAGCGGAGCCGCGTTCTTGGGCAGTTCGATGCCGTAGTGGTCCAGGCGCCACAGCAGCGGAGCCACGGCCACGTCGAGCATGGAGAATTCCTCGCCCAGCATGTACTTGTTCTTCAGCAGCATGGGGGCCAGCTGGGCCAGGCGGTCGCGGATGTTCTGGCGGGCGTTGGCCAGCTTCTTTTCGTCGGGCTTGGCGCTGCGGTCTTCCAGCGTCGAGACGTGGACGAACAGTTCCTTCTCGAAGTTGTAGAGGAACAGGCGGGTGCGGGCGCGCATGACCGGGTCGGCGGGCATGAGCTGGGGATGCGGGAAGCGCTCGTCGATGTACTCGTTGATGATGTTCGACTCGTACAGGACCAGGTCGCGTTCGACCAGAATGGGCACTTGACCGTACGGGTTCATCACCGAGATGTCTTCGGGCTTGTTGTACAGGTCGATGTCGCGGATCTCGAAATCCATGCCTTTTTCGAACAACACGAAGCGGCAGCGTTGCGAAAACGGACACGTGGTTCCGGAATAGAGCACCATCATGGCGGTAAGTCCTTTATTGAAAAACGAAAGGCCAGCGCCTTAATCTAGCAGGCGCTGGCCCCAATTGCCAGGCGGGATAGGCGTACAGCCCTATCCGCTGATGCCGTCCCCATTTGCAATCGGGGACGGATAAGAACCTGGCGGGGCGTTGCGGTTAGCGCACGTGTTTCCAGTACGAGGCGTTGAGGCGCCAGGTAACCAGGAAGAACAGCAGCAGGAACAACATGACACCGACGCCGAGACGGACGCGGAATGTCTGGACGGGTTCGGCCATCCAGGACATGAACGCAGTCAGGTCGGCGACGTCGTTGTCGTATGTTGCGACTTGGGCCGGGTTAGCGGCCTTGAATTTGGCATCGAAGGTGGCATGGCCGTGGTAGTTGGCTACCGGTTCGGCCTTGACCGTGGAAAAACCCTGTGCATCGTACACCGTGGTGACGCGTTCCCAGGTTTTGGGGGCGCCTTCCTTGCCTTCGACCTCGTGCATGGCGACCGTCGTGAGCTCGCGCGGACCCTGCACTTCCCAGAGCGCGTGGGGCATGCCCACCGACGGGAAGACCAGGTTGTTCCAGCCCGTGGGACGCGCGGTGTCGCGGTAGAAGGTGCGCAGGTAGGTGTAGATGTAATCGGCGCCCGAGGGGCCGGCGTTCACGGATTTGGCGCGCGCGATCACGGACAAGTCCGGGGGCGTCGTGCCGAACCACTGCTTGGCGTCCTTCGGGGTCATGGCGACGTTCATCATGTCGCCGACCTTTTCGCCGGTGAACAGCAGGCTTTCCTTGATCTGCTGGTCGGTCAGCCCGATGTCCTTGAGCTTGTTGTAGCGCATCGAGGACGCGCTATGGCAGTTCAGGCAGTAGTTGACGAACAGCTTGGCTCCGTTCTGCAGCGACGCCATGTCGTTGACGCGGTACGGGGCCTTGTCCAGGGGGTAGCCGCCTCCGGCGGCGAGGGTGGCGGTACACGTGAGCATCAAGGCCACGGCACCAATCAGCTTCTTGATCATGGTTAATCCGTTATCTGGTGGGCTCAGTGGGCGTGGAACGTGACGCGGTCGGGCACCTTCTTGAAAGTGCCCAGGCGGCTCCATACCGGCATCAGGAAGAAGAATGCCAGGTACAGCAGCGTGCCGATCTGCGAGGTGACGTTCAACGGCGGACTGGGCGGCTGCGTACCGATGTAGCCGAGCACCAGGAAGTTGACCATGAAGATGCCGTAGATCCACTTGTGCCAGGTCGGGCGGTAGCGGATCGACTTGACCGGGGAATGGTCCAGCCACGGCAGGAAGAACAGGATGACGACCGTGCCGCCCATGGCGACCACGCCCCAGAACTTGGCGTCGATCACGCGCAGCAGCACGGCCACGACGATCAGGATGCCGGGGACGGCGATGCGCATGAAGCCCTTCAGGTTGCTCTTGACGAGCAGCGCGATGGCGCCCAGCACGGAAGCGCCCGCCAGCACCCAGGTGAACTCGTCGGTGGTGGCGCGCAGCATCGAGTAGAACGGCGTGAAGTACCAGACCGGCGCGATGTGCGGGGGCGTCTTCAGCGAGTCAGCGGGGATGAAGTTGTTGAACTCGAGGAAGTAGCCGCCCATTTCCGGCGCGAAGAACACGATGAACGCGAACACGAGCAGGAAGCCGGCGACGCCCATCAGGTCGTGCACCGAGTAGAACGGGTGGAACGGGATGCCATCCTTCGGGCGGCCGTACTTGTCCTTCGGGCCTTGCTTGATCTCGATGCCGTCCGGGTTGTTCGAACCGACTTCGTGCAGCGCCACCAGGTGGGCCGCGACCAGGCCCACCAGCACCAGCGGGATGGCGATGACGTGGAAGGCAAAGAAGCGGTTCAGCGTGGCGTCCGACACGACGTAGTCGCCGCGGATCCAGATCGACAGCTCAGGACCGATGAAGGGAATGGCCGCGAACAGGTTCACGATCACCTGTGCGCCCCAGTAGGACATCTGGCCCCAGGGCAGCAGGTAGCCGAAGAAGGCTTCCGCCATCAGACAGAGGAAGATCGCGACGCCGAAGATCCACACGAGCTCGCGCGGCTTGCGGTAGGAACCGTAAAGCAGTCCGCGCAGCATGTGCAGGTACACGACGACGAAGAACATCGACGCGCCGGTGGAGTGCATGTAGCGCACCAGCCAGCCCCACGGGACTTCGCGCATGATGTATTCGACGGACTGGAACGCGCGTTCCGCGTCCGGCTTGTAGTGCATGACCAGGAAGATGCCGGTCACGATCTGCAGCACCAGCACCAGTAGGGCCAGTGAGCCAAAGAAGTACCAGAAGTTGAAGTTCTTCGGTGCGTAGTACTCGGACAGATGGGCTTTCCAGGTAGAGGTCACCGGGAAGCGCCGGTCCAGCCAGCCCAACAGGCCTGTCGTCTCGACGGTTTTCTCGCCAGCCATGTAACGGCTCCTTCTCTCACGTGGCGTAATGCGGATTTACTTACGTAATTCGGGAAAAAAGCGCGACGCGCGCGTCAGGCCTTGTTGTCTTCATCGACGCCCACGATGATGCGAGTGTCGGTGAGATATTGGTACGGCGGGACTTCGAGGTTGTCGGGAGCGGGCTTGTTCTTGTAGACACGGCCGGCCAGATCGAACGTGGAGCCGTGGCAAGGACAGAGGAAGCCGCCCTGCCAGTCGGCGCCCAGACTGCCGCCCTTTTCGAAGTGGGACGTGGGCGAGCAGCCGAGGTGGGTACAGATGCCGACGCAGACGAAGAGCTCGGGCTTGCGCGAGCGGCCTTCGTTTTCGGCGTATTTGGGCGTGAAGCCGGGGCGCTTGGAATCAGGATCGGCCAGCAGCGCGTCCTGGGTCTTGAGACCAGCGAGTTGTTCAGGCGACCGGTGGATGATCCAGACCGGTTTTCCGCGCCATTCAACCGTCTTCATGGTGCCGACGGGAATGTCGCCGACGTCCACTTCAACGGGAGCCCCGGCAGCGCGGGCCTTTTCGGAGGGAGAAAACGTGCTCACAAGCGGCACTGCCGTTGCGACACCTGCTACGCCACCCACAGCACAGGCGGTGGTAACCCAGAAACGTCGCGAAGGATCAGGTGGCAGGTTGGGATCAACCGCACCGTCATCATCGTGCACCAGCGTATCCTGACTCATCTTCCTATCCTTGTTGATGCGCCCGCTCTACGAGTAGCATCACTTCTGCGGCATCGGGTTCGCGGGAATTTGTAACAACATAGCAACCGCGTATTATAGCGCCAGCCCACTCACGGGCGTATCACGAAGGGAGTGCTTTTATGAGCAAAGCGACTGGTTTCGTCAAAGAATTCCGAGATTTCGCTGTCAAAGGCAACGCAGTGGACCTGGCGGTCGGTGTCATCATCGGCGCGGCGTTCGGCAAGATCGTCGATTCGCTGGTCAAGGACATCGTCATGCCGTTGGTCAACTTCATCCTCGGAGGCTCGGTCGATTTTTCGAACAAGTTCCTGGTTCTGTCGATGCCGGCCGGCTACAACGGCCCCATGACCTACGCCGACCTCACCAAGGCCGGTGCCAACGTATTTGCGTGGGGCAACTTCGTCACGATCATCATCAACTTCGTGTTGCTGGCCTTCGTGATCTTCTGGATGGTCAAGGCCATCTACAAGGCCCGCACCAAGGCCGAGGAAGCGCCGGCGCCCGCCGCGACGCCCGAAGACGTGGCGCTGCTGCGTGAAATCCGCGATCTGCTCAAGAAGCCCTGATCCGATGCTGCCGCCGGCCCGGGATCCGCATGGACGCGGATCCGGGCCGCGGCTGGCGGACGTTCCCGCCGGCGCGTGCCGGCCCCCGCTGAACGATCCGCTGCCTGTTCCCTTCCCCTAGTCCCGTTCTGCTGCCATTTGCCGTTCGACGCGCCGCGCGAACATGGCGAAGCTTGCGCGCACGATGCTGGGCTTCAACAGGAAATCGTGCGATTCGGCGGCCAGCGCGTCATTCACCGGTTTCACCTCGCCATAGGCGGCGGCTGCCTGCAGTTGATTGCGGGCGGCGCGTTCGATCAGCACCGACAGGTACAGCGCTTCCTCGATGCACGAGCCCGCTGCCAGAAAGCCGTGGTTGGCCAGCAGGATGCTGCGCTTGCCGCCCAGCGCCGCCGAGATGATCTCGCCTTCCTGGTCGGCGATGGGCAGGCCGGGCCATTCCTTCAAATGGGCACAGTCGTTGTGGAACGGCGTCGCGTCCATGTGCGCGACCACCAGCGGCTGCCCCGTCATGGACAGCGTCGAGACATGGGGCGGGTGCGTGTGGATGATGCACTGCACGTCGGGACGCTGGCGATAGACCCAGAAGTGAAAGCGCACGGCGGGGTTGGGCGTGCCGGGGCCGTCGAGCACCTCCATGTTGTCGTTGATGCGGATGACCGAGGCCGGGATGATCTCGTCGAAGGCCTGGGCCAAGGGCGTCGTCAGGAACGTGCCGTCTTCCTTGCGCACGGTGATCTGGCCCGCCAGGGTTTCCGAATGGCCTTCGCTGGCGAGAATGCGGCAGCTCAGCGCCACCTTTTCTTCTTCGCTCCAGTTCCCGAAGTCGAGCTTGTTCGCGGAGCGCGCAAAGAAGGCGTCGGCATGGGCTTGTTTTTCCAGCATGGGGTCTCCTTGGGATAATGGCTCCATTACACGCCCGCCTCCGCCGCCCGCGATTGACCGATCACGAACGAGGGTTGACTCAATGCGACAGGAAGACCGGCGCCTTTCGGCCAGTGTTGGCCGACCCGACAGAGTGTTCCGAGCATGCCACGCGCCCGCCAGACAGTGAATCCATCCGCCCGGCCCGCCTGTTCCGAGGCGGATCTGAACTTTGCGCCGCAGTTCCGCCCTTTCTATGCGCAGGAGATCGCGGGCTACGAGCGCGAGCTGGACAAGCTGGTGCTGCCGGGCGAATTCAGGGCGCTGACCGAACCGCCCAGGCTGCTATTGCAGGCCTGCAGGCTGCGCGCGGGCGGGCTGGTGGTGAGCCTGGAGTCCACGCCGATCAGCGTGCACCACCGCGCGGAGCATGCGGCCGATCTGGAGCATGCGGAGTTCCTGGCGAGCTTTGTGATTGCGGGCCACGGCGTCATCGTGCAGAACGACGCGACGCTGCCGCTGGAACCCGGCGACATCATCTTCCGCACGACCGCCCTGCCATCGGAAATCCGGATGTACACCGATTCGCGCATCGTGGTGGTCAAGGGGCCGCTGTCGCGCCTGCTGGGCGCGCATAGCCTGGCGATGTCGCAGTTCACCGCGCAACGCGGCGTGGCGGCCTTGCCCATGGTGCAGACCGCCCATCGCTGCCTGCATCATGTGTTCTTCGACAAGGCGGAATCGAATCCGACGTCGTCGCTATTTGCCGAGCAGGCGCTGTTGGCGCTGCTGGCCTCGATCTACACCAGCCAGGCGTTGGAGAAGATACCGGGCGATGCGCGCGCGCCCGCCGACAACTGGCAGGTGCTGGCCAGCTATATCGATGCCCACATCACCGATCCGGAACTGTCGGTGCAGGCGGTGGCGGATGTGCTGCGCGTGACCACGCGCTGGGTGCACCGGCTGTTCAAGATGCGCTCGCTGCAATACACCAGCTATGTGCGTGAACGCCGCCTGCAGCTGGCCCGGGAGGCGCTGGAGGATCCGCGGCGCGCGCACGTCGAGGTCAAGGACATCGCGGCGTCTTGCGGCTTTCAGCACGCGAGCCATTTCATTCGCCGCTTTCATGAACGCTTCGGCATGTCGCCGGCCCTGTATCGCAAGACCGCCAGAAGCGGCAACGGCGGCGCCTAGCGCCGCGCCGCCTGCTCATGCCGTTCCTGCGCGTCAGCCCCGGCGCAGGTCCTGCGGGGTGGGCTTCATGAGAAACGCGGAGCTACCCGCCACGATGCCGAGGAAGGCCAGATAGACGCCGACGGGAAGAATGCTGTCGAACTTCTGCACCAACGTGGCCGAGATCAGCGGCGCCAGCCCGCCGCCGATGGCGGCCGAGAACTGGACCCCGATGGACAATCCGGAATAGCGCAGCTCCGCGGGAAACTGCGCGCTGTAGAGGCTGGATTGCGGCGCGATCATGATCGCGTAGTTGAAGGCCATGGCGACGAAGACGGCAAGGCTGTACGCCATCAGCGAACCGCTGCCCACCGCGAGAAAGATCGGAATGGCCATGAGTCCAAGCAGCATGCCGCCCCAGCCACAGACGCGGCGCGCGCCGATGCGGTCGGCCAGCACGCCGAACAGCGGAATGGTGAACATCAGCACGCCAGCGCCGTAAAGCAAGGCATGCAGCGCGTCGGCGCGGCTGAAGCCGAGCTTGGACACCGCGTAGGAAACCGAGAACACCAGGAAGGTGTAGATCAGCGTGACCTCGGCAATCTTGCAGCCTATGCACAGCAGCAACGATTTGCCGTGCGCGCGCAGCAATTCGCCCAAGGGCATCTTGTCTTGCACGGACTGTCTGTTGCGCGCCTTCTCGCGCTTGACCTCTTCGAATTCAGGCGATTCGTCGATGCCGTGGCGGATGAACAGGCCGACGACGATCAGCACTGCGCTGGCCAGGAACGGCAGGCGCCAGCCCCAGGACAGGAAGTCCGCTTCCGGCAACCGCGTCACCAGCGCGAAGGAACCCACCGACAGCAGGATGCCCAGGGGCGCGCCCACCAGCGGCAGGCTGCCGAAGAACGCCTTCCATTTGGGTGGCGCGTGTTCTACCGCCATCAGCATGGCGCCGCCCATCTCGCCGCCGAACGACAGCCCCTGGCCGATGCGCAGCACCACCAGCAGCACCGCAGCCGAGATGCCGATTTGTTCATAGGTCGGCAACAGCCCGATGAGCACCGTGCAGATCCCCATCAGCAGCAGGCTGAGCGTCAGCATGGATTTGCGGCCGATGCGGTCGCCGAAATGGCCGAACAGGATGCCGCCGATGGGCCGTGCCAGCATGCCGCTGGCGAAGGCGCCGAAGGCTGCCAGCGTGCCGGTGACGGGGTCGAACTGCGGGAAGAAAATCTTGTTGAACACCAGCGCCGCGGCGGTGCCGTAGGCGAGGAAGTCGAAGGCTTCCACGGCGGTGCCGATGACTGTGGCAACGGCGACCCGGAACAGGTTCGGTTTCTTGTGTGATTGGGCAATAGGCTGCGCGGCCTGGATGGCGTCCATGTGGTTCCCTCTTGTCTTGTAGTAATGGTTCTTGTCGTTGTGCGCGGGACTCAGGGTCCTGGCGGCACGTACCCTGGCAACTGCTGGATGCGCTTGCGCCACGCCGCGATGGCGGGATAGGCGGCGATGTCGATGGCGGCTTCCTCGGCCAGCGCCAGGTAGCCGTAGCAGGCGATGTCGGCCACGGTCGGCGCTTCGCCGCCCGCCAGCCAGGCGTGGTCCGCAAGGCGCTTTTCCAGGCGCTGCAGCACGCGGTCGGTGCGGGCCTGCATGCCGGGCACGTCGAGCAAGGCCTCGCTCACGCCCAGGTGGTGCGCGGCCTCGGCGTTGCTGACCACGCGCGTCAGGCGCAGCGGCTGCAGGCTGTTGGCGATCTCGTTGGCGGACACCGATATCCAGGCGTGCATGGCGCCGATGCGAGGCAGCGGCGCCAGCCATTCGGGGGCGTAGTGATGCGCCAGATGTAGCAGGATGGCGTGGCTGTCCCAGATGGCCGTGTCGCCATCGGTCAGCGCGGGGATCTGCTGGAAGGCGCTGACGCGCTCGAACTCCGCGGTCTGGTTCTTGCGGGCCAGCACGTCGACGAACCTGCTTTGGTAGTCCCGGCCGATGAGCGCGAGAAACAGGCGCACCTTGTAGCAGTTGCCGGAGCGCGGGTGGTCGTAGAGGGTCAGCATTCAATGGCTCCGTGTGTAGGAGGCCCGGCCGGAAAGGGCTGGCAGCGGGCGGCTGCATGGAATGCTAGGGCGCTGGACTGCGCGCGGAATTGACAGGGAGAGAACCGCGATTGACCAGATGCGACGCACAGGCGCCGCCTTGATCGCGCCCTCTGGTTTTCCCCTAGCCGAGTCCTGCGGATTCGGCACGGACGGCGCGCACGGTCGCGCTGGGAGCCGTGCAATGAAAACGCCCCCTTGCGGGGGCGATCTTGAGGAGGCGGAACCGGTTATGCCGGGTTGTCGATGTCGACGAATTCGACCTTGATGCCGAAGCGTTCCGCGACCGCCTGGCCCAGCGCCTGCGCGCCGTAGCGCTCGGTGGCATGGTGGCCCGCGGCGATGAAGCCCACGCCGGTTTCGCGCGCCAGGTGCACGGTGGATTCGGAAACCTCGCCCGTGATGTAGGCGCTGGCGCCCGCGTCCGCCGCATCGCCCAGCATGCCTTGCGCGCCGCCCGTGCACCAGGCTACGCGCGCCAGGGGCATGTCCGGGTCGCCCACCACCAACGGCTGGCGGCCCAGGCGTTCGGCCACGCGCTCGCCCAACTGGCCCAGCGTTGCCACGCCCGTCGCCGTACCCAGCCAGACCAGGTTGTCTGGGCCACAGGTTTGCGGCGCGCCGTCATCGCGCAGCGCGGGCGTCAGGCCCAGCACGCGCGCCAGCTGCGCGTTGTTGCCCAGCGTGGGATGCGCGTCCAGCGGCAGATGGTAGGCGTACAGGTTCAGGTCGTTTTTCAGGGCCAGGGCCATGCGCGCGCGGCGCGTGCCGATGACGCGGCGGTCTTCGTTGCGCCAGAGCCAGCCGTGGTGCACCAGCACCGCATCCGCGCCGCGTTCGACCGCCACGCGCAGCAGGGCTTCGCTGGCCGTGACTCCGGCGATAATGTGTGCGATTTCGGATCGGCCTTCCACCTGCAGCCCGTTGGGGCAATAGTCCTTGAAGCGCGCCGTTTGCAGGGTGTCGTCCAGCCAGTTGGCCAGGACGTGGGAGTCCACTTTACTCATAGCTAGTCCTATCAGAATCATGCGCCGATATTGGCTGATCTTTGCTCAGGCCGTCACGGTCTGCCTGGGTATTCTATTCGTCGTGACGACCTTGCGGCCCGACCTGCTGCGGCTGGCCGGGCCGGCGGCGGGACCTCAGTCCGCGGCGGCCGCCGCAAGACCGCCCGCTGCGCGCGCCCAGGCCACGGCGTCCTATGCGGACGGCGTGGCCCGTGCCGCGCCTTCCGTGGTCAACGTATACACCACCAAGCACGTTAACGTGCCGCTGATTCCGCTGCCCGACGATCCGGTGCTGCGCCAGTTCTTTGGCCAGGTGCCGGGCGTGACGCGGCGCCAGGCCTCGACCAGCCTGGGATCCGGCGTGATCGTGAACCAGGACGGCTACGTGCTGACCAACTACCACGTGGTGCAGGCCGCGGAAGCGATCGAGGTTGCGCTGTCCGACGGCCGTCGCGATACCGCGAAAGTGGTGGGCGCGGATCCGGACACCGATCTGGCCGTGCTGAAGCTGGCCACCTTGCGGTCCCTGCCCGCGGCCACGCTGGCGCCGGACCGGGGCTTGCGGGTGGGCGACGTGGTGCTGGCCATCGGCAATCCGTTCGGGGTGGGGCAGACCACCACGCTGGGCATCGTATCGGCGCTGGGCCGCAACGGGCTGGGACTGAACACCTACGAGAACTTCATCCAGACCGACGCGGCGATCAACCCCGGCAATTCCGGGGGCGCGCTGGTCGACGCCGCCGGCAATCTGGTGGGCATTAATACCGCCATCTATTCCGAATCGGGCGGGTCGATGGGCATAGGCTTTGCCACCCCCATCGAGATCGCGCGCAAGGTCATGGACGAGATCGTCAAGACCGGCGCGGTCAAGCGCGGTTGGCTGGGCGTGGAGCCGCAGGACGTGACGCCGGAGCTGGCGCGTGCGTTCGGGCTGGATCGCGATACCGCGGGCGTGATCATCGCCGGCGTGATGCGCGACGGGCCGGCGGCGCGCGGCGGCCTGCGGGTGGGGGACATCGTGCAGTCGGTCAACGGCAAGCGCATGATGGACACCGCCAGCCTGCTGTCGGAGATCGCGCAGCTGCCGCCGGGCCAGAGCGCCAAGCTGGGCATATTGCGCAGCGGCAAGCCAGCCGAGCTGGCGGTGGTGGTGGGCACGCGCCCGGGCAAGCCGCGCTAGGACCGCGCCGGGTCCGCGGGTGGGGGTTCAGGTTGCGGCGGGGTCCTTGGCCATCAGGCGCACCGCCGACAAGATGGCTTTCTTGGTGCTTTCGGATTGATTGCGCAGCAGCGCCCAGATTTCCGTGCAATAGCCGTCCGGGCCGTCGTCCGGCGGGGACGCGCCGTTGTGCGGCGCATCCCCGCCCGGCCCCACGCCGTCGGTCAGCCACGGCACGCTGGTGTCCAGCGCCCGCGCCAGGCGCAGCAAGGTAGCGCGAGACGGCGAGTAGCAGTCTTCGCGCATGAGGATCCGATGGATGCACGATTGCGGCACGCCAGAAATGCGAGCCAGCTGGTTCTGGCTTTTGATGCCGCGCCAGCGCATCAGGGTGTGCAGTCTTTGGGCGAGTGACATGAGGGCAATGTAGAGTTGCCGTGGGCCGCCCACAAGGTGAAACGGTCCTGCTTTGTGGGCAGGACCGTTCGAAGGGATCAGTGGCGCTCTGTCAGCGAGTCCGAATCGGCCTCGCTCTCTGCTTCTGGTTTGGGCGTGACCAGCCGGGCGCAGATCAGCCCGACCTCATACAGCAGGCACAGAGGCACCGCCAGCATGAACTGGCTGACCACGTCGGGCGGCGTGACCACGGCGGCGATGATGAAGGCGCCCACCACCACGTAGCCGCGCGCGGCCTTCAATTTGGAGAGTTCGACCACGCCCATCTTCACCAGCAGCACCACGGCCACGGGCACTTCGAAGGTGATGCCGAAGGCCATGAACATCGTCATGACGAAGCTCAGGTAGGCCTCGATGTCCGGCGCTGGCGTGATGGACTGCGGCGCGAACGTGGCGATGAAGTGGAACACCGTGCGGAACACCACGAAATAGCAGAACGCCATGCCCGCGATGAACAGAAAGGTGCTGGAAACGATAAGCGGCAGCGCCAGGCGCTTCTCGTGCCGGTACAGGCCGGGCGCCACGAAGGCCCAGGCCTGGTACAGCACCACGGGCAGCGCCAGGATGAACGCGGCCATCATCGTGACCTTGACCGGCACCATGAACGGCGTGATGACGCCGGTGGCGATCATGCGCGTGCCTTCGGGCAGCGAAGCCAGCATGGGCTGGGCCAGCACGTCGTAGATGGCCGACGCGCCGGGGTAGATGAACAGCACGATGAATATGCCGATCACGGCGGCGGCGGCGCGCAGCAGGCGGGTGCGCAGCTCGACCAGGTGGGAGATGAAGGTCTCCTGCTGGCCTTCTTCTTGGGAGGCGTCCTGGGTCACGTCGGGGTTCCGGAGGGCGCGACGGGCTTGGCGGCGGGCGCGGCGTCGTCGGCCTTGGGTGCGCTGGGCGCGGGTTGTTGGGTCGCGGCGGGCGCGGGCGCAGCCACCGGCGGCAGATCCAGGTCCAGGTTCAGGCTGTGGTTCTGGCTGGGCGGCGGCGCGATGCTGCGTTCGGGTTCGGCAGGCGTTTCGCTGGCCACGGACGGTTCGGCCTTGATGTTGGCTTCGCGCGCGACCTCGTCGAGTTCAGCGCGGAACTGCTGGACGGGTTCCTGCAGCGAGGCCTGGGTTTCGTTCAGCGACTTCTGCACGCCCTGGGCGGCATCTTCCATTTCGCTCTTGAACTTGCGCAGTTCGTCGAGCTCGATTTCGCGCTGGATATCGGATTTCACGTCATTGACGTAACGCTGCGCGCGCCCGAGCAGGTGGCCGACGGTGCGGGCAACCTTGGGCAGGCGTTCGGGGCCGATGACGATCAGGGCGATGACGCCGATCACCATCAGTTCAGTGAAGCTGACATCAAACATTCGACGGCCGCTCGGGAGTGGATGCAATAAGGGCCGGCCTGTTCAGGACGGCCCGGGAGCCGAGCAGGCGCTCAGGAGTTGGATTTTTCCTTGGCCTGCACGTCGATGGTGTCGCCGGAGACGCGTTGCTGCGCGATCGGCTCGGCCGGCTTGTCGCCGCCGTTGGCGTCCTTCATGCCTTCCTTGAAGCCCTTGACCGCGCCGCCCAGGTCCGAGCCGATGTTGCGCAGCTTCTTGGTGCCGAAAATCAGCGCCACGATGACCAGGACAACCAACCAATGCCAGATGCTGAAACTACCCATGATGTTTCTCCGAATTACGCGTTGGGGGCCACGCGCCCTTTCCAGGGTCGCGAGCCGCCGATGATGTGGAAATGCAGATGCGGGACTTCCTGGCCGCCTTCGACGCCAGAATTGATCATGATGCGAAATCCGCCATCAGGGCCCGGATTGCAACCGTTTTCAGCGGCTAACCGCGGCGCTAACGACATCATTCTACCCAACCATTCTGCGTCCTCCCCCTTAATATCCTGCATGGATGTGACATGACGTCGAGGGATCAGCAATAAATGTACCGGCGCGGCCGGATTAATGTCGTGGAACGCAACAAAGTCCTCGTCCTCGTAGATTTTCTTGGACGGGATGTCGCCAGCGGCGATCTTGCAGAAAATACAGTTGTCGCTCATTTTTCCGGGTTCCGTGTTCAGTCTTGCGGGCGGCTCGCCTTTTCCGCCAGGCCGGACAGGCCCTCGCGGCGAGCCAGTTCGGCCAGTACGTCTTCGGGCCGAAGCTTGAAATGTGTCAAGGCCACCAGGCAATGGAACCACAGGTCGGCGGTTTCGCTGACGATGCGGTCGGGCACGCCGTCCTTGGCGGCCATGACCAGTTCGGTGGCTTCTTCGCCGATCTTCTTGAGGAAGGCGTCGGGGCCTTTGGCCAGCAGCTTGGCGGAATAGGAGGCTTGGGGATCGCCGCCGTTTTCGGGACGGCGGGTTTCCAGGGTATCGGCGATGCGCGCGAGGATTTCGGCGGCGCTTGCGGCTTGAGCGGTCATTTGTAGATCAGTTCGGGGTCTTTCAGCACGGGGTCCACCGTGATCCAGGAAGCCTGGTCGGTCTGGCCTTCCAGGCGGCGGTAGAAGCAGCTGGCGCGCCCGGTATGGCAGGCGATGCCGCCTTGCTGGTGGATCTTGAGCAGGATCACGTCGCCGTCGCAGTCCAGGCGCAGTTCGTGCACTTCCTGGGCATGGCCGGACTCTTCGCCCTTGCGCCACAGGCGCTGGCGGGAACGCGACCAGTAAACGGCGCGCCCGGTGGCGGCCGTTTCGGCGAGCGATTCGCGGTTCATCCAGGCCACCATCAGGATCTGGCCGTTTTCGGCGTCCTGCGCGATGGCGGGTATCAGGCCGTTTTCGTCGAAGACGACGTCGGCCATCCAGGCGGGTTCGTTGCTCATCTCATTCATCCGTTGTCCTCGCGCGGCGCCTTGCAGGCCGCCACTGGCGCGTGGGGACTCATCATCTTACGGCAATACCTTGTTGCACGCCTGAGAGGGGCTTCCCAAACTGATCCAGACTATCCCCAATTCAGGCCAGGCGAGCTGGGTTTTTCAATGCATGCCAAGCAATCCGGCCTATGCAACTCGAGGCGCCACTCAAGCGAGGCCGCGCGGAGCCGGGCCCCGCCGGTCCGCTGCGGCACCCCCCTGGGGGGAAGCGCCGCAGGCGCTTCGGGGGGGACTACATCCGTACTGGGATGCCGAGGCCAGCCATGAAGCGCTTGCACTCGCCCACGGTGTGCTGGCCGAAGTGGAAGATGCTGGCGGCCAGGACCGCGCTGGCGCGGCCGGTGGTGACGCCATCGGCCAGATGCTGCAGATTGCCCACGCCGCCGGAGGCGATGACGGGCACGGGCACGGCGTCCGAGACGGCGCGCGTGAGTTCCAGGTCGAATCCGGACTTGGTGCCGTCGCGGTCCATGCTGGTCAGCAGGATTTCACCCGCGCCGTAGGCGGCCATGCGGCGCGCCCAGGCCACGGCGTCCAGCCCGGTGGCCTTGCGGCCGCCATGGGTGAAGACTTCCCAGCGGGCGGGCTCGCCCTGGGCCGAGACGCGGCGCGCATCGATCGCCACCACCACGCATTGCGAGCCGTGGTAGTCCGAAGCGGCGCGGACCAGTTCCGGATTGGCCACGGCGGCGCTGTTGATGCTGATCTTGTCGGCGCCGGCATTCAGCAGGCGCTGGATGTCGGACACCTGGCGCACGCCGCCGCCCACGGTCAGCGGAATGAAGACCTGCGAGGCCACCTGCTCGATGATGGGCAGGATCAGGTCGCGGCCGTCGCTGGTGGCGGTGATGTCGAGGAAGGTGAGTTCGTCGGCGCCCTGCTCGTTGTAGCGGCGGGCAATCTCGACGGGGTCGCCCGCGTCGAGCAGGTTGACGAAGTTCACGCCCTTGACGACGCGGCCCGCGGTGACGTCAAGGCAGGGAATGATGCGGCGGGTCAGCGCGCTTTGCACGGGCGCGCCGGCCGCGGGGGTGCTGCTGGAGGTGGTCATTTTGCCAGTTCGTCGGCGCGTGCCTGCGCCGCTTGGAAGTCGAGCGTGCCTTCGTAGATGCTGCGGCCCAGGATGGCGCCTTCGACGCCGTCTTCCTCGACGGCGCAGAGGGCTTCGATGTCCTGGATGCCGGCGATGCCGCCCGATGCGTAGACCGGGATGCGCACGTGCTGGGCCAGGCGGACCGTGGCTTCGACGTTGACGCCGGACAGCATGCCGTCGCGGCCGATGTCGGTGTAGATGATGGCTTCGCAGCCGTAGTCCTCGAACTTCTTGCCCAGGTCGAGCACGTCGTGGCGGGTCAGCTTGCTCCAGCCGTCGGTGGCGATCTTGCCGTCGCGGGCATCCAGGCCGACGATGATCTGGCCCGGGAAGGCGCCGCAGGCGTCCTGCAGGAAGCCGGGGTTCTTGACCGCGGCCGTGCCGATGATCACGTAGGAAATGCCGGCGTCGAGGTAGCGTTCGATGGTGTCGAGGTCGCGGATGCCGCCGCCGATCTGCACGGGGATGTCGTCGCCGACAGCGTCCAGGATCGCCTTGATGGGGGCTTCGTTCTTGGGTTTGCCGGCGACGGCGCCGTTCAGGTCGACCAGATGCAGGCGGCGCGCGCCTTGGTCGAGCCAACGTGTGGCCATGGCGGCGGGGTCTTCAGAGAACACCGTTGCATCGTCCAGGTCTCCCTGGCGCAGGCGCACGCAGCGCCCGTCTTTGAGATCGATGGCGGGGATCAGCAGCATGGTGGGCAGCGAAAAAATATATGGGTTGAAAGGGCTGGCGGGCGTGGGCTCGGAGCCTACGGCTGCCAGTCTACAAAATTGCGATACAGGCGCAAACCGTGCTCGGCGCTCTTTTCGGGGTGAAACTGCACCGCGAAAATGTTAGCTGCCGCCACCGCGCAGGTAAAGGCAAGGCCATACTCGGTTTCACCAACAGTCAGGTCCGGATCTTCCGGGTCGGCGTAGTAACTATGGACGAAATAGAAGTGCGTTTCGTCCGGAATGCCGGCCCAGATAGGATGAGAGCGCGTCTGGCGCACTTTGTTCCATCCCATGTGCGGGACCTTGAGGCGCTCGGGGCGGGTGTCGGCCAGTCCGGCGGCGCCGGTGTCGGTCAGGCAGGCCGCGTCATCGCTGACGGGGTCGGCAAAGCTGGGGCCCGAGAAGCGGCGCACCACGCCGGGGAACAGCCCCAGGCAGGAGGTGCCGCCTTCCTCGCTGGAATCGAACAGCATCTGTTCGCCCACGCAGACGCCCAGCAGGGGCTTCTCGCGCGCGGCGCGCACGACGGCCTCGCGCAGGCCGGATTCGTTCAGGGTGCGCATGCAGTCCGCCATGGCGCCCTGGCCGGGAAACACGACGCGGTCGGCCGCGGCGATTTCCTGGGGTTGGCTGCAGATGCGGATGTCGGCATCGGGGGCGGCGTATTTCAGGGCGCGGGCGACGGAATGGAAATTGCCCATTCCGTAGTCGACGATGGCGATAGTGGTCACTTCTTTCTGCCTGCTGCGGGTGGATGGCGGAGGTGTTACAGCACGCCCTTGGTGGAGGGCACGACGTCGCCCATGCGGGGATCGACTTCCATGGCCATGCGCAGGGCGCGGCCACAGGCCTTGAAGACCGTTTCCGCCTGGTGGTGGGCATTGACGCCACGCAGGTTGTCGATGTGCAGCGTGATCAGGGCGTGGTTGACCAGGCCCTGGAAGAATTCGCGCGTCAGGTCCACGTCGAAGTCGCCGATGCGGGCGCGCGTGAAGGGGATGTGGTATTCCAGGCCCGGGCGGCCGGAGAAATCCACCACCACGCGCGACAGCGCTTCGTCCAGCGGCACGTAGGCGTGGCCGTAGCGGCGCAGGCCGGCCTTGGTGCCGACCGCCTTGGCAATGGCCATGCCCAGCGTGATGCCCACGTCTTCAACCGTATGGTGCGCGTCGATGTGCAGGTCGCCTTCCGCCTTGATGTCGAGGTCGATCAGGCCGTGGCGCGCGATCTGGTCCAGCATGTGGTCCAGGAACGGCACGCCGGTGTCGATCGTCTGCTTGCCGGTGCCGTCGATATTGACGGCCACGCGGATGCGGGTTTCGTTGGTGTTGCGGGTGATCTCAGCGGTACGCATGTTAAGCACTCAAAATCTCTTGCAGGGCGGATAGCAAGGCGGCGTTTTCGGCCGGGGCGCCCACCGAGATGCGCAGGCAGTCGGCCAGCAGCGGATGGGCGTTGGAGAAGTTGCGAATCAATATTTTGCGCGTTTTCAGGGCAAGATGCACGGCGTTGCCGTCCAGCTTGCCGGAAAAGCGGGCAAGAACGAAGTTACCGGCGGAAGGGAATACCCGCACCCCGGGTAACTGGGCCAGGGCGGCGGCCAGCGGTTCGCGGTCCGCGCGCAGGCGGGCGGCCTGTTCGTCCAGCACCGGCTTGTGGCGCAGCACGGCCGATAGCGTGGCCTGGGTCAGCACGTCCAGGTTGTAGGGCGGGCGGACCTTGTTCAGTTCCGCGATCCAGGCCGGATGGCCGGCCAGGTAGCCGAAGCGCAGGCCGGCCAGGCCGATCTTGGACACCGTGCGCATGACGACCACATTGGGCGCGTCCAGCACCTGCGGCATCCAGGTACGGTCGGCGAAGGGCTGGTAGGCCTCGTCCAGCACCACCAGGCCGGGCGCGGCGGCGATGATGGCCGCTACGTCCTCATCGGACCAGAGGCCGCCGGTGGGGTTGTTGGGCACGGCCAGGAACACCACCTTGGGCTGGTGTTCCTGAATGGCGGCCAGCATGGCCGGCAAGTCCAGGGTCAGGTCGGCGGTCAGCGGCACGCCGACGAAGCGGGCGTGGTCGAAGCGCGCGGCCATGTCGAAATAGACAAACGACGGCCAGGGCGACAGCACCGCGTCGCCCGGGTTGCAGCAGGCCTGCACCACAATGTGGATGAGTTCGTCCGAGCCGTTGCCGAACAGCACGTCCGCCGCATCCGGCACGCCGAAGGCCGTTTTCACGGCCGCTTGCAGCGCCGACAGGTCGGCCGCCGGGTAACGGTTGAGCGGCGTGTCGCGCACGGCGCGGGCGATGTCCTCGCGCACCGCCTCGGGCAGTTCGTAGGGACATTCCATGGCGTCGAGCTTGATGCAGCCCTCGGCGTGGGCCACGGGATAGGCGGCCAGTTCGCGGATGTCCGCCCGGACGGTGCCGGCGATGCGGCCCGGCACGCTCATGGCTGGTCGATCCGGTATTGGGCGCTGGCGGCATGCGCCTGCAGGCCCTCGCCCAGCGCCAGTTCGGCGGCGATGCGGCCCAGTTTCTGGGCGCCCTGGTGCGAAACCTGGATCAGGCTGGAGCGCTTCTGGAAGTCATAGACGCCCAGCGGCGAGGAAAAGCGCGCCGTGCGCGAGGTCGGCAGCACGTGGTTGGGGCCGGCGCAGTAGTCGCCCAGCGATTCGGAGCTGAAGCGGCCCATGAAGATGGCGCCGGCATGGCGGATCTGCGCGGTCCATTTTTCGGGCTGCTCGGTGGAGATCTCGAGATGCTCGGGCGCGATGTCGTTGGCGATCCGGCAGGCTTCTTCGAGATCCTGGACCAGGATCAGCGCGCCGCGGTTGGCCAGGCTGACGCGCAGGATGTCGGCGCGCGGCATGGTGGGCAGCAGGCGCTCGATCGAGGCCTGCACTTCTTCGATGAAGGCGGCGTCGGGGCACAGCAGGATGGACTGCGCGAGCTCGTCGTGCTCGGCCTGCGAGAACAGGTCCATCGCGATCCAGTCGGCGGGCGTCTTGCCGTCGCAGATGACCAGGATTTCGCTGGGGCCGGCGATCATGTCGATGCCGACCACGCCGAACACGCGGCGCTTGGCGGCGGCGACGTAGGCGTTGCCCGGGCCGACGATCTTGTCCACGGCCGGCACGGTGGCGGTGCCATAGGCCAGCGCGCCCACGGCCTGCGCGCCGCCGATGGCGAAGACGCGGTCCACGCCGGCGATGGCCGCGGCGGCCAGCACGATGGGATTGCGCACGCCGTCCGGCGTGGGCGTGACCATGACCAGTTCCTGCACGCCCGCGACCTTGGCCGGGATGGCGTTCATCAGCACCGAGGACGGATAGGCGGCCTTGCCGCCGGGCACATACAGGCCCACGCGGTCCAGCGGGGTCACCTGCTGGCCCAGCATGGTGCCGTCGGCGTCGGTATAGGTCCAGGTCTCGGCGCGCTGGCGTTCGTGGTAGCTGCGCACGCGGTCGGCGGCGGCTTCCAGCGCGTTGCGCTGGGCCGCGGGCAGCGCGGCCAGGGCCGCATGCCAGTCCGCCTTGGGGATCTCCAGCGTCTGGGCCGATGCGCCGGGCATGCGGTCAAAGCGCTGCGTGTATTCCACCAGCGCGGCGTCGCCGCGGACGCGCACGTCGGCCAGGATGCCGGCCGCGGCGCGGTCGATGGATTCGTCCTCGGTGGCTTCGAAGGCCAGCAGCGTGGACAGGGCGGATTTGAATCCGGGATCGCGGGAGTCGAGACGATTGATCAGGGCCATGGCGTCATGGAGCAAGCAGGTAACGGCCGCCGCGGCGTCGCGGCGGGCGAGGGTCAGGCGTTGCGGGCAGCGGCTCTTTCGAAGGCATCCAGCAGCGGTTGCAGGCGGGCGCCGCGGGTCTTCAGCGCGGCCTGGTTGACGATCAGGCGCGAGGAAATCGGCATGATGTCTTCCACCGCGACCAGGTCGTTGGCGCGCAGGGTGCCGCCGGTGGACACCAGGTCCACGATGCAGTCGGCCAAGCCCACCAGCGGCGCCAGTTCCATCGAACCATACAGCTTGATGATGTCCACGTACACACCCTTGGCCGCGAAGTGTTCACGGGCTGACTGCACGTACTTGGTGGCCACGCGCAGGCGCGCGCCCTGGTGGACCGCGCCTTCGTAGTCGAAGCCCTTGCGCACGGCCACGGCCAGGCGGCACTTGGCGATGTTCAGGTCGATCGGCTGGTACAGGCCGCCGGGTTGTTCCTTGGCGTGCTCGATGAGCACGTCCTTGCCCGCGATGCCGAGGTCGGCCGCGCCGTACTGCACGTAGGTGGGCACGTCCGAGGCGCGCACGATGATCAGGCGCAGGCCGGGATCGCTGGTGGGCAGGATCAGCTTGCGCGAACTTTCGGGATTCTCGGGGACTTCGATGCCGGCCTCGGCCAGCAGCGGCATGGTCTCTTCGAAGATGCGCCCTTTGGACAGTGCCAGGGTCAGGGGGGCGACGGTGGTGGGGGCATCGTTCATGCCTGTTCCTTGCCGGTAACGCGTTGGATGTTCGCGCCGAGCGCGCGCAGTTTGACTTCCATCTGGTCGTAGCCGCGATCCAGGTGGTAGATGCGGTCGACCAGGGTTTCGCCTTCGGCCGCAAGGCCGGCGATGACCAGGCTGGCCGAGGCGCGCAGGTCGGTGGCCATGACGGTGGCGCCAGACAGGCGCGGCACGCCGCGCACGACGGCGGTGTGGCCGTCGATGTCGATGTCCGCGCCCATGCGGCGCAGTTCCTGCACGTGCATGTAGCGGTTTTCGAAGATGGTCTCGACGACGACCGAGGTGCCTTCGGCCACGGCGTTCAACGCCATGACCTGAGCCTGCATGTCGGTGGCGAAGCCGGGATATTCCAGCGTGCGAAAGCCCACGGCGCGGGGGCGCGAGGACATGGCGCAGCGGATCCAGTCGGGGCCGGTCTCTATGGTGAGGCCGGCCTCGGTCAGCTTGCCCAGAGTGGCGCCGAGGATGTCCGCGTCGGTATTGCGCAGGACGATGTCGCCGCCCGCAGCGCCCACCGCGCACAGGAAAGTGCCGGCCTCGATGCGGTCGGAGATGACGCGGTGTTCGGCGCCGTGCAGGCGCTCCACGCCGTCGATCACGATGCGGCTGGTGCCGTGGCCCTGGATGCGCGCGCCCATCTTGATGAGCAGTTCCGCCAGGTCCACCACTTCGGGTTCGCAGGCGGCGTTCTCCAGCACGGTCCGGCCTTCGGCCAGCACGGCGGCCATCAGCAGGTTTTCGGTGCCGGTGACGGTGACCATGTCGGTGCGCACCGAGGCGCCCTTCAGGCGTTTGGCGCGCGCCACCACGAAGCCGTGTTCGATGCTGATTTCGGCGCCCAGCGCGGCCAGGCCCTTGATGTGCTGGTCCACCGGACGCTGGCCGATGCTGCAGCCGCCGGGCAGGCTGACGCGGGCTTCGCCGAAGCGCGCCAACAGCGGGCCCAGCACCAGGATGGAGGCCCGCATGGTCTTGACCAGGTCGTAGGGAGCTTCCAGCTTGTCGACCTGGTTGGCCTGCAGCGTGACCGTGCCGTCCGCGTCACGCTCGGCGCGCACGCCCATGCGGCCCAGCAGGCGCAGCATGGTGGCCGTGTCGTTGAGGTGCGGCACGTTGCTGAGGGTCAGCGCGTCGGCGGTCAGCAGGCCCGCGCACAGGATGGGCAAGGCCGAGTTCTTGGCGCCGGAGATGGAGATTTCGCCATGCAGGCGCGAACCCCCGGTGATGCGTAGCTTGTCCATTACTTGCCTGCTTGCTGGTATTCGGCGGGAGTCAGGGTGCGCATGGACAGCGCATGGATCTCGGCCTTCATGCGGTCGCCGAGCGCGGCATAGACCAGCTGATGGCGCTGGATCAGGCGCTTGCCTTCGAAGGCGGCGCTGACGATGACCGCGTCGAAATGCGAGCCGTCGCCTTGCACGTCGAGATGTTCACAGGGCAGGCCGTCCGCGATGTATTGGCGGACTTGCGCGGGAGTGGGAAGCATGGACGTCAGTTCCTGAGTTTGTAGCCGCTGGCCAGTAGCCGCAGCGCATAGAGCGATAGCGCGAGGAACACCCCCGTCACCACCGCCAGGCTGCGCCAGGGGGAGACGTCCGACACCGAGAAGAATCCGTAGCGGAAGCCGTCGATGGTGTAGAAGATGGGGTTCCAGTGGGACACGCCCTGCCAGAAGGCGGGGAGCGTGTGGATGGAATAGAACACGCCGGACAGGAATGTGGCCGGCATGATGAGGAAGTTCTGGAAGGCCGCGAGCTGGTCGAATTTCTCGGACCAGAGGCCCGCGATCAGGCCCAGCACGCCCATGATGCCGCAGGCCAGCACGGCGAAGACGGCCAGCCACAGTGGGTGGGCGGGGACCAGCGAGACAAAGAACAGCGCCACCACCCACACGCACAGCCCGACCGCGAGGCCGCGCACGATGGCCGCCAGCACGTAGGCGGCGAAGATGTCGCGGTGCGACAGCGGCGGCAGCAGCATGAAGACCAGGTTGCCGGTGATGCGGCTCTGGATCAGCGATGACGAGGGATTGGCGAAGGCGTTCTGCAGCATGCTCATCATCATGAGCCCGGGGATCAGGAACGCCGTGTAGGGCACGCTGCCGTACACCATGACGCGCCCTTCCAGCACGTGGGCGAACACCAGCAGGTATAGCAGCGCGGTGATGACGGGCGCGGCGATGGTCTGGAAGCTGACCTTCCAGAAGCGCAGCAATTCCTTGCGCAGCAAGGTCGGGAAGCCGGAGCCCGCATCCAGGCGGGGCTGCACCAGCGGCTGGCTGGCGGTCGCGGCGGGCTGGGTCATGACGAGATCTCTTCGGGTTGCAGGGCGGTCGCGGGTTGCTCGTCGCCTTCGTGCATGATGCGCACGAAAGCGTCTTCCAGGTCGACCCCGCCGACGCGGGCCATCAGGGCCTGGGTGGTGTCCAGCGCCACGATGCGGCCGCGCTTGAGCATGGCGATGCGGCCGCACAGGGCTTCCGCTTCTTCCAGGTAGTGGGTGGTCAGCATGATGGTGTGGCCGGCCCTGTTCAGGCGCGAAATGAATTCCCACAGCGTGCGCCGCAGGTCCACGTCCACGCCGGCGGTGGGTTCGTCCAGCACGATCACGGGCGGACGGTGCACCAGCGCCTGGGCCACCAGCACGCGGCGCTTCATGCCGCCGGACAGCGCCCGCATATTGGAGTTGGCCTTGTCGGCCAGCCCCAGGTTGAACAGGATTTCGTCGATCCAGTCGTCGTTCTTGCGCAGGCCGAAATAGCCGGATTGGATGCGCAGGGTCTCGCGCACCGTGAAGAACGGGTCGTAGACCAGTTCTTGCGGCACCACGCCCAACGCCCGCCGCGCCGACTTGTAGTCGGCCACGACGTCGTATCCACAGACCGTGGCGCGGCCCGAACTGGCGTGCGCCAGACCGGCGAGGATCGAGATCAGCGTGGTCTTGCCGGCGCCATTGGGCCCGAGCAGGCCGAAGAACTCGCCGTGCTCGATGTTCAGGCTGACATTGTCCAGCGCCTGGAAGCCGGCGGCGGGCGCGCGCCCGAGCAGCTTCTGCCAGCCGCGCTGGCGCGGGGTATAGACCTTGGAGACGTTTTCTAGACTGACGGCGGACATGACGGCGGGAAATGGCCCGGAAAGAGCGAATTGATCATTATATAAGCGCGCCGCCGCTGCCCTGGCCGGTAGCCCTGGCATTCCCCTGGGTATCCGGCTGGTCTGTCCCTAAAATAATCGGCCCGGCGGGCCACTAGGGCGCGCCGGGCCGCGACAGCCGCAAGGCCGGTCATTGGTTGCGTTGGTTCAACGCCTTGATGAGGCCGTCGATGCCGTCGCGGTTGATCTGCTGGGCGAACTGGTTGCGGTAGTTTTCGATGAGCCAGATGCCTTCGACGTTCATGTCGTAGATCTTCCAGCCCTGGGCCGTCTTTTCCAGGCGGTAGTCGACGCCCACCGGCTGGTCGTTGCCCTGGGAGATCAGGGTGCGTACGACCACGTCGTCGGCTTTGGGATCGCCGCGGAACGGCAGCGCGCGCACCGTGGTGCTGGACGTGACGCGGGTCAGCGCGCCGCTGTAGGTGCGTACCAGCGTGCCGCGGAAGGCGTCGGCCAGTTCCTTTTTCTGCACGTCGTTGGCCTGGCGCCAGTAGCGGCCAGCGGCCAGGCGCGTGGTCTTCTGGAAGTTGACGTAGGGCAGGATGTGCTCGTTGACGACCTGGTTGATGCGGGCGGGGTTGCCGGCCTTGACGGAGCCGTCGGCCTTCAGCACGTCCAGGGCCTCATTGGCCGTGGCGAGCACGAACTGGTCGGGAGAACCGTTGGGGTCGGGTTTGGCCTGCGCGCCGGCGGTCAGGCCCAGGGCCAGCAGGCCCGTGAAAACCAGACGCTGCAGGGAAACAAAAGAAACTCGCATCAAAACTCCTTACTTGTACTGGGGCGCAACCCCGCGGCTTACTTGGCCGCAGGTTGCGCCGCGGGTTGAGCCGCCGGCTGCGCGGCGGGGGCGGCGGCGTCCTCGTCGTCTTCGTAGTTGGGCAGCGAGGACTCGTCGTCCACCTTCTGGCCCAGCACCATGGCGGCGCGGCGCTGCAGATAGGCATCGCGCACGAAGCTGTAGGGATCGAGCGCGACGCGGTCGATGGTGTCGGTGGCGCTCAGCAGGCTGGCGCGCGTGTCGACCACGCGCAGGCCCCACAGCGAGTTGCGCAGGCGGACGTTGTCGATGGAATCGACGCCCATGTAGCCGTAGGTGGTGCCGGCGTAATCGCCGATCAGGCCAGCGCCGTCGCGTACCGACGACGAGCCGAAGAACGGCAGCACCAGGTACGGACCCTGGCTGAAGCCCCACACGCCCAGCGTGGTGCCGAAGTCGTTCGGGATGCGGCGCGCGCCATTGGCCGAGGCGACGTCGAAGCAGCCGCCCACGCCCATGGTGGTGTTGAACAGGAAGCGGCCCAGCGTGTTGACGAAGTCGTGGCCGCGGCCCTGCAGGAAGCTGTTGGCGCCGGACCAAAGGTCGCCGACGTTGCTGAAGATGTTGTGCACGCAGCTGCGCACCGGCTGCGGCGTGACGAAGGTATAGGCCTGCGCCACCGGCTTGAAGACGGCGCGGTCGACGGTGTCGTTGAATTTGTACACGCCCCGGTTGAAGCCTTCCCAGGGGTCGCGGGGATCCGGGTTCTGCGGCGCGGCGCAGCCTGCCATCAGCGCGCCCGCGGCGGCGACGGTGGCAATCCTGCAAATAGCTTTCTTGTTCATGATCAGGGCATCCCTATCAACGATTCTTATGATATTGCGTACCTTGGACGCGCTGCTGTTACCGCGTCTGTCGCATTGTCTTTAATTTGGCGTTTTCGCGGCGGGTTCCGACGCGCTCGAGCCTTGCTTCTCGGCCGACCCGTACAGGAACTGGCTGATCAGTTGTTCAAGCACCACGGCGCTTTGCGTGTAGCGGATCTTGCCGCCGTCGACAAAGTTTTCCTCTTCGCTGCCCGCGGTCAGGCCCAGGTACTGTTCACCCAGCAGGCCCGACGTCAGGATGGACGCCGAAGTGTCCTTGGGGAACTGATAGGCCGTTTCCAGGTTGACCGAGACGATCGCCTGGAAGGTCTTGTCATCGAACGAGATGCCGGCAACCCGGCCCACGACGACCCCCGCGCTCTTGACGGGCGCGCGCACCTTGAGGCCGCCTACGTTATCGAAGTTGGCCGTCAGCGTATAGGTCGGGGCGAAAGAAAAGGTGCTCAAGTTGCCGGCGCGCAACGCCAGGAACGCCAGCGCGACCGCGCCCAGCAATACAAACAGGCCTACCCAGAAGTCGGTTTTTTCGCGAGACATGATCGATCCGTATCAATTTCCAAACATCAAGGCGGTGAGCAGGAAGTCCAGCCCAAGTACCGCCAGGGAGCCCACCACCACGGTGCGAGTGGTCGCGCGGGCAACGCCTTCCGGGGTGGGCTTGGCCTGCCAACCCTCGTAGAGCGCGACCAGCGTCACCGTGACGCCGAAGACCAGGCTCTTGATGACGCCGTTGGCCACGTCTTTCCAGACGTCGACGCCGTTTTGCATCTGCGACCAGAACGCGCCGGCGTCCACGCCGATCAGCAGCACGCCCACGACCCAGCCGCCAAGGATGCCCACCATGGAGAACACCGCCGCCAGGATGGGCATGGCGATGATGCCGCCCCACAGGCGCGGCACCAGCACGCGGCGTATGGGGTCGACGGCCATGACTTCCATGGCCGCGAGTTGCTCGCCGGCTTTCATCAGGCCGATTTCCGCGGTGAGCGAGGTGCCCGCGCGGCCGGCGAACAGCAGCGCCGTGACCACGGGCCCCAGTTCCCGCACCAGCGACAGGGCCACCAGCAGGCCCAGCGCTTCTTCCGAACCGTAGCGGTTCAGCGTGTAATAACCCTGCAGCCCCAGCACGAAGCCCACGAACATGCCGGAGACGGCAATGATGAGCAGCGAGTAGTTGCCGATGAAATGGACCTGCTGCGACACCAGCCGCGGACGCGACAGCGCAATGCCGCTGCGCGCCAGCATGGCGCCGAAGAACCGGGTGAAGTAGCCGATGCCGGAAACGCGGGTGCGTACCCAGCCGCCCAGCGCGCCGATGGCGTTGTTGGATCCGCTCATGCGCGGCGGCCCTCCTGTTGCGAAAGCCACTTCTTGAAAGCGGGCGTTTCGGGATACTGGAACGCGACGGGGCCGTCGGGCTCCCCTTTGAGGAACTGCTGCACGTAGGGGTCTTGCGAGGCCGACAGCATTTCCGGCGTGCCGGCGGCGGCAAGCTTGCCCTGCCCGACCAGGTACACCTGGTCCGCGATGGCGAACGATTCATGCACGTCGTGCGTGATCAGCACCGAGGCGCAGCCGAGCCGGTCGGCCAGGTTGCGGATCAGGCGGGCGGTGATGCCCAGCGAGATCGGGTCCAGCCCCGCAAACGGTTCGTCGTACAGAATGAGTTCGGGCTCCAGCACCACGGCGCGGGCCAGCGCCACGCGTCGGGCCATGCCGCCGGAGATTTCCGCCACTTTCAGGTGCGCGGCTGCGCGCAGGCCGACGGCGTCGAGCTTATCCAGCACGCGCTCGGTGACTTCGGGTTCCGTTAGTTTGGTATGTTCGCGCAGCGGGAAGGCCACGTTCTCGAACACGTTCAGGTCGGTGAAAAGCGCGCCCTGTTGAAATAGGACGCCCATGCGCTTGCGCAGCGATTGCAGTTCGGTGCGGCTGACATGGGCCATGTCCTGGCCGAAGGCCAGCACCCGGCCCCGCTGCGCGGTGAGCTGGCCGGTGGCCGCGCGCAACAGCGTGGTCTTGCCCGAACCGGAGCCGCCCATGATGGCGACGACCTGGCCGGCGCGTACGTCCATGGAAATGTCGCGCAAGACGGTGAAATCACCATAGCCTAGCGCCACACCTTCCAGGCGCAGGGCGAAGTCCGGGGTCTTGCTGGTTTGAGCGGGCATGGGCAACGAAAGGGTGTTTCGGCGGCGGAGCTTGCCCTGCTGTCCGGTCGATGCAACCGGCAAAATTCATAGCCGGCGCGGCGAAGACAGGCGGCGTCGGGAAGCGCCCTGTTACTCATATGCCGGGGGCGAGACTAGGCCTGGGCTCCCGGCGGCGAGGCGCCATTGTAGCCCGACGCTTTGTAATCACAACGCGATAGCCCGCGCGTGGAACAGTGTTTTCGGTTCAGGGAACAATATGCTTAGCGCCGCGCCTGTGCCGCCGCGGTCTCCCGGACCAGCCGCGCGACCAGGTCGGCGGTGCTCTCGCGCCGCGCGAGCGGCGCGCCCTGGCCGGCCCACAGGGACAGCACATCGGTGTTGCCGGCCTTGCCTCCCGCCGTGCGCATGGGGCGCGTCAGCGCGTTCTGCAGGGGGTACGGCAGGATGTCGGCCGCGATGGCGTCGGCCTCGCGCATGAAGGCGTTTTCGATGCCGCGGGCGGGCCGTCCCGAGAACGCCCGGGTCACGCGCGATTGCTCCGCGCGGGAGGCAGGCAGCAGCGCCTTGTAGGCTTCATTGATGCCGGATTCCGTGGTGGTCAGAAAGGCCGTCCCCATTTGTGCCAGATCGGCGCCCAGGGCGAGCGCGGCGGCGATGCCGCGGCCGTCCATGATGCCGCCGGACGCAATAACAGGGACGGATACTGCGTCGGCGACCTGTGGCACCAGCGCCATGGTGCCGATCAACGATTCCTCGAAGCCGCCCAGGAAGGTGCCGCGGTGGCCGCCGGCCTCGGCGCCCTGCGCCACGATGGCGTCCACGCCGTCCTGTTCCAGCGCGACCGCCTCGCGCACGGTGGTGGCGGTACCCACGGTCAGGATGCCCAGCTCGCGGCAGCGCGCGATGGCCGCGGCCGGCATGCGGCCGAAGGTGAAGCTGAAGACGGCCGGCCGTACCCGCACGATGGCCTCAATCTGTTGCGGCAGCGGGTCGGCCTGCGGGCCGGGCTCGGCGGGAGCCGGAAGGCCCAGCTGCTGGTGGTAGCGCGCCATCAGCGCCAGCATGCGGTCGGTGTCGCCGCGCATGGGTTCTTCCGGCACCGATGCGAACAGATTGATGGCGAACGGCAGCGGCGTGCGCGCGCGGATGTCGCGCGCCGCCGCCTCGATCTGCTCGGGACTCATATAGGCCGCCCCGAGCGAACCCAGGACTCCCGCCTTCGATGCTTCGGAAACCAGCTCCACCGTCGTGGCGCCGCCGGCCATGGGAGCCTGGACGATGGGATGGTGCAGCTTGAGCAGATCAATCAGACGGGTAGCCATGGAATTACTCCTGGAAAGTTACTGAAGCTGGATGTTCCCAGCCTTGATGACGTGTGCCCACTTCTCGGTTTCGCTCTTGATGAAGGCGCCGAATTCCTCGGGCGTGCCGCCGCCGGCCTGGCTGCCGGTGTCGGCGATGGCCTTTTGCACGTCCGGTTCCTTCAGGATGCGGTTGAACTCGGCATTGAGCTTGGCGATGATGGGCGCGGGCGTGCCGGCGGGGGCGACGATGCCCTGCCAGTTATAGGACTCGAAGCCCGGCAGACCGGATTCGGCCATGGTCGGCACGTCGGGCAGCACGGCCAGGCGCTTGGCGGAGGTGACCGCGATGGGGTGGATCTTGGCGCCCTGGATCGCGGGCAGCGCGGAATAGCCCATTTCGAACATCATCGAGATATGCCCGCCCATGAGGTCGGTCGCCGCCAGGCTGCCGCCCTTGTACGGGACGTGGACGATGTCGATCTTGGCCTGCTCGCGGAACATTTCGCCGGACAGGTGGTGCGCGCCGCCCACGCCGGACGAGCCGAACGACAGCTTGCCGGGCTGCTTCTTGGCCAGCGCGATCAGGTCCGCCAGCGTCTTCACGGGCAGCTCGTTGTTCACGCTCAGCACCAGCGGGCTGTTCTCGATCAGGATGATCGGGGCCAGATCCTTCTGCGGATCGTAGGGCATGTCCTTCATCAGCGTCGGGTTGACCGCCATGGGCGCCAGATTGCCCGTGCCGATGGTGTAGCCGTCGGGCGCGGCGCGCGCGATCAGGTTGGTGCCGACCACGCCGCCCGCGCCCGCCTTGTTCTCGACCACGATAGGCTGGCCCAGCGAGTCGCCCAGCTTGCGCGCCAGGAGGCGCACGCGGGTGTCGGCAAAGCCGCCCGGCGCGTAGGGCACGATCATGGTGATGGGCTTGGCCGGCCAGTCGGTGATCTGGGCCTGGGCGGCGCCGCTGAAGGCGGTGGCGGCTGCCAGGGCGACAATAAGGGGACGCAACGATTTCATGCAGATGACTCCTGGTTTTGTTTTTAGTGTGAACGGGCCCGCGGGCCGTTCGCATTATGCCCAGCGGCATTGTCATCTGTCGTGATCTTTCCCAAGCGCCACGCGGATAGCATCAGCAGCGTGGCGCTGGCCGCCAGCACCTGCGGCAGGCCGACGCTCCACTGCGCGGCCCAGGACGCCAGCAACGGTCCCAGGATCTGCCCGGCGGCGAACGCCGCGGTCATGAGGGCTGCCGCGCGCGGCGCGGAGGCACCCGCCGAGCGCCTGGCGGCCAGCATGCCCGCCTGCGTGATCACCATGAAGGTGCCGCCCACCAGCACAGCGGCCACGATCACGGCGGCGATGTGGTGCCAGACGGCCACGGCCAGCATGCCCAGCGCCATGAGAGCCTGGGCGGCGCGCCAGATTTGCACGCTGTCGCGGCCCCGCGCCAGGCGAGGCACCAGCAGGCAGGACACCGCCGCGGCCAGGCCGAACAGGGGCCAGGCCCAGCCGAAGATGGCCGGGTCGGGAATGATTTCCTTGGCCATCGCCGGCAGGAAGGTGGCTGGGACGATGTAGCCCACGCCGAACGCGCCGTAGTGCAGCGCCAGCGCAGGGATGTCGCGCGGCAGCCGGGCGGCGCGAGCCGCGCTGGCCGATCGCGCCGGCATTGGCGTGGCTTGGCGGCGCAGCCCTGACCAGGCGATTGCGGACAGCGCCAGCGCCAGCCCCCCCAGCGCGATCCAGACCGTGTCGGCGCGCGCGCCCCACGCCGCCAGCGCCAGGCAGGCCAGCCCCGTCAGCGCAATGCCCGCGCCCACGCCGGCGTAGGTCACGGCGGACGCGTCCGCCTCGCGCGGATCGCCCGCAGGCACCGCCCGCCATGCCGCCACGCAGATGAAGGCGCTGGCGCTGGCGTAGCCTGCGGCCAGCCGCAGCGCGCACCACATTGCCATGCCGTGCCAGAGCGGCATGGCCAGCGTCAGCAGCGCTACCGCAAGCAGGCTGGCCGCCAGCGTGCCGCGCAGCCGGCGGATGGGCCAGGCGACCGCCGCCAGCGCACCCAGCAGATAGCCCACGTAATTGGCGGAGGCCAGCCAGCCGCCCTGCGCCAGCGACAGCCCGGCCTCCTGCGCCATCAGGGGCCAGACCGGCGTGAAGGCGAACCGGCCTATGCCCATGGCGGCGGCCAGGGCCAGCGCTGCGGGCCATGCCAGGGCAGCGGCGCCGCGCGAGGCGGAAGGGTAAATGGGCGTTGACATGGCCCCTACTCTACGGCTGTACTAATATCATTAATAGTGAATTATTAAGATAGCGAGTTCTCAAAATGAGAAACTTGGACCTCGATGCGCTGCAGATCTTCAAGGCGGTTGCCGATCAGGGCGGCGTGGCGCGCGCCGCTGCCCACCTGAACCGCGTGCAGTCCAATGTGTCGACGCGCCTGAAGCAGCTGGAGGCCTCGCTGGAGGCGCCGCTGTTCCGGCGCCAGAATCGCCGGCTGGTGCTGTCGGACCAGGGGCGGGTGTTGTTGTCCTATGCCGACCGCCTGCTGCGCCTGGCTGACGAAGCCCAGGCCGCGGTACGCGACGGTTCCCCGCAGGGCGTGCTGCGCATCGGCACCATGGAAAGTACGGCCGCCGCGCGCCTGCCGCCCATTCTGGCGGCCTATCACGCGGCCTGGCCGCAAGTGCGGATCGAACTGGTGACCGGCACGTCGGGGGCGCTGGCAGCCAAGGTGCGCAACTACGAGATCGAGGCCGCGTTCGTGGCGCAGCCCTTTCCGGCCGAGGGCTTGGCGGCGATGGATGCGTTCAAGGAAGAACTGGCGCTGATTTCGCCCTTGGCCTGGGACCCGATCGACAGCCCCAAGGATCTGGGAGAGCGCAGCGTGATCGCCTTCGCGGCGGGATGCTCATATCGGCGCATCCTGGAGTCCTGGCTGAACCAGGAAGGCGTCGCGCCGGGCAAGGTGATGGAGTTCGCCTCGTACCACGCCATCGTCGCCTGTGTGGCGGCGGGTTCGGGCGTGGCCATCGTGCCGCGTTCGGTACTGGCGGTGCTGGGGGCGGAGCACACGGTGCGCATCGGCGCCCTGTCCGGCTCGCATGGCAGGGCCCTGACTCAGCTGGTCTGGCGCGCCGATGACGACACGCCGGCCTTGCAGGCCCTGCGGCACAAGCTCGATTCGCCGCAAGGCTGAGGCATGCCGCGCGTGATGCGCGGCCCTTTTGCGCTTAGAAGCGGTAGCCGACGCCCAGCGTCGCGACCCACGGATCGATGCGCGCGGTGCCGATGTGCTGGCCGTCCAGCTTCACCTTGGAGCGGATGTCGATGTAGCGGATGTCCGCGTTCATGAACCAGCGCTCGTTGATCTTGAAGTCCGCGCCCAGCTGCGCGGCCACGCCCCAGGAGTCGCCCAGCTTCAGGTCCGAGCCCTTCAGCGCGCCTTCGGCCTGGGTGTCGAAGAAGTGGGTGTAGTTGATGCCCACGCCGATGTAGGGCTGGATCATGCTGTCGGGCAGGATGTGCCATTGCAGGCTCAGCGTCGGCGGCAATTGCTTGGTCGAGCCGATCTTGCCCAGGCCGCTGCCGCTGACGTCATGCTGGAAGGGCCAGGCGCCCAGCAGTTCGATACCGATGTTGCGCGTGGCCATGTAGGTCAGCGTGAAGCTCGGGCGCACGTTGTTGCTCACGTCGAGTCCGACGCTGCCATTGAGCACGGTGCCGTTGTTGGACGAGGGGCGGACCTGCGTCACGCCGACCTTGAACAGCACGTCGCCTGCTTCGTGGGCGTGCGCGGGGGCGGCGAGCGTGCCAGCGGCGAGCAGGCCGGCGATGGCGGTGGCGCGGATACGGCCGTTCAGCGAAAACATTCTCTTCTCCGATCTTTCCATTGGGTGAGACGACAGGTTCTCAAACCTGGCGTCCGGCCCGCTTGATGTGTGTCAAATCGTGAAAAGACCGCAATCGGAAAGTGGTTATGTTGCAACAGGCCGGAGGGCAGGCAAAAAAATCGCCGCCGGCGCAATGCGCTCGGCGGCGATCCGGTTGAGCCTGATCGTGGCGATCAGCGCGGCAGTTCGCTGCTGCCCATGAGGTAGGCGTCCACCGAGCGCGCGCACTGGCGGCCTTCGCGGATGGCCCAGACCACCAGGGACTGGCCGCGACGCATGTCGCCGGCGGTGAAGACCTTCTCGACGTTGGTGCGGTAGTCGTCGGTATTGGCGCGCACGTTGCCGCGCGCATCGCGGTCCACGCCGAAGGCGTCCAGCACCGTCTGCACGGGCGACACGAAGCCCATGGCCAGCAGCACCAGGTCGGCCTTGATCTCGAATTCAGAGCCTTCGACTTCGCGCATCTTCATTTGGCCGGTGGCTTCGTCCTTGAACCATTCGACGCGCGCGCCGATCAGCTTTTCGACCTTGCCATTGCTGCCCTGGAGCAGCTTGGTGGTCACGGACCAGTCGCGCTCGCAGCCCTCTTCGTGCGAAGAGGAGGTGCGCATTTTCAACGGCCAGTACGGCCAGGTCATGGTCTTGTTTTCGCTTTCCGGCGGCTGGGGCATCAGCTCGAATTGCGTGACCGAGGCTGCGCCGTGGCGGTTGCTGGTGCCGACGCAGTCGGAACCCGTGTCGCCGCCGCCGATCACCACCACGTGCTTGCCCTTGGCCAGCGTCTGGTTGGTGAGCCGGTCGCCCGCCACCGCCTTGTTCTGCTGGCGCAGGAAGTCCATGGCGAAGTACACGCCCGACAGCTCGCGGCCGGGAACCGGCAGGTCACGCGGCGTTTCCGAACCGCCGCTCATCACTACCGCGTCGAACTCGGCCAGCAGCGATTCCGGCGTGCGCACCGTCAGGCCGTCGGCCACGGGGTCGCTGGGATTGCCGATGTAGGTCGACGGCGCGAACTCCACGCCCTCGGCTTCCATCTGCGAGATGCGGCGGTCGATCTGGTGCTTTTCAAGCTTGAAGTCGGGGATGCCGTAGCGCAGCAGGCCGCCGATGCGGTCGCTCTTTTCGAACAGCGTCACCGAATGGCCGGCGCGGGCCAGCTGCTGCGCGCACGCCATGCCGGCGGGGCCGGAGCCCACCACGGCAACCTTCTTGCCGGTCTTGCGCGCCGGCACCTGCGGCGACACCCAGCCCTCGGCCCAGCCCTTGTCGATGATGGCGTGCTCGATGGACTTGATGCCGACAGCGTCGCTGTTGATGTTCAAGGTACAGGCAGCTTCGCACGGCGCCGGGCAGATGCGGCCGGTGAACTCGGGGAAGTTGTTGGTGGAGTGCAGGACGTCCAGCGCGCGCTTCCAGTCCTGCCGGTACACCAGGTCATTCCAGTCCGGGATGATGTTGTTGACGGGGCAGCCGTTGTTGCAGAACGGGATGCCGCAGTCCATGCAGCGCGCCGCCTGCTGCTTGGCCTGGTCGTCGCTCAGGTGCAGCACGAATTCGCGCCAGTTCTTCAGCCGCTTCTGCGGGGCCTCGGAGGCCTCCTGCAGACGCTGAAATTCCATAAAGCCGGTAATCTTTCCCATGGTATCCCTCACGCAGCCAGTTGTTGCGGGTTGGCTGCACGCCACATTTCACCCAATGCGCGGCGGTAGTCCGTCGGCATGATTTTCACGAATTTGCCGCGCGAGGCTTCCCAGTCGCCCAGGATTTCGCGGGCGCGGAAGCTGCCGGTGTAGCGGAAGTGGTCTTCCACCAGGCGGCGCAGGATGGTTTCGTCCGTTTCGCGTTCACCGCCGCGCTGCGCGCTGTGCCAGACGTCGATGTTGTTCTGGGCGAGCTGTTCCGCGTGCGGCACGATGCTTTCCAGTTCGACCATGGACAGGTTGGCGCGCTGCTTGAGCGTGCGTTCCGGATCCCACACGTAGGCCACGCCGCCCGACATGCCTGCCGCGAAGTTGCGGCCCGTGGCACCCAGTACGACGACGGTGCCGCCGGTCATGTATTCGCAGCCGTGGTCGCCGGTGCCTTCCACGACGGTGGCCGCGCCCGAGTTGCGCACCGCGAAACGCTCGCCGGCCACGCCGTTGAAGAACGCCTCGCCCGCCAGCGCGCCGTACAGCACGGTGTTGCCGGCGATGATGTGGTCGGGGCCGAAGCCGCGGAAGTCGTTGGGCGAGCGCACGATGATACGGCCGCCCGACAGGCCCTTGCCGACGTAGTCGTTGCCTTCGCCCACCAGGTCCATCGTGATGCCGTGGGCCAGGAACGCGCCGAAGCTTTGGCCGGCCGTGCCGTTGCACTGGATGTGGATGGTGTCGTCCGGCAGGCCATCATGGCCGTAGCGCGCGGCCACCGCGCCCGACAGCATGGCGCCGATGGTGCGGTTGCGGTTGCGCACGGGGACGATGAACGAAACCTTCTCGCCGCGTTCCAGCGCGGGCTTGCTGCGCTCGATCAACTGGTGGTCCAGCGCGCCGGCCAGGCCGTGGTCCTGCTCTTCGGTCTGGCGCACGTCGGCGTCGGATTGCGTTTGATGGAACACGCGGGCGAAGTCCAGGCCCTGGGCCTTCCAGTGCTCCACGCCCGAACGCATGTCCAGCAGGTCGGCGCGGCCGATCAGGTCGTCGAACTTGCGGATGCCCAGCTGGGCCATGATTTCGCGGACTTCCTCGGCGATGAAGAAGAAGAAGTTCACGACGTGCTCGGGCTTGCCCTGGAATTTCTTGCGCAAGACCGGGTCTTGCGTGGCCACGCCCACCGGGCAGGTGTTCAGGTGGCACTTGCGCATCATGATGCAGCCTTCCACGACCAGCGGCGCGGTCGCGAAGCCGAACTCGTCGGCGCCCAGGAGCGCGCCGATGACGACGTCGCGGCCGGTCTTCATCTGGCCGTCGGCCTGCACGCGGATGCGGCTGCGCAGGCGGTTGAGCACCAGCGTCTGCTGCGTCTCGGCCAGGCCCAGTTCCCAGGGCGTGCCCACGTGCTTGATGGACGACACCGGGGAGGCGCCCGTGCCGCCGTCATGGCCGGCGATCACGACATGGTCGGCCTTGGCCTTGGCCACGCCCGCGGCCACCGTGCCCACGCCGACTTCCGACACCAGCTTGACCGATACCGAGGCCTTGGAATTCACGTTCTTCAGGTCGTGGATCAGCTGGGCCAGGTCTTCGATGGAATAGATGTCATGGTGCGGAGGGGGCGAGATCAGGCCCACGCCCGGCACCGAGTAGCGCAGCTTGGCGATGTATTCCGACACCTTGTGGCCAGGCAGCTGGCCGCCTTCGCCGGGCTTGGCGCCTTGCGCCATCTTGATCTGGATCTGGTCGGCCGACGACAGGTATTCGGCGGTCACGCCGAAACGGCCCGAGGCCACCTGCTTGATCTTCGAACGCAGCGAATCGCCCTTCTTCAGTTCGACGTCCGCTTCGATGCGGTCCGAGCCCAGCACCGAGGCCAGCGTGTCGCCGTCCTTGATGGTGCTCTTGCCTTCGCGCATTTCGGCGCGGTAGCGCAGTTCGTCCTCGCCGCCTTCGCCGGTGTTGGACTTGCCGCCGATGCGGTTCATGGCCACGGCCAGCACCGAGTGCGCTTCGGTGGAGATCGAGCCCAGCGACATGGCGCCGGTGGCGAAACGCTTGACGATGTCCTTGGCGGATTCGACGTCGTCCAGCGGAATCGCGCGCGACGGATCGAAGCGGAACTCGAACAGGCCGCGCAGCGTCATGTGGCGGCGGCTCTGGTCGTTGATGATCTGCGCGTACTCCTTGTACGTGCGGTAGTTGTTGGCGCGCGAAGCGTGCTGCAGCTTGGCGATGGAATCCGGCGTCCACATGTGCTCTTCGCCGCGTACGCGATAGGCGTATTCGCCGCCCGCGTCCAGGTCGTTGGCCAGTACCGGATCGGTGCTGAAGGCGGCGCGGTGCTGGCGCAGCGCTTCCTCGGCCACCTGGAAAATGCCGATGCCTTCGATGTTGGAGGCGGTGCCGGTGAAGTACTTGTTCACCAGCGCGGTCTGCAGGCCCACGGCTTCGAAGATCTGCGCGCCGGTATAGGACATGTAGGTGGAAATGCCCATCTTGGACATGACCTTGTTCAGGCCCTTGCCGATGGCCTTGATGAAGTTCTTGACCGCCTTTTCGGGGTCGTTCATCTTGCCCAGCGATTCCAGCGCCAGGTAGGGGTGGATGGCTTCCGCACCGTAGCCGCCCAGCAGCGCGAAATGGTGCACTTCGCGCGCCGAGCCGGTTTCCACGACCAGGCCGGTGTTGGTGCGCAGGCCGGCGCGGATCAGGTGCTGGTGGACTGCGGACGTCGCCAGCAGCGCGGGGATGGCCACGCGCTCGCTGTCGACCAGGCGGTCGGACACGATCAGGATGTTGTAGCCGCTGCGCACCGCGTCCACGGCGCGCGCGCACAGCGCGGCCACGCGGGCTTCGATGCCCTCGGGGCCCCAGGCGGCGGGATAGGTGATGTCCAGTTCGAAGCTGCGGAACTTCTTGCCCGTGACCTGCTCGATGTCGCGGATCTGCGCCATGGCGGCGAAGTCCAGCACCGGCTGCGACACTTCCAGGCGCAGCGGCGGGTTGACGTTGTTGATGTCCAGCAGGTTCGGCTTGGGGCCGATGAAGGACACCAGCGACATCACCAGCTGTTCGCGGATGGGGTCGATCGGCGGGTTCGTGACCTGCGCGAACAATTGGCGGAAGTAGTTGTAGAACGGCTTGGCGCGATCGGACAGCACGGCCAGCGGCGCGTCGTTGCCCATCGATCCGATGACTTCCTCGCCCGTCGTGGCCATGGGTTCCAGGATGAACTTGTAGTCTTCCTGGGTCCAGCCGAAGGCCTGCTGGCGGTCCAGCAGCGACACCTGCGACTGTGTGGCGACGGCGGCCTGGCGCGGGGCCGGCAGCGATTCCAGCTTGATCTGCAGGCGTTCGATCCACTGGCGGTACGGCCGGCTGTTGGCCAGCTGCAGCTTGATCTCGGCGTCGTCGATGATGCGGCCTTGTTCCAGGTCGATCAGGAACATCTTGCCCGGTTGCAGGCGCCACTTCTTGACGATGCGGTTCTCGGGGATGGACAGGGTGCCGGCTTCGGAAGCCAGGATGACCATGTCGTCATCGGTGACCAGGTAGCGGGCCGGGCGCAGGCCGTTGCGATCCAGCGTGGCGCCGATCTGGCGGCCATCGGTGAACGCAACCGCGGCGGGGCCGTCCCACGGTTCCATCATGGCGGCGTGGTACTCGTAGAAAGCGCGGCGGCTTTCGTCCATCTGCGTGTGCTGTTCCCAGGCTTCCGGGATCATCATCATCATGGCGTGGGCCAGCGAGTAGCCCGAATTCACCAGCAGTTCCAGGCAGTTGTCGAACGTGGCGGTGTCCGACTGACCTTCGTAGACGATGGGGTACAGCTTCTTCAGGTCGTCGCCCAGCACGGCCGACTGCATCATGCCTTCGCGCGCGCGCAGCCAGTTGAAGTTGCCCTTGACCGTGTTGATTTCGCCGTTGTGGGCAATCATGCGGTACGGGTGGGCCAGCGGCCAGGCGGGGAACGTGTTGGTCGAGAAGCGCTGGTGCACCAGCGCCAGGGCCGACACCGTGCGCGGGTCGGCCAGGTCGCGGTAGTAGCGGCCGACCTGGTCGGCCAGCAGCAGGCCCTTGTAGACCACGGTGCGCACCGAGGCCGAGGGCACGAAGTATTCCTTGCCGTGCGCCAGATGCATGTTCTGGATGGCGTGGCTGGCGGTCTTGCGGATCACGTACAGCTTGCGCTCCAGCGCGTCCGGCACCATCACGTCGGCGCCGCGGCCGATGAACAGCTGGCGGATCACGGGTTCGCAGGCGCGCACGGCGGGCGACATGGGCATGTCCACGTCCACCGGCACGTCGCGCCAGCCCAGGACGACCTGGCCTTCGGCGCGCACGGAGCGTTCCAGCTCCTGTTCGCAGGCCAGGCGCGAGGCCGTTTCCTTGGGCAGGAACACCATGGCCACGCCGTACTCGCCGGGAGGCGGCAGCGTGATGCCTTGATGGCCGAGCTCGTCGCGATAGAGCGCGTCGGGAATCTGGATCAGGATGCCGGCGCCGTCGCCCATCAGCTTGTCCGCGCCGACCGCGCCGCGGTGGTCCAGGTTTTCCAGGATCTTCAGGCCCTGCTGGATGATGGCGTGGCTTTTCTTGCCCTTGATATGGGCGACGAAACCGACGCCGCAGGCGTCATGCTCGTTCTTGGGGTTGTACAGGCCCTGGGCGGAAGGCAGCCCGATGCGGCTGGCATCGATGGGGGTCGCCTTGGGCGGGGGACAGGAGTCGATCGGGGTAATTTGGGGCATGGCGCGCTCCGCAGTGGGCCTGCGTCGTAATGTTGCAGTGCAGGAGACGGACAATACCCCCGACATGAGTAGGGTGCAATAGGAATAAATAGGGTATGTCCCCTATTTTTAATATGGACTGTCATTGATGGTTAATTCGGTGACGCATAAAGAACCGCGCCAAATGGGCCTCGCCAGGAGGGTATGCACCAGTAAGGTGCTCGCTCATGCGACAAATCGCCTTTTTTCTTGTTATATGTCCCCAATTATTTGAGGGATTTTGATAGCTGCGGCTAGCGTCGGCGTTGCGGAAACGCCAATGCGCACGGCGGTCTGCGCCGTAGTGGTACGCCACAATGAAAGAACCCGCCGTTCAGGCGGGTCCGTAATCAGGAGGATGTCGACGTGGGCGTCGTGGTGGGCGGCGAGGAACTCGGTTCCGCGTCGGTAGACGCCGCCGCCGGCTTCTTGCGCGGACGTCCGCGCTGGCCAGGTGCGACCCGGCGGCTGGCGGTATGGGCCAGGCTGGCGATGAAGGCGGGACCGCCCAGCGCCCATTGTCCGGAGACAGCCTGGTCGATGCGCTGCGTTTCCTCGCGCGACAGGCCGTCCTGCAAGCGCTTGCGGTAATTGGCCTGGCGGTCGAACGGGGTATTGCCACAGGCCCAGTAGTCTGCGTGGTCCGACTGCCATTGCGCGGGCGCAGCGGTGGTGTTGCCGGTATGGCTGGAAGCGGACGACCAGGGCCAGGAATCGGGATCCTGCGAGGCGCCGCTGCGCACCGGGTAGGTTTCGAGCCAGACCAGCGACGGCAGCACCCAGGCGCCCGGTTCCAGCAAGGCAGAGCGGTAGCGGCCGGCGAAGACCCGGCCGCCGCGCAGGCGCGCCGCAAGGTTGCGGCCCAGCGTCTGCATCAGGCGCGGCAGGCCTTCCTCGTCCGCGGGCGTGGCCAGCAGCAGGATGCGGTCGTTGGCAAGCAGCCAGCCGTGAACCGAGACTCGGTGGCGTTGGGCGGATTCGCCCAGCCACGTGGCCAGTTGGTTCAATATGTCGGCCGGCGCGGGCTGCGACGGCGCCGCCAGCGGCTGGATGAAGTTGGCCTGCACCAGTTGGGGCAGCCCAGGGGCGTACAGACGGGGCAGACGGGCCATAGTGTCAGGACTTGCGTATTTGGAAGAACGGGTTGTCTTCGCTCACGGTATATAAATAGTGCCACGGTGGGCGCTGGTCAAGTCCCGTGATCATGGTCAGGGCAGGAAATCGCTTTTTTTCTGTCGTTCGTACCCCATAAAGCCCAGGTTAACATTCGGCGACGGAACGTCGTACCGTGGATATCCCCTAATCCGCGAGACGTTCTTTCCCATCATTCCGACCGGAGGAAAGCAATGGCAGTCGCCCTGGAACTCATTTCGCAGCATCGCTGCTTCGGCGGCTGGCAGCGCTATTACCGCCACGAGTCCGCGGAGATCGGCCTGCCCATGCGCTTCTCCGTCTACCTGCCGCCGCAGGCCGAGCAAGGCCCGGTTCCGGTGCTCTTCTACCTGGCGGGCCTGACCTGCACGGAAGAGACCTTCATGATCAAGGCGGGCGCCCAGCGCCTGGCCGCCGAGCTTGGCGTCATGCTGGTCGCCCCGGACACCAGCCCGCGCGGCGCCAACGTGGCCGGCGAGGACGAAAGCTGGGACCTGGGCACCGGCGCGGGCTTCTACGTGGACGCCACCACCCCCGCCTGGCGCGACCGCTACCGCATGTACAGCTACGTGACGCAGGAACTGCACGGCATCGTCACGGGCGAGGCCCTGCCCGGCGACGCGTCGCGCACCGGCATCTTCGGCCATTCCATGGGCGGCCACGGCGCGCTGGTGCTGGCGCTGCGCAACCCCGGCAAGTTCCGCTCGGTGTCGGCGTTTGCGCCCATCGCCGCGCCCTGCCAATGCCCCTGGGGCAAGAAGGCGTTCGGCGCCTACCTGGGCGACAGGACCGAGGATTGGGCCGCGTACGACGCATCCGCGCTGATGCGCGGCGCCACCAATCCGTTTCCCGCTGGCATCCTGATCGATCAAGGCGAGTCGGATCAATTCCTGGCCGAACAGTTGTATCCCGAGGTATTCGAGGCAGCCTGCGCCGCCGCTGGCCAGCCGCTGGACCTGCGGCGCCATCCGGGCTACGACCATGGCTACTACTTCATCTCGACGTTCATCGAGGATCACATCCGGTTTCACGTCGAGCGGCTTGGAAAACCGGCGCCCTGAGGGCGCGCTTCTATACTGGCGGGCCTGCCGCGGCAGGCTGCTTGCGCGCCCCGGCGCGCCGCCTGCGGTCTGTGCTCAATAGGAACGCCTGATTTGATCAACGGAATCGCTCCCTTCGTCTGGATACTGCTGGGCGCCGTCGTCGTCCTGCTGCCGGGCATCGTCATGCTGCTGGGCCGCGGCGGCCCGCGAGACGAGCGCGGCCGCAGGATGTTCCAGTTCCGGCCGGTGCGCCGCCTGTTCGGCCTGATGCTGGTGCTGCTGGGATGCGTGTCGGGCCTGCTGGCCCTTTCGCTGGTGCAATTCTTCCGCCTGACGACCGATGAGCCGGTGGCGCATATTGAAGTTCGGCAGGTGGCCGACGGCCAGTTCCAGCTCAGCGCCAGCGCGCCTGGCACCGGCACCAAGCAGTACGTCCTCTACGGGGATCAGTGGCAGATCGATGCGCGGGTCGTGCGCTGGCGCCTGCCGGCGCTGATGGCCGGCGTGCCGCCGCTGTACCGGCTGGAGCGCCTGTCCGGCCGCTATAGCGATGCGGCGCGGGAAGCCTCGGCCACGCGCTCGGTCCACGCGCTGGACGACTGGCCGGCGCCGGATCTGGCATCGCTGAAGAAGAATTTCCCGAACTGGTTCCCGTTCGTCGATGTCCAATTTGGCAGCGCTGCGTATATGCCGCTGTTCGATGGCGCCCGCTACCAGGTGTTGATGGATCCGCGCGGGGCGCTGTTCGTGCGGCCCGACGGCGAAGCTACGGCCGAGGGCTTGAAGCGGCTGGGCTGGTAGGGCAAGCCGCAACCGCGTCCGGATTCAGGGGCTGGCCATCCGCCGGCAGCGCTCGTTTGTCCCATGGCGGCAAACCACCCCGAAAAAATAAACGGGGACGCAATGCGACGAATGAAACTTTGACGCGCCGCAATAGTCGAATTAGCACTCCCAATACTAGAGTGCTAACATCGAATCCATGTCGTTATCCCTTCGCCATCCGGAGACCCCCGCTATGAAGCAACCCAGTACCTCGTTGGCCGCTTCCGGCAACGCCCTGGCGTTGGCCATTGCCAATCCGGGCGCACTTGGCACGATCGACGCTTATATCTCCTCGGTCAACCGCCTGCCGGTCTTGTCCGCGGAACGTGAAACCGAGCTAGGCCGCCGCCTGCGCGACCAGGAAGACCTGGGCGCCGCGCGCGAACTGATTCTGTCGCACCTGCGCCTGGTGGTGTCGGTGGCGCGTCAGTACCTGGGCTATGGATTGCCGCATGCCGACCTCATCCAGGAAGGCAACGTGGGCCTGATGAAGGCCGTCAAGCGCTTCGACCCCGAGCGCGGCGTGCGCCTGGTGTCGTTCGCCGTGCACTGGATCAAGGCTGAAATCCACGAGTACATCATCCGCAACTGGCGGCTGGTGAAGGTCGCGACCACCAAGGCCCAGCGCAAGCTGTTCTTCAACCTGCGCAGCATGCGCCCCGACGGCCAGACGCTGGATCCGGAACAGGTCGACCACATCGCGCGCGAACTGAACGTGCGCCGCGAAGACGTGAGCGAAATGGAAGTGCGCCTGTCCGGCCGCGACATGTCGCTGGAAAACCAGGACGATGACGATGACAGCTACGCGCCCATCGCCTACCTGTCCGACGAGGGCCGCCAGGAACCCACCCGGGTGCTGGAACGCGCCGCCCGCGACCAGCTGCAAAGCGCCGGCCTGACCGACGCGCTGCAAGCGCTGGATCCGCGTTCGCGCCGCATCGTCGAGGCCCGCTGGCTGCAGGACGACGGCGGCGCCACGCTGCACGAACTGGCGCAGGAGTTCGGCGTGTCGGCCGAGCGCATCCGCCAGATCGAAGCGGCCGCCCTGAAGAAGATGCGCGGCAACCTGGCCTCTTGAGGCGCTTGTCGAACCATGCGAAGGGCCGCGATCAGCGGCCCTTTTGCTTTTCCGGCGCGCCGCGGCCGCGCATGAATATATTGATACAAATTCGGGCGGAAATTTTGCGCGGCGCGAGAAACTTAATGAGGATCGCACCGCCTAACTTCATGTAGACCGCGAACTTCGGTTAGCAGTCTTGTCATCCGTCTCGGCTTCTCCTCTTTCCCCTCCCCTATGAGACGGATGCTTGCGGGGCACCATGCATACCTGGTGCCCCGTTTTTTATGCGCGTCCGGTTTGCGCTTGCACAGAACTCAAGCGGCCAACGCCGTGCGCAGCCGGAGCAAGAAGCGCGGCTTGTCTAGGCCGCCTGGGCGTTGTCGGAGGCCGTCATGGCGCCATGCCACAGCGCGTCCTGCACGCGCCGTACGCCGGTCGCCATTGAACCGTCCTGGTACAGCTTGATCCAGCGGTAGCCGGGCGCCATGTTGTCCACCACGTGCTTGCCGTCGCGGATGCTGAACTGGAAGCAGGTCGACGGCGTGGCCAGCAGGCGCAGGTTGTGGCGGCGGCGGTCGAACTCATGGTGCACATGGCCCCACAGCAGCACGCGGACCTGCGGCCAGCGCGCCAGCAGCTTGAACAGGGCCTGCGGGTTGTCGATCATCATCGAATCGTGCCAGTGGCTGTCGATCTGCATGGGGTTGTGATGCATGGCGACCAGCGTGTGGCGGCCCGGAGCCTCGACCAGCGCGGCCTCCAGCAGGTCGAGCTGGCTCGCGGGCAGATGGCCGGCGTTGGAACCGGGCACGGTGGTGTCCAGCGTGACCACGCGCCAGGCGCCCACGTCCGTCACCGGGACCGACCATTGCGGCAGTTCCTGGCGCATCACGGCCGGCAGATCATGGTTGCCGGGCAGACAGCGGATGCAGGCCTGCGCCAGCGCCGGCGCCTCGGACAGGACGCGCGCCAGCCGGCGATAGGCTGCGGCCTCGCCGTCCTGGGACATGTCGCCGGTCGCCAGCAGCAGATCGGGATGCTTGCCGTCCGCCTCGATCTGGCGCAGCACCGCGCGCAGGCTGGCGTCCGTGTTGACGCCCAGCATCGAGGTTTCAGGTTCGCCGAACAGATGGCTGTCGGTCAGCTGGACCAGCATGGCGGGCGCGTCGTCGCGCCGGGTCAGGGAATGAATCCGGGCCAAGTGCCGCTCCTGCAAAGTTTGTGCGATTCCACATTACCCAAAAAACACGGCGTGACGCGTATCGCTTGTCCGCATTGGGGTAACGAAACGTGCATTCTCCACGATTCCTGGTAGTTCCTGCTCCGGTCCGGGAGGAAAAAGCCGCTATTCTTGTGGAACTTCACACAAGCTCCACCCACAGAACATGGATGTAGGTTTTCTCGTATTCGGCCTGGCGGGTCTGTTGACGCTGGTCTGCTTCATGCCGCCCCTGGCTGGTCGCCTCAAGCTGCCCTATTCGGTGCTGCTGGCCATCGTCGGCTGTCTGCTGGGCATCATCGTGCACGTCCACGGCTGGGCGCCCAGCTGGATCGGCGACTTCCTGGATTCGCTGGAACGCTTCGAGATTTCGTCCGAAACCTTCCTGATGGTGTTCCTGCCGGTGCTCTTGTTCGAGACCGCGCTGTCCATGAACGTGCGGCGCTTGATGGACGATATCGGACCCATCCTCATGATGGCCATCGTGGCCGTGGTGGTCTGTACCGTGGTGGTCGGCGTCACGCTGGACGCCATTTCGCCCTACGGCTTGGTGGTCTGCCTGCTGCTGGGCGCTATCGTCGCCACCACCGACCCCGTGGCGGTGGTGGGCATCTTCCGCGAAGTGGGCGCGCCCAAGCGCCTGACCACCCTGGTCGAAGGCGAAAGCCTGTTCAACGACGCGGCCTCCATTGCCCTGTACTCCGTGCTGTTGGCCGTGCTGGGCGGCCATGGCGAGCTCACCGCCAGCGGCATCTTCAACGACTTCATCGTGCACTTCATTGGCGGCGGCCTGGCGGGTTTCGCCATGGGCCGGCTGGCCTGCTTCCTGTTCGCCTGGCTGCGCGGCTTTCCCACCGCGGAAATCACGCTGACCCTGACGCTGGCCTATCTGTCCTTCTTCATTTCCGAGCACTACCTGAACGTGTCGGGCGTGGTCGCCACCGTGATCGCGGGCCTGGTGGTGGGATCCACCGGCCGCACGCGCATGTCGCCGACCACCTTCGAATACCTGTCCAGCGCCTGGGAGCAGTTCGGCTTCTGGGCCAACTCGCTGATCTTCCTGTTCGCGGCCATGCTGATCCCCAAGCTGATGGCGGCCGCCGACTGGCAGGAACTGGCGCTGGTGGCCGTGGTGTTCGTGGCGACGCTGGTCGCGCGCGCCATCGTCGTCTTCGGCCTGTTGCCGCTGCTGGGCCTGACCCGGCTGGGGACCAAGGTCAGCAGGCCCTACAAGGTTGTCATGCTGTGGGGCGGCCTGCGCGGCGCGGTGTCGCTGGCGCTGGCGCTGGCCGTGACGGAGCAGACCGGGGTGGCCGAAGAGGCGCGCCAGTTCATCGCGGTGGCCACCACCAGCTATGTGCTGCTGACCTTGTTCATCAACGGCATCAGCCTGCGGCCGCTGATTCGCATGCTGGGCCTGAACCAGTTGTCGCCGGTGGAGCGCACCATCCGCAACCAGGCGCTGGCCGTGGCGCTGGAAGACCTGCAGGGCAAGACCGAAGAGGTCGCCAAGACCGAGCATATCGGCACCGAGGTCCGCGACCGCATTCGCGCCGTGTTCGACGCCAGCCTGACCAGCGTGCATGACGGCCAGGTCAGCCAGATGACGGACGACCAGCGCGTGGCGGTGGGGCTGGCCATCGTGGCCCAGCGCGAAGAGGAAATGTTCTTCGACATCCTGAAGGCGCAGATCGTGGACTGGCGCATGGCCGAAACGCTGCTGGCGCGGGCCGAACGGCTGGAGGACGCGATCCGGCTGGGCGGCATTCCGGGTTTTGAGCGCGCCATCGTTGCCGACGTGCGCTATTCCACCGGTTTCCGGCTGGCCTTGCGGCTGCATTACCTGTTCGGCTTCCAGGGCTGGCTGGCGCGTGAACTGGGCCAGCGCTTCGCCAACCTGATGAGCAAGCGGTCGGTCGCGCAGCGCCTGATCGCCTTCGCGCGCGAACAGATCACGCCCCTGCTGGGCGAGGACGCCACGCAGCGCATCGTGTCCCTGCATCAGCGCCGCCTGGACCTGATCGAAAACGCCATGCAGGCCCTCAACCTGCAATATCCGTCTTATGCCCAGTGGTTGCAGGAAAGCTACCTGGGCCGCGTGGCCCGCGAAATGGAGCGTATCCGCTACCGCGACATGCTTGAGCAGTTCCTGATCAGCGGCGAGGTCTACGCCGACCTGATGGCGCAGTTGAAGAGCCGCTGGGCCCACATCGACAAGCACCCGCCGCTGGACATCGAAATGAGCGCGGCGGACCTGATCAAGCGCGTGCCGCTGTTCGAAGGCCTGTCCGCCGATTCCCTGCGGGCCATCAGCAAGCTGCTCAAGCCGCGCCTGGCGCTGCCGGACCAGCGCGTGCTGAACAAGGGCCGCCATGGCGAAGAAATGTGTTTCGTGGCCTCGGGCGCCGTGGCCGTGCATCTGCCGGACAACACCATGATCGAGCTGGGCAGCGGTGAATTCTTCGGCGAACTCGGCCTGCTGGGCGAACAGCAGCTGATGCCGGAGGTGACGTCGCTGGGTTACAGCAAGCTGCTGATGCTGTCCTCGCGCGATTTCCACGCCCTGCTGGCGCGCGACGAGCATCTGCGTGAACGTATCCAGGTCGTGGCCAAGCAACGCCTGCGCGCAATCGAGGTGTGGAAGCAGTTTTCGCAGGCCAATGCCGCGCCCGCCCCGGTCCCCGCGCCGGCCTCGGCGCCGAGCCCGGCCCAGGCCGCCGAGGCCGCGGAAGCGGCGGGCGCTGCGTCCGGCACCGATACCCAAGCGGCGCGCGAAGCCGCGGGGGCGGATGCGCCGCCTGCAAGCGGCCTGCCAGGGAATCTCGCCGGCAACGTCACCGACACCCCGGCGCTGGGCGAGCCGGGCATCGTTCCGCGTTGATTCAGGAGTCGTGGCGGCCCGCGCAGCCGCGGGCCGCGAGGCTCAGGCCGGGATTTCGCCGGCCGCGCGGCGTTGCATGATGTCTTCGATGATCACCAACGCCGCTTCCAGCGTGAATTCGCCTTCCGCAACCTGGCGCACGGCCGTGGCCGCGTCGATGGTGGCGATCTCCATCACCTCGCCGTCCCGGTTGGCAGGACGGGCATCGGCTGCCAGCACGCAGGTGCTGGTCAGGACATCCTCGACCTGATAGCCCTCGGGCAGTCGGCGGTGGATGCGCAGGATGGTGCGCAGGGGCGAGCGCCGTGTCAGGTCGGGCGCGTCCAGGCCCGCCTCTTCGCCGCATTCGCGCACCAGCGCCAGTTCCAGGTCTTCGCGGCTGCCGGCCAGGCCGCCGACCAAGGTGTCCCACATACCGGGATCGGTCGATTTGCTGAGCGCGCGCCGCGCGACCCACAGGCGGCCATCCGGCGTCCATGCGTTCAGATGCACGGCCTTGGTGAGCAGGCCCAGCGGCCGCACCGCCGCGCGTTCGATCACGCCCAGCGGCTCGTCGCCGTCCAGAACATCCAGCAATTCGTCGCGCCAGCCACGTAGGCAGTTGGCTTGGCGCAACAGTTGCGCGGCCTGTTCGAGCACGCCGTTCAGGTCTGCGCCGGGCTGCAGGTCCGCGCCGATGCGCAGGCTTGCGCCGTCCGTTGCGATGCCGGGCGCATCGCGCAATGCGTCGCACGCCGCATGCGTGGCCCAGCCGCAGCGACGCCCCGCTATATATAAAGCGCGCGCGCCTTCCGGGGCGGGCTCTTGCGCGCGGGCACGCAGGTCGGCGTACAAGTCGGACAACTGCTTGGGCATCGTGGAACCGTGGTGATGATGTTGCCGACGATTTTATGCCACCCTGTTTATCGCGCGCGGTCAAGGGGCGCGCGGAGATGGGGGCGGGCCTGACGAATTCAAGGGCACTAACTTACATCTATTTGCGCGTCCGCTATAATCCGCCAGTTTCTTTGTGATTTCGAGTGGGAACGACAGGGGCCGCTCTATCTCCCCGTCACGCCCTACCATCTAATAATTGCGCGTTGCCCGGTTCCGGTGACTTCCGCCACTAGCGAACGGACCTTCGCGCCGTGTTTCGAGGTAAGCATGAAGAAGTGGAGAGGGATACTGGGGGCTTGTGCGATGCTGATTGGCAGCGTGGCAGGTGCTCAGGTGCAAGATATGCCCGGCGGCCCGAAGGTCAATCAGCTCAATCTGCATGAAGGCGTGACGGCAATCTCGCGCGACATCATGTGGTTGCATTGGATGCTGCTCACGATCTGTATCGTGATCTTCATCGGCGTCTTCGGAGTGATGTTCTACTCCATCTGGGCGCATCGAAAATCCCGTGGTCATAAAGCCGCGACCTTCCATGAGCATCTGGGCGTGGAAGTCGCCTGGACCGTCATTCCGTTCATCATCGTCATCGCCATGGCGCTGCCCGCCACCAAGACGGTGGTTGCGATGAAAGACACTTCCAGCGCCGACCTCACCGTGAAGGTCACCGGCTACCAATGGAAGTGGGGCTACGAGTACCTCGACGGCTCGGCCACCGGCATCAAGTTCCTTTCCACGCTCTCGACCCCGCGCGCTCAGATCGAGAACCGCGAACCCAAGGGCGAGTTCTACCTGATGGAAGTGGACAACCATCTGGTCGTCCCGGTGAACAAGAAGATCCGCATCGTGCTGACCGCGGCCGACGTCATCCACTCGTGGATGATTCCGGACTTCGGCGTCAAGCAGGACGCCATACCCGGCTTCCTGCGCGACACCTGGTTCAACGCCGACAAGCCTGGTATCTACCGTGGCCAGTGCGCGGAACTGTGCGGCAAGGATCATGCATTCATGCCCATCGTCGTGGAAGTCATGGCGCAAGCCGACTACGATAAGTGGGTTGAAGACCAAAAGAAGAAGATGGCGGCAAACGCCGACGATCCCAATAAAGAGTGGACGGAAGCCGAACTGGTTGCCCGCGGCGAAAAGGTTTTCGCGGCGAATTGCGTTGCCTGTCACCAGGCCAACGGCAAGGGCATCCCGGGCAGTTTCCCCCCGCTCGACGGAGACAAGGTTGTTCTGGGCCCGAAGGCCGAACAGATCAACACCGTGCTGAAGGGCAAGCCCGGCACCGCGATGGCGGCATTCGGCGGGCAGCTCAACGATGTCGAAATCGCAGCGGTCATCAGCTATACGCGCCATGCCTGGAGCAATGCAGGCAAGGGGCAGGACCCGACGGTTCTACCGAAGGACGTGCAGGCTGCGCGCTGATTGCGCGCGCCTCGCCACACCCTCGCAGAACCGGTTCCGTTTAGTTAGAGATACCCTGCCGGCCCCGTCGATCGGGCCCGGCACTCAGCAGGAAGGAGTCCATCATGAGCAGCGTCACTGTAGACCACGTGTCGCCGGGCCACGGCCACGGTCACGATGACCACCACCACGCCATCCCCACCGGCTGGCGCCGCTGGCTTTTCGCCACGAACCACAAAGACATCGGGACGATGTACCTCATCTTCTCGTTCGTCATGCTGCTGGAAGGCGGCACGCTGGCGCTATTGCTGCGCACCGAGCTCTTCGAGCCGGGCCTGCAGTTCTTCCGCCCCGAACTCTTCAACCAGTTCACCACCATGCACGGCCTCGTCATGGTGTTCGGCGCGGTCATGCCGGCCTTCGTGGGTTTCGCCAACTGGATGATCCCGATGCAGATCGGCGCCTCCGACATGGCGTTCGCCCGCATGAACAACTTCAGCTTCTGGCTGCTGCCGGTGGCCGCGATCATGCTGACCGCGTCGTTCTTCGTGCCCGGCGGCGCCACCGCGGCCGGCTGGACGCTGTACGCGCCGCTGTCGCTGCAGATGGGCCCGGGCATGGACCTGGCGATCTTCGCGCTGCACATCATGGGCGCCTCGTCCATCATGGGCGCGATCAACATCATCGTCACCATCCTGAACATGCGCGCGCCCGGCCTGACGCTGATGAAGATGCCGCTGTTCTGCTGGACCTGGCTGATCACCGCCTTCCTGCTGCTGGCCGTGATGCCGGTGCTGGCCGCCGCCATCACCATGGTGCTGACCGACCGCCATTTCGGCACGGGCTTCTTCAACGCCGCCGCAGGCGGCGACCCGGTCCTGTATCAGCACGTGTTCTGGTTCTTCGGGCATCCCGAGGTCTACATCATGATCTTGCCGGCGTTCGGCATCGTGTCGGCCATCGTGCCCGCGTTCGCCCGCAAGAAGCTGTTCGGCTACGCCTCCATGGTTTACGCGACGGCTTCCATCGCCGTGCTGTCCTTCATCGTGTGGGCGCACCACATGTTCACCACCGGCATGCCGGTGACGGGCCAGCTCTACTTCATGTATGCCACCATGCTCATCTCCATCCCCACCGGGGTGAAGGTGTTCAACTGGGTCGCCACCATGTGGCGCGGCTCCATGACGTTCGAAACCCCGATGTTGTTCTCGATCGGCTTCATCTTCGTGTTCACCATGGGCGGCTTCACCGGCTTGATCCTGTCGGTGGCGCCGATCGATATCCAGGTCCACGATACCTACTACGTGGTTGCGCACTTCCACTACGTGCTGGTGGCGGGCTCGCTGTTCGCGCTGTTCGCCGGCGCCTACTACTGGGTGCCCAAGTGGACCGGCCGCATGTACAGCGAAAAGCTGGGCAAGCTGCACTTCTGGTCGACGCTGATCTCGTTCAACGTCACCTTCTTCCCGATGCACTTCCTGGGCCTGGCAGGCATGCCGCGCCGCTACGCCGACTATGCGGGCCAGTTCACGACGTTCCACCAGATGGCCACCATCGGCGCGTTCTGGTTCGGCCTGTCGCAGCTGATCTTCCTGTGGGCGATGGTGCGTTGCTACATGGGCAAGGGCGAACCCGCCGCGGCCAAGCCGTGGGAAGGCGCCGAAGGCCTGGAATGGACCGTGCCGTCGCCTGCTCCCTTCCATACGTTCGAAACCCCGCCCGAAGTGAAGTAAGGCAGCCTTTCATGTTTCAGGTAGCACAGCAATGACACCCGAGCAGCGCCGCCGCAACAAGATCGCAGGTCTGGTCCTGCTGGCTTTCGTCATTGCCGTGTTTGCCTGGACCGTGCTGCGCGGCTCGGCCCTGCTGTCTGGCGTCGCGGTCAGTTAGGCGCGGGCCATGAGCGACGACCTGCGCGAAACCTCCCAGCGCAAGCTGAGTTTCCTTCAGACCATGAAGGCGGTGGCGTGGGGGTTCTTCGGCGTGCGCAAGGGGGCGGGCCATCGGGAAGACGTCGCCAAGCTCAACCCGGTCCATGTGATCGTGGCGGGGCTGCTGGCAGCGGCTATCTTCGTTACTGTGCTGGTATTAATTGTGCGTTGGGCCGTTTCCAGCCTGACTTGAATCACTTAATTCTATAAATCTGTACCAGGGAGAAAGCCATGAGTGCAAGCCACTCGGTTCAAGGTAAAGAGGCACCGTACTACTTCGTGCCCGCCGACTCGGGTCATCCCGTGCGTACGGCTGTGGCGCTGCTGTTCATGGGCCTGAGCGCCGCGGCCTGGATCAACGGCGTCAGCTGGGCCAAGTGGACCCTGCTGGCGGGCTTCATCGGTTTGATCGTGGTGCTGTACTACTGGTTCGGCGACGCCATCCACGAATCCGAGATCGGCCTGAACAGCAAGCGCATCGACGGTTCCTACCGTTGGGGCATGAGCTGGTTCATCTTCTCGGAAGTCATGTTCTTCGCGGCGTTCTTCGGCGCCCTCTGGTACACGCGCACCATCACCACGCCGTGGCTGGGCGACATGGACCACCGCCTGATGCTGTGGCCCGACTTCCAGGCCGTGTGGCCGAACTTCGGTCCCGCCGGCGTGGTCGAGCACTTCCAGACCGTCGGACCCTTCTGGCTGCCCACCATCAACACGGCGCTGCTGCTGAGCTCCGGCGTCACGTTGACCATCGCCCACCATGCGCTGCGCGAAAACCATCGCGGCAAGACCATCTTCTGGCTGCTGGCCACCGTGGTCCTGGGCTTCGTCTTCGTGGCCTGTCAGGCTTACGAATACCACCACGCCTATACCGAGCTGAACCTGAAGTTCAATTCGGGCGCCTACGGTTCGCTGTTCTACATGCTGACGGGCTTCCACGGCTTCCACGTGCTGCTGGGCGCCACCATGTTGACGGTCATCCTGATTCGCCTGATCCGCGGGCATTTCACGGCCGACCATCACTTCGGTTTCGAAGGCGCCGCCTGGTACTGGCACTTCGTGGACGTGGTGTGGCTGGGCCTGTACCTGTTCGTGTACTGGTTCTGAGCGTTACGCGGAAACTATGAAGCGCGCCAGTTCTTGTGTGAGAACTGGCGCGTTTTACTCATCTGCGATCGTGATGCACTTGCGGGAACCCGCGGCCCGGATGCCTATCTAAGGCCTGTGCTTTCGATCCAGCCCATGTAATGGGCGAACAGCACAAACAGGAACAGAGCCACCGACAATCCGATGCGCACCGTCAGCGCGTTGACCGTGCGGCTGGTGGTTCCCTTGTCCCGCATCAGGTAGACCAGAGCCGATGCCAGGCTGGCCAGAATCCCGATAAAGGCCAGGACGACGAAAACGCGCATGGTGGTCTCCGGACGAATCAGAGTAGTTATTGTAGAAATATGGCCCGACCGCATTCAACCCGATACACGGTAGCCGCCTTGCTGTTGCTGGGTGTCGCCGTGGTCATCCTGGCTTCGCTGGGGCAATGGCAATTGCGCCGCGGCGATGAGCGACGCGCCATTCTGGCCGCTATCGAAGCGGGCCGCAAGCAAGCGCCGCTGCCCTTGACCCCGGCCACCGATCCCGCCGAGATGACCGCCTGGCGTTCGGCCCAGGCCAGCGGGGTCTGGCTGCCGCAATTCAGTGTACTGCTGGACAATCGCAACCACGACGGCAAGCCCGGCTATTGGCTGGCCACGCCCTTGCTGCTGGACGCCGATGCGCGCCGCGCCGTGCTGGTGCTGCGCGGCTGGATTCCGCGCGTCATGGGCATCCAGGGCCAGGGTCCTGCGCAGCCACCGCTGCCCGCCACGCCCGAAGGGCAGCAGACAGTGACGGGCGAACTGTCGCCGCGCGTGCCGCGCCTGTTCGAGATCTGGTCGCTGGGCGGGACGGAGCAATCCGCCTTGCCGGCATCGCTGCCCGCGGCTGGCGGCGTTTTGCCGCAGGTGCAGAACCTGCCGCTGGACGCATACGCCAAGTCCACCGGTCTGGCGCTGCTGCCCACGGTGCTGTCGCAATCCGCAAGCGGTGCTGAAGACGGCCTGGTGCGCGATTGGCCGCAGCCGTCCGTGGACTTCCAGCAGAACACGTCCTATGCCGTACAGTGGTTTGCCTTTGCCTCGATTGCCGCCGTCGCATGGCTGGTGGTGCTGGGGGGCGCCATCCGGCGCATGCGGCGCGCGCAGAACGCGCCCGGCGCCTGACCGGGACGCCGATTCTTAACCCGCAAGACGACAGGATACATAGTGGCTCGCGACCTTTCCTCTACCAAGCCCGCACGCAAGCGCTCCCTGATGCCGATGCTGCTGGTGTTCCTGTGCTCGCTGGCGCCCATCGTCGCGGCGGTCGTGGTCTACATGAATCCGCAGTGGTGGCCCGATGAGTCCAGCAATTACGGCGCGCTCCTGAATCCGCAGCGGCCCATGCCCGCGGCCGCGGAATTGCGCCTGACCACGCTGGATGGCCAGCCTTTCGACCTGCAGAGCCTGAAGGGCAAGTGGCTGCTGGTGGCCGCCGACGGCGGCGCTTGCCCGGAAAGCTGCGCCCGCAAGCTCTTCATCGCGCGCAACAGCCATGCCAGCCAGGGCAAGAACGTCGACCGGCTGGCGCGTGTCTGGTTCATCACGGACGATGCGCCCGTGCCGGACAAGGTGCTGGAAGCCTACAAGGGCACGGTCATGGTGCGCGCGAATCCGGACCAATTGGCGCGGTTCCTGTTGGCGCGCGATACTGCGGCGGGCCAGCCCGGGCTGGAGGCGCCGATCTGGGTGATCGACCCGCTGGGCAACCTGATGATGCAGTACCCTGCCGAGGCCGATGGCGTGAAGGTGCGCAAGGACATCAGCAAGCTGGTGTACAGCTCGAGAATTGGGTAACCACCCCCGGAGCGCCTGCGGCGCTTCCCCCTCAAGGGGGGGCGCCGAGCGGGCGCCGTGCATGGACCGGCACAGCCGGCTCCATGGCGGCCCGGATTGGGGCAGGATGGTTTTAATGCGTCGCGCGCGGCGCCGCAGATTGGATGTTTATGGAAATCGAACGCATCAAAGCGCGTTATCGCAAGCTTGTTTTCTTTACCTGGTTCCTGACGCTGGACCTCATCATGTTCGGCGCTTTCGTGCGGTTGACGGACTCCGGCCTGGGCTGCCCCGATTGGCCCGGCTGCTACGGCAGCGTGACGCCGCTGGGCGCGATGGGCGACATCCACGAAGCGTCGCAGGCCATGCCTTTCGGCCCGGTCACCTTGTCCAAGGCCTGGATCGAAATGATCCACCGCTATGTCGGCACCATCCTGGGCATGCTGATCATCGCCATCGTCTACATGGCCTGGCGCTACCGTAGCCAGCTGGGCCGTTCGCCCAAGCTGGCCGTCGTGACCCTGATCGCGGTTTGCGTGCAGGGCGCGTTCGGCGCCTGGACCGTGACCCACAAGCTGATGCCCGTCGTCGTGACCGCACACCTGGTGTTCGGCCTGTCGGTGCTGGCGTTGATGACCTGGCTGTCGGCGCGCGAGCGTCCGCATCTGGCCGTGGCCGCGGCGGCCGCGCGCTGGAAGCCCTGGGTGGCCGGGGGCTTTGCCCTGCTGCTGGTGCAGGTGACCCTGGGCGGTTGGGTCAGCACCAACTACGCCGCGCTGGCCTGCATGGACTTCCCCATGTGCCACGGAGCCTGGGTGCCGGAAATGGATTTCCATGGCGGCTATTCGGTCATCCGGGCGCTGGGCGAATTGCCCTCGGGCGAGATGATCTCCCAGCCGGCGCTGACCGCGATCCACTGGGTCCACCGCAACTTTGCCTTCGTGGTGTTCCTGTACCTGGGCATACTGGCCTGGCGCCTGCGCGCCGAGCCCGGCCTGCGCGGCCCGGCCACGCTGATGCTGGCGCTGCTGGGCGCGCAGCTGCTGACCGGCCTGACCACGATCTTTTTCCAGTGGCCGCTGTTGATCGCGGTGCTGCACAATGGAGGCGCCGCCGGCCTGACCCTGGCCGCGGTGGTGTTGATGGTGCGTTTGTCCACAGCTGGACGTGCGCCCGCCGGGGGCTACGGCCCCAATTCGGTGCGCGTTTAAAATAGGGCCCACTATGACCAGTATTGCTGCTCCCCAGCCCGGATTGTTCCGCCAGTATTTCGTCCTCACCAAGCCGCGTGTGACGCAGTTGGCGGTGTTTTGCGCCGTGATCGGCATGTTCCTGGCGGCGCCCGGCATTCCCGACATGCGCCGCGTGCTGTTCGGCACGCTGGGCATCTGGCTGCTGGCCGCGGCCGCTTTCGCCATCAATTGCCTGATCGAACAGGAAATCGACGCCCGCATGCTGCGCACCGCGCGCCGCGGCACGGCGCGCGGCACGATTTCGGCGTTCCAGGTGCTGAGCATGTCCGGCCTGCTGGGCGGCGCCGGCATGTTCGTGCTGTATCACCTGGTCAATCCGCTGACCATGTGGCTGACCTTCGCCACCTTCGTGGGTTATGCCGTCATCTATACCGTCATCCTGAAGCCGCGCACGCCGCAGAACATCGTCATCGGCGGCCTGTCGGGCGCCATGCCGCCCGCGCTCGGTTGGGCCACCGTGGCGGACTCGGTGCCGGCCGAGGCCTGGATCCTGGTGCTGATCATCTTCATCTGGACGCCGCCGCACTTCTGGGCGCTGGCGCTTTACCGCAACCACGATTACAAAAAGGCCGGCCTGCCCATGCTGCCGGTCACGCATGGCAACCAGTTCACGCGCCTGCACATCCTCTTGTACAGCGTGGCGCTGGTCGCCACCACGTTGCTGCCCTATGCCATCCGCATGAGCGGCGAACTCTATCTGGCGTCCGCGCTGGTGCTGGGCGGCATGTTCGTTTCCTATGCGTGGCGGCTGTATCGCGCCTACAGCGACGAACTGGCGCGCAGCATGTTCCGTTTTTCCATACTCTACCTGGCGCTGCTGTTCGGCGCCCTGCTGGTGGACCACTGGGTCGGCCTGCTGCGCTGATTCCCTGGAGGTTGTCGATGTCCGTGTTTTCCACCAGCCGCCGGCTGGTCCTGCGCCTGGGCGCAGCCGCCGCTTTCACCGCCGCTCTGGCCGCCTGCGGCGACAGCAAGCCCGTCTTCAAGGGCAGCGACATCAGCGGCACCCAATTGGGTCGTGGCATGGAGCTGGTCGATTACAACGGCAAGACGCGCCAGTTGTCCGATTTCGCCGGCAAGGTGGTGGTCGTGTTCTTCGGCTTCACGCAATGTCCGGACGTGTGCCCGACCTCGCTGGCCGAGCTGACCGAGGTCATGAAGAAGCTGGGACCGGACGCCGACCGCGTCCAGGTGTTGCTGATTTCGGTGGATCCCGAGCGCGACACGCCTGAAGTCCTCAAGCAGTATGTCACCGCCTTCGATCCGCGCTTCCTGGGGCTGACCGGCACGCCGGACCAGGTGAAGAAGGCCGCCGCGTCCTTCAAGGCCTATTACGCCAAGGCGCCCACCAAGGACGGCAGCTACACCATGGACCACACGGCCGCGTTCTACCTGCTGGACGGCAAGGGCGAATCGCGCGTGCTGGCCAACAACAACATCGGGGTGGAAGCCCTGACGCAGGACATCAAAGCCTTGCTCAAGGGTTGAGCAGGCGCGCCCGCCCCTGGCCTACTTGCCGGCGGCGGCCCAACCGGCCAGCGCGGCGCGGGCCGGCTCGCTCAGTTCGGCGGCGGGGATCTCGCGCCGATGCGCCATGATCATCAGCGCGTAAGGGGTGGCCAGCGCGGCAGCCTCGGGGCACAGGCGGGACTCGTCGCCCACCGACGGCGAAACATTGCGCCAGTAGTTGATGGCCTGTTCGAGCTGGGGCAGGGTAATGGGATCCATCCGGCTATTGTCCACGAATGGGCAATGCTGTCCACCCGCGCAAGTCCTGCAAAGAAGCGTCACCATCGCAACACGCCGAAACCGTGCCTGGGTGCTATACCACTGCCGGTTAGTAACGATGGAGCATCGTCATGAATACATCCGCCAAAATTGAATCTGCGCGCCGCGCCATCCATCCCCTGGTCGCCGCGGCCGCAATCGCCGTCATCGTCATGTGCACGGTGGGCGTGGCCGCCGTGATGGGCTGGCTGCCCTCGCCTTCGGCCAACCCGCATGCCGACGAGCCGGTGGCCGAGGCCGGGCCGGAAGGCGCCAACCTGGCGCCTGCGCCGCAGGCCGCCGTGCCGCCCGCGCCCGCGCAACAAGGGGCCCAGGCGTCCGCCGCGCCGCGTCCGCAGGCTCAGGCGCAGGCGCCAGCTCCCGCCCAGCGTCCCGCGCCCCAATCGCCCGCGCCGCAAGCCTGCGCGACCTGCGGCGTGGTGGAATCGGTCCGACAAGTGCAGGTCCCCGTCAAGGACAATAGCGACCACCTCATCGGCACCATCGGCGGCGGCGTGGTCGGCGGCGTCGTGGGCAACCAGTTCGGCGGCGGCAGCGGCAAGACGGCCCTGACCGTGCTGGGCGCGGTGGGCGGCGCTTTGGCAGGCCGTGAAGTTGAGCGTAATATCAGACAGCAACAAACGGTGACGCACTATGAACTCACGGTGCGCATGAATGACGGCAGCACGCGGCAGTTCCGCAGCGCGCAGCCGTTCGCTTTTGCGTCCGGCGATCATGTGCGCGTGGAGAACAATCAGCTGCTGCGCGGATGATCCCGCCTGCCGGCGATATCTGTCTTAGGGGAGACCAGGAATGAGCGACCAACACACGAACCCGTTCGTTCTGCCCGGCATGGGCCAGCATTCCGACCTGTCGGGCAACCCGCTCCTGGCCAGCATGGAAATGATGCGCCAGGCCTGGGCGGGCCTGACCGGACCTGGCGGTCTGGCCAGCAGCCTGCCCATGGCTCCCCCGATGAACCTGGAAGACCTGGACCGCCGTATCGCCGAATTACGTTCGGTGGAAAACTGGCTGCGCATGAACCTGTCCATGCTGTCCGGGACGATCCAGGGCATGGAAGTCCAACGCTCCACCATCAGCACCTTGCGAGCCTTCGTGGACAGCGCGGCCAGCATGGACATGAGCGCCTTCCAGGACAGCGGCGCGGCCTCGCCGCTGGAAGTGGTGCTGGGTCTGAAACCTGCGCCCAAGTCCGCAACCAAGGCGGCGGCCTCTGGTTCTGCCGCCGAGGGCGGCAAGAACAAGGGCGAGGAAGCCACCGGCGCTGCGGGACAGCAGCAATCCGCCGCGCCAGGCATGAGCGAGCAGATGGGCGCCGCGGCGCAATCGGCTTCCAAGGCCTGGTGGGATCTGCTGCAGCAGCAGTTCAACCAGATCGCCGCCGCTACCGCAGCTTCCATGCCGGCGGCGCCTGCCGCTCCCGGCGCGGATGCGGCGGCCAAATCCAATCCCAAACCGGGCGATTCCAAGGCCGCGGCCGCGCCCGCCGCCAAGGCATCCAAGCCGGCGGCCCGCAAGTCCGCCGCGCCCCGCAAGGCCGCCAAGAAAACCGGACCGGACGCCAACTAGCGTCGGTCCTCTCTTTCAATCGTCGGGCGAGATGGCCGCAAGGCCTCTCGGTCGCCATTCAACATACTGGAACCTATGCTTAACGTAGTAATTCTTGCCGCCGGACTGGGTAAACGCATGCAGTCCGATCTCCCCAAAGTGCTGCACACGCTGGCTGGCAAACCGATGCTGGGCCACGTGCTGGACAGCGCGCGCCAACTGAAGCCGGCGCGCATCATCGTCGTGGTCGGCCACGGCGCGGACCGTGTCAAGCAGGCCTACGAAGGCCAGGCGGACCTGCACTTCGTGTTGCAGCAGCCGCAGCAAGGCACCGGCCACGCCGTACAGCAGGCCGTGCCGCTGCTGCTTGAGGGCGATGGCAAGGACGACGTGACCCTGGTGCTCTACGGCGACGTGCCGCTGGTACAGCCCGAAACCCTGCAGCGCCTGCTGGCAGCGCGCGGCGCCGGCGCCGCTGTGCTGACCGAAGTGTTGGATGATTCCACCGGCTATGGCCGCATCGTGCGCGACGCCAGCGGCAACGTGTGCCGCATTGTCGAGCACAAGGACGCCTCGGACGCCGAGCGCGAGATCAAGGAAGTGAATACCGGCATCCTCACCGCGCCGACCGCGAAGCTGAAGGACTGGTTGTCCCGCATCGACAACAACAACGCCCAGGGCGAGTACTACCTGACCGACGTGGTCGGCCTGGCGGTGGTCGACAGCGTGCCGGTGGGCGCGGCCCAACCGGGTGCGTCCTGGGAAACGCTGGGCGTGAACAGCCGCGTGCAGCAGGCCGAACTGGAACGCCGCTGGCAGGCCGAACAGGCCCGCCGCCAGCTGGAAGCGGGCGTCACCCTGGCTGACCCGGCGCGCTTTGATGTGCGCGGCTCGCTCACTTGCGGACGCGACGTGTTCATCGACGTGGGCTGCGTGTTCGAAGGCCAGGTGTCGCTGGCCGACGGCGTGCGCGTGGGCCCGCATTGCGTGCTGCGCGACGTCAGCGTCGGCCCGGGCACGCACATCGAAGCCTACAGCCATCTGCAGCAGGCCCAGGTCGGCCGCGATGCGCGCGTCGGCCCGTACGCCCGTCTGCGTCCCGGCGCCGAACTTGGCGATCGCAGCCATGTCGGCAACTTCGTCGAGATCAAGAAGAGCGTGCTGGGCGAGGACAGCAAGGCCAACCACCTGGCCTACATCGGTGACGCCGACATCGGCGCGCGCGTGAACGTGGGGGCCGGCACCATCACCTGCAACTATGACGGCGTGAACAAGCACCGCACCGTGATCGAGGATGACGCCTTCATCGGTTCGGACACGCAGCTGGTGGCCCCGGTGCGCGTCGGCCGCGGCGCCACGCTGGGCGCAGGCACCACCCTGACCCGCGACGCGCCGGCCGAGAAACTGACGGTGTCGCGCGCCAAGCAGGTCACCGTCGACGGATGGCAGCGCCCGGTCAAGAAATCGTGACGGGGCAGAGCGGAGAGGCGCCGGCCAACGGCGCCAAGCCCGCGCCGCCCGACGGCCTGCCGACGCCGCGCCGGTACTGGGCGGCGGCCACCGTGATGACAGGCATCAGCCTGTCGGTTCTGGACACCACCATCGCCAACGTGGCCCTGCCCACGATCGCCGTCGACCTCAATGCGTCGCCGGCCCAGGCGGTCTGGATCGTGAACGCCTACAACCTGGCGGTGGTGATGATGCTGCTGCCCTTGTCGGCGCTGGCCGAGCGCATCGGCTTTCGCCGCATGTTCACCTTCGGCCTGATGCTGTTCACCCTGGCCTCGCTGGGCTGCGCCCTGGCTGGCACGCTCTGGCAGCTGACGGCGGCGCGCGTGTTCCAGGGCATAGGCGCGGCGTCGCTCATGTGCATGTTCGGCGGGCTGGTGCGCAACATCTATCCGCTGAAGCTGCTGGGACGCGGGATCAGCATCAACGCCACCACCGTGGCCATCATGTCGGTGCTGGGGCCGACCATCGGCTCGGCCATCCTGTCGGTGGCGCCCTGGCCCTGGATCTTTGCCGTCAACCTGCCGATCTGCGCGCTGACGATGCTGGGCCTGCGCCATCTGCCGGAAGTGCCGCGCAACGACGTGAAGCTGGACTGGATCAGCGCCCTGCTGTGCATGCTGACCCTGGGCGTCTTCATTTCGGGCGTGGACATGATGGGCATGGACCTGCTGCGCGGCATCGGCCTGGTGGCGATCGCCACGGTTATCGGCTTCGTGCTGGTGCGCCGCGTCGGCAAGCAGCCGGCGCCGCTGGTGCCGGTGGACCTGCTGCGCATCCGTCCGCTGGCCTTTGCGGTGGGCGCCTCGGCCTGCACCTTCGCCGCGCAGATGGCGTCCTATGTGTCGCTGCCGTTCTATTTCCAGCAGGTGCTGGGCCGGCCCTATCTGGAAGTGGGCATGCTGATGGGCGCCTGGCCCGTGGGTACCGCCCTCATCGCTCCGCTGGCGGGCCGGCTGTCCGACCGTTACTCCGCCGCCACGCTCAGCGGCATGGGTGCGGCCGCGATGGTGGTCGGCATGCTGTGGCTGGCGGCGCTGCCGGCCACGGTGTCGAACTGGCCCATCGTCGCGGGCATGTTCGTGGCGGGGATGGGTTTCGGCTTTTTCCAGACGCCCAACAACCGCGCCATGCTGTCGGCGGCGCCCCGTTCGCGCAGCGGCGCGGCGGGCGGCCTGCAGGCCACCACCCGGGTCTTCGGCCAGAGTTTCGGCACGGCGCTGGTCGCGATCGCGTTCAGCATCAGCCTGGCCCATGGCCCGGGCCTGGCGCTGGTGCTGGGCACCATTTGCGCCGGGCTGGCGGTGGTGGTCAATACGGTCCGCTTCAGCAAGCTGCGGACCTAGGGCGGTCCCGAGGGACCGTCTTTACGGCGCCGGCGGGCCCGGGCCTCGGCCGCTTCTATAATGACGGCCGGCGCCGGGTTTCAGTCACCCGGCGCAACGATTACCTATTTTGAAGGCGTTCAGGCATGAAGATCACGGTCGTGGGTACCGGTTACGTGGGGTTGGTGTCGGGGGCGTGCCTGGCCGACATGGGCAACGACGTCATGTGTCTGGACGTGGACGCGGCGAAGATCGCCCTCCTGCGCCAGGGCGGCATTCCCATCTACGAGCCGGGCCTCGAAGACCTGGTGCGCCGCAACGTGCAGGCGGGCCGCCTGCATTTCACCGACGACGTCGCGCAGAGCGTGGCCTTTGGCGACGTGCAGTTCATCGCCGTCGGCACCCCGCCCGGCGAGGACGGTTCGGCCGACCTGAAGTACGTGCTGGCCGCCGCCCAGAACATCGCGCGCCACATGACGTCGCGCAAGCTGATCGTGGACAAGTCCACCGTGCCGGTGGGTACCGCCGACAAGGTGCGTGACGTGGTGGCGCGTGAACTGGCCGCGCGTGGCGTGGACATTCCGTTCAGCGTGGCGTCCAACCCCGAATTCCTGAAGGAAGGCGCGGCCATCAACGACTTCATGAGCCCGGACCGGGTCGTGGTCGGCGCGGACGACGACTACACCATCGGCGTCATGCGCCGCATCTACGAGCCCTTCCAGCGCACCCACGACCGCCTGATGGTCATGGACGTGCGCTCGGCCGAGCTGACCAAGTACGCCGCCAACGCCATGCTGGCCACGCGCATTTCCTTCATGAACGAAATGGCGAACCTGGCTGAAGCCCTGGGCGCGGATATCGAGCAAGTACGCCGCGGCATCGGCGCCGACCCGCGCATCGGCTATCACTTCCTGTACCCCGGCGCGGGCTACGGCGGCTCCTGCTTCCCCAAGGACGTGCAGGCGCTGGTCAACACCGCTGCCGAGAACGCCTTGCCCATGCGCGTCATCGAGGCCGCCGAGGCTGCCAACCACGCGCAGAAATTCCGCCTGTCCGAAAAACTGGTGGCGCGTTTCGGCGAAGACCTCAAGGGCCGCAAGATCGCGCTATGGGGCCTGTCCTTCAAGCCCAATACCGATGACATGCGCGAAGCGCCCAGCCTGACCGTCATCGCCGAACTGACGCGCCGCGGCGCCGAGGTGCGCGCCTATGACCCCGTCGCCATGCACGAGGCCGCGCGCGCGCTGGCCGGCAAGCCCGGCATCAGCTTCGCCACCGACATGTACGACGCGCTGGACGGCGCTGACGCGCTCCTGATCGCGACCGAATGGAAGGTCTTCCGCGCGCCCGATTTCGACCGCGTCAAAGCCCTGCTCAAGACCCCGCTCATCATCGACGGACGTAACCTCTATACGCCCGCGGACGTGCGCGGCCTGGGCTTCGAGTACTCGGGCATCGGCCGCGCATGAGAATCCTGCAGCTGAACTTCGAGAAGGGCTGGCGCGGCGGCGAACGGCAGACGCTGTACTGCATGCGCGCATTCCGCAAGGCCGGCCACGATGTCGAAGTGATGTGCCGCGAAGGCGCGCCGCTGGCCGAGCGCGCGCGCCAGGAGGGTTTCGTGGCCCATACCTGCCGCAACGTGCCCGGACAGCTGGCCTTCCTGGCTGGCGCAGGCCGCTACGACATCGTCCACGCGCAGACCGCCAACACCATCACCTGGGCGGTCCTGACCAAATGGCTGCACCGCCGGCCGGTGGCTTTTTCCCGCCGCACGTCCTTCGTGGTCAAGCCCGGCGATGAATGGAAGACCGGCTTCAAATGGCGCCACGCCGACCTGTTTGTGGCGATCAGCGAGATGGCCGCGGGCGAACCGCGCCGCCTGGGGATCGAGCCCGTCATCATCCGCAGCGCCGTCGAGCCGCACCAGATCGACGCCGAGAATGTCGCCCGGCTGGTGCGCGAATTCGACCTGACCGGCAAGAAGGTCATGGCCACGTCGGCCGCGCTGATCCGCGACAAGGATCCGGTCACGCTGGTGCGCGCCGTAGCCGAATTGGCCAAGACGCGCCGCGACTTCGTGTTCCTGCACTTCGGCGCCGGCGGCGACCGCGAGCAGCAGGCCAAGGACGAGGCGCGCAAGCTCGGTATCGAGGACGTCTATCGCTTTGCAGGCTTTCGCAAGGGCGTGGAAGATTTCTACAGCATCCTCGACGTGTTCGTCATGAGCTCCGAGGAAGAGGCCCTGGGCAGCAGCGTGCTGGACGCCTTCCTGCAACGCGTGCCAGTGGTGTCCACCGATGCCGGCGGCCTGAAGGAAAGCCTGGCCGACGGACGCGGCGTGCTGTGCGCCGTGGGCGATTTCCAGGCCATGGCGCAGGGCATGGCGCGTTGCCTGGACGACGCGGCCTTCCGCCAGGAAGTCACCGAACGCGCCTATGCTTACGTGCGCGACGAGCACGACGTGCAGAAAATGGGCAACCGCTACCTGGCGCAGTTCGAGCGCCTGCTTGCCCGCCGCTGATCCGCCGCGCGTCAGGTCCGCAGATCTATCCGGGTCTCGAACTTGGCGCGATGCACCGAGAAGAAGGTGCGCACGTTGCGCACATTGGCCTGCGCGGTAAAGGCCCGGTGCACCAGCGCGTGATAAGCCGGCATGTCCTTCACCTGGGCGATGACCACGAAATCCGGCCCCGGCGACACCCGGTAGCACTGCAGCACCGCGGGTTCGGTCAGCATGCTCTGCTCGAACGCGTCCAGGCTTTCAGCCGCCTGCACGTCCAGGGTGATCTCCACGATCGCCGTCAGCGTGCTGCCCAGTTTTTCCGCCGACAGGATCGCCACCTGCCTGTCTATCACCCCTTCGTCCACCAACCGGCGGACCCGCCGCAGGCAGGTCGGGGGCGAGGCATGCACGCGTTGCGCCAGCTCCTGGTTGGTCAGCGAACTGTCTTCTTGTAACTGTTCAAGAATGCGCCGGTCCAGATCGTCCAGCTCTGGCAGGGAAATCTGTGCGTTTTGCATGATTAATTTCAAAAAAGTGATCTTGAAGAAATATTATTTAATCACAATCATGTAAGGGAATTAACTTCCATTTTTATCAGTATAAAGAAATCAAATTTCTTGCAGGGACGAGCACAATGCGTCGGTACACGAACTTACCGGAGCACTCTCCTATGTGCGGCATTGTTGGCGCCGTCGCCCAGCGCGACATCACCCCGATCCTCGTCGAAGGCCTCAAGCGCCTTGAATACCGCGGCTACGACTCCTGCGGCGTCGCCGTCTACGCCGACGGCCATCTGCGCCGCACGCGCAGCACGCAACGCGTGGCCGAACTGGCCGAACAGGTTGCGCAGGACAAGGTCAGCGGCTTCACCGGTATCGCCCACACCCGCTGGGCCACGCACGGCGTGCCGGCCACCCACAACGCCCACCCGCACTTCTCGCGCCTGGGCAACGACGAGCCGCGCATCGCGCTGGTCCACAACGGCATCATCGAGAACCACGACGAACTGCGCGCCGAGCTGCAGGCCGTGGGCTACGTCTTCGAAAGCCAGACCGACACCGAAGTGATCGCGCACCTGGTCAACCACCTGTATGCCGGCGACCTGTTCGAAGCCGTGCAGAACGCCGTGCGCCGCCTGCATGGCGCCTACGCCATCGCCGTGTTCTGCCGCGACGAGCCGCACCGCGTGGTCGGCGCGCGCCAAGGCTCGCCGCTGGTCGTGGGCGTGGGCCAGAACGAGAACTTCCTGGCTTCCGACGCGCTGGCCCTGGCCGGCACCACCGACCAGATCATCTACCTGGAAGACGGCGACGTCGTCGACCTGCAGCTCTCGCGCGTCTGGATCGTGGACGCCAACGGCAAGAACGTGGACCGCGAAGTCCACACCGTGCACGTGCATACCGGCGCGGCCGAACTCGGCCCCTACCGCCACTACATGCAGAAGGAAATCTTCGAACAGCCGCGCGCCGTCGGCGACACGCTGCAGGACATCGAAGCCATCACGCCCGAACTGTTCGGCGACCAGGCCTACAAGATCTTCAAGGACGTCGATTCCCTGCTGATCCTGGCCTGCGGCACCAGCTACTACGCCGGCCTGACCGCCAAGTACTGGATCGAGTCCATCGCCAAGATCCCCGTGGCGGTGGAAATCGCCAGCGAGTACCGCTACCGCGACAGCGTGCCCAACCCGCGCTCGCTGGTGGTCACCATCTCGCAGTCCGGCGAAACCGCCGACACCCTGGCCGCCCTCAAGCACGCCCGCTCGCTGGGCATGGAAAACACGCTGACCATCTGCAACGTGTCCACCAGCGCCATGGTGCGCGAGTGCAAGCTGTCGTACATCACGCGCGCCGGCGTCGAGATCGGCGTGGCGTCCACCAAGGCCTTCACCACCCAGCTCACCGCCCTGTTCCTGCTGACCCTGGCGCTGGCGCAGGTGCGCGGCCATCTGACCGAAGAGCAGGAAGCCGAACACCTGAAGGCGCTGCGCCACCTGCCCGTGGCCATCGGCTCGGTGCTGGCCCTGGAGCCGCAGATCATGGCCTGGGCCGACCGCTTCGCGTCCAAGGAAAATGCCCTGTTCCTGGGCCGCGGCATGCACTACCCGATCGCCCTGGAAGGCGCGCTCAAGCTCAAGGAAATCAGCTACATCCACGCCGAGGCCTACCCGGCCGGCGAACTCAAGCACGGCCCGCTGGCCCTGGTGACCGAGCACATGCCCGTGGTCACCATCGCGCCCAAGGACGAGCTGCTGGAAAAGCTGAAGTCCAACATGCAGGAAGTGCGCGCCCGCGGCGGCGAGCTGTATGTCTTCGCCGACGCCGACAGCAAGATCCAGAGCGCCGAAGGCATGCACGTGATCCGCATGCCGGAGCACTACGGCAAGCTCTCGCCCATCCTGCACACCATCCCGCTGCAGCTGCTGTCGTACCACACGGCGTGCGCGCGGGGCACGGACGTGGACAAGCCGCGTAACCTGGCCAAGAGCGTGACGGTGGAGTAAGGCCGGACAATCGCAGCCGTATCGAGCAAAAGCCCACCCGCCCGGTGGGCTTTTTGCTTTTTGGGCGGCTCGTGTGCGAATACTTACTTGTGCTGCGGACGGGCGTCAGTCTTTGTTATTTCTGAATAATGACTGTAGCCAGGCTGTTTTTGAATATGACATTGCGCCGGCCATTAATAAATAACCCCGCGCCGACATTATGTTTTTTCATTTTGGTTAAACCGGACCAAGAAAAACCCTTTTATATATTTGCTAACAACCTCAATGACGGGTCATGTTGCGGTTTATGTAATGAATGTAATTATTTGAGGGATTTCCCTGGGTTTATTGCGACGAATCCGACTTACTTGCACAGCAATAAAAATATTTAGAAAGAATTTCGCTGTTTGCTACCTATACGATTCGTTGGCTCGCCGCTTGGCACGTCTGATCAAGTATCGAGCTGTAAATATTCTTAAGCAATACGCCCGCCCGAACCGGGGCAAACATATTCGATTCTGCATCGATCTCGTGCCCCCGGGTGTCAATTTCTAGTGTCTCCGACACGACGAAAACAGTGAGGTCCCCCGTGGTAAAGAGAATCGCAGTGTGTGGCCTTGGATATGTCGGCCTGCCCGTAGCCGTCGCATTTTCCAAGCGCTTTGATGTCATCGGCTTTGATGTGGACAAGCGGAGAATCGCACGGCTGAAAGAGGGTGATGACTGGACCGGCGAGATCGAACGCGACGTGTTGCTGGCCTCCCCGATGCAGTTCACCGACCAGATTTCGGAACTGGAAGGCTGCGATTTCTTCGTCGTGGCCGTTCCGACCCCCGTCGACGAAAAGAACAACCCGGATTTTTCGCTGCTGGTGCGCGCCTGCCGCTCGATCGGCCCCGTGCTGCGCCCCGGCTGCATCGTGGTTTTTGAATCCACCGTCCATCCCGGCGCCACGGAGGAAATCTGCGGACCGGAGCTGGAGAAAGTGTCCGGCCTGCGCTGCGGCGTCGATTTCAAGCTGGGCTACAGCCCCGAGCGGATCAATCCGGGCGACCGCGAGCATCCGCTGGAGAAGATCGTCAAGATCGTGTCCGGCCAGGACGAGGAATCGCTGGAGGTCATTGCCGGCGTATACGAGAAGATCATCGACGCCGGCGTGCACCGCGCTTCCTCCATCAAGGTCGCCGAGGCGGCGAAGGTGCTGGAGAACACCCAGCGCGACATCAACATCGCGCTGATGAACGAAATGTCGAAGATCTGCGATCTGGTCGGCATCCGCACCTCGGAAGTGCTGGCAGCCGCCGGCACCAAGTGGAACTTCCTCAAGTTCTCGCCCGGCCTGGTCGGCGGCCACTGCATCGGCGTCGATCCGTACTACCTGACGTCCAAGGCGCAGGAGCTCGGCTATCACCCCGAAGTCATCCTGTCGGGCCGCCGCATCAATGACGGCATGGCCAGCCACGTCGCTTCGCGCGTGGTCCAGACCCTGGCCCGCAACGGCCGTCTCAATGCCACGACCCGCGTCGGCATCCTGGGCATGACGTTCAAGGAAAACGTGCCCGACATCCGCAACTCCAAGGTGGTTGACCTTTACAACGCCCTGGGCGAATACGGCATCACTCCTGTCGCCTGCGACCCGATGGTCGACCCGGAACAGATGGAGCACGAGTACGGCATCAAGCTCGTGGAACGCGACCAGTTCCGCGACATGGACGTGCTGATCCTGGCGGTGCCGCACCGCGAAACCATGGACTCCATCTGGGACGACCTGCCCACGCTGGTCAAGAGCGGCGGCATGGTGTGCGACCTGAAGTCCGTGCTGGACAGCAAACGGCTTCAGTCCGACCTCCTGTACTGGACTCTTTAAGTTCAGGCTCACTATCGATCACTAGAGGAGAGCCTCCGAATGGCTGCTTTTACCACCGCTCCGATTGGAACCTGCCGCATCCATACGCCGCTGCGCGATGCCGTGGGCCGCTACCCGATCAAGCTGCAACTCGGGCGCAACTACGGTTTCGTGCACACCAGCGCCGAGGCGCTGCAGCAGGCGCGATTCATGTTTGGCCAGGGCGACATTCCTGCCGACGTCCAGCGCGTGATCTTCCGGCCTTCGAATGGCGAGCAGGCGCGCAAAGGCGCCCACAAGCCGGCTGACCTCTACGTGGTCGAACTGTCTTCGCGCAAGCTGCTGACCATAGACGGCTACCCGATACAGTCCAACTACCTGGTGCGCTACTTCAGCGAGTTCTTCGCCGACCGCACGCGCACCCGGATGTTCTGGTCCATGGCCCACGCCGACCGTCTGGCCGAGCGCCGTGCGCTGCTGGACCAGGAGCCGGTCTTCAAGGCGCTCACGCCGGACGACCGCAATCTGCTCGCCCGTATCGTCAAGCGCGACCAGACGGATGAGGAGATCGAGCAGGAAATGAACCAGCTGGTCGATCTGCTGGGCCGCGACAAAGTGGTGTTTGTCACGCACGTCAATGCCATGACGCCGGACAACGCGCCCATCGAGCAACGCCAGCAACTGATCGCCGCGGTGCTCGCCAGCGCGCAGCGCATCGGCGTGCCTTGCTACGACCCGACGCCGCTGATGAACAAGATCGGCCAGTCCGAGGCCATGGAAAATGGCGGATTGGACCTGACCCACTACACGCCGGCTTTCGCCGAGCGCCTGTGCGCAGAGTGGTTCAAGACCTACATGCGTCCGCGCCTGGATGCGTCGACGACGCAGCCCTCCGCGCCCAAGCTTTCCGCCGACGAAAGCGCTGATCGCATCGAGAAACTCTGGGATTCGGGCGAACTGCGCGAAGCTTCGCGCCGTGTGCGCGAGGTGCTGCGCCGCCATCCCGGCCTGCCCGACCACACGCTGCTGTTTGCGCGTATCCAGGAAGAACTGGGCGACTACGAAGGATCGTTGGCGCTCTTGGGCAGCGCTGACGGCGCGGTGGCGTCCGGCAGCAAGGCAGAGCAGATCCTGATGCGCAACCAGTTCAAGCTGGGACGCCATGACGTGGCGTACTCGCTGGCCGCCGGCTTGCTGGGCGATGAGATCGAAACCCCCGAAATCGTGCGCATTGCGGCGATTTCCGCGGGGCAATTGGGTTATGTGGACGAGACCCTGGGCAACTGGAAGCAGCTGTTCCGCATCTCTTCCCCGGAAGACGCGGTCGCGGTGGAAGCCGCCGACACCGTGCTCGCGCTGCTGCAGGCCAGCGGCGACATGGAATCCGCCATACGCTGGATCCACGAGGTCCGCGCGGCCATGCCCGCGTACGGGCGCGGCTTCGCCATGCTGTGGCGCGACCGGCTGCTGGCCGGCGATCGCGCCGGACTGCGCAACCTGGCGTCCGAATCGCCCGCGCTCAATGATGTCGACGCGCTGGAGCTGGTCAAGGAAGCTTCGTGGCGCGGCGGCATCATGGCCGCCGCCACGCTGGCGGTTTCGTGCAAGCTGGCAAGCAGCGAGCAGGAAGATATCGTCGCCTGGCTGAATTCGCAGTCGCAAGCCTGGGCCGAGGAAGGCAACCGCGCGCTGGAAGAAGGACGCCTGCGCGATGCCGCGGAGCGCATCTGCGCGCACCGCCTGCTGACTCCCGATGCGCTGGCCGGCGTGCGCGCCCAGCGCGCCTTCGAGCGGGCGATGCGCCTGGGCGTGCGGGCCGCGCTGGTGGCGGGCAATCACAAGGAAGTCATCGACCTTACCGACATCGCGCTGGACAGCCAGATCGATTTCCCGGAGCTGCATGCCATGCGCGGCCGCGCGGCCGATGCGCTGGGCGACAAGAAGACCGCCATGCGGCACCTCGAGCAGGCTGCCGCCGGCGAGTCCGCCTCGTTCAGCACCCAGCTGCATTTTGCGCGGGTGGCCTTCCACGGCGGCTGGTATGGCGAGGCCATCGACGCCTACAAGACCGTGCTCGACCATGCCGGCGCGGACCAGGGCGCCAAGGACGAAGCGCAGCGCCAGCTGGGCAGGCTTGGACCCCGCGCCATCCGCGGCGCGCGGGAGATTCTTTCCTCCGGCGATCACCAGGCGGCCTGGAATCTGCTGGAGCGCGTCGCGCAGTCCTGGCCCGGCATGTCGGAAGTCGACCATGAAAAGCGGCGCATCATCGCCGTGCTGTACGCCGAAGCGCGTGCGCTGGATTCGGCCAGCACGACCGAACGCCTGGCGTTGGGCGAGCGCATCCTGAAGCTGGTTCCGGAAGATCCCATCGGCTTGCGCCTGGCCGCCGTGGGCGCCATGCGCCTGCATCGCTTCGAACAGGCCCTGCCGTACTGGCGCAAGCTGCAGGAACGTTCCGAGAATCCGGCGCAGTTCGATCACTACATCGAACGCTGCCTCGTGTGGATCGAGAAGATCAACCGGAGGAAGGCAGCATGAATCCCCCATTGACTACCGAGCGAGCGGAGGCTGCATCCGATCTGCAAGCGGTGCAAGCCCGGTTGGAAGAGATCGTCACGGCGTCGGTGCGGGTTCAAGTCGCCCAGGAAAACCTGCCCCGCGCCCAGGAATTGGCGCGCGACCACATGGCTGATTCCAAGGTCCGCTTCCTGCTGCTCAGGCTGAAGGAGGCGGCGGGCCTGAACGAAGGCATGGCCGAGCAGTGGGCCACGCTGTTGCAGGAGTGCCCGGACGATTTCCTGATCGTGCGCTACTGCGCGACTCGGTTGGTGAAGGAACGCAAGATCGATGAGGCCTTGGCCTTGGTCGATCATCATCTTCCGCCCTCGACGCAGAACCCCAATCGCTTGTTCGCGCGGGCCAAGCTGCTGAGCGACATCCGTGCGCACGAGCAGTCCGACGAACTCTTTCGCCGGCTGATTTCCGAGAACACCGACCGCAACATGCGCGTCGAGTTCGCCAAGCGCCTGCGCAAGCGCGGGTTGCTGGCCGACGCGTTCGATGCGATCGCGCCCGTCATGAAGCACCTGACGCCCGGCAGCAAGGCGGCGGAGCTGGCCAACGACCTGGCCAGCGACTACGCCTTCTACCAACGCTTCGAATCGGAAGAAGGGCTGGTGGGCAAGGATGTCAGGATCGTGTCGATGAAGCATGCGATCCTGCACTTCCGCGACCGCAAGATCGTGGATCAGTCGGCGGAGAAGCCGGTGTCGGTCGCGCTGGTGACGGGCAGCCTCGGGCCCGGCGGCGCCGAGCGCCAGCTGACGCGGCTTGCGGGCGAACTGACACGCCTGGCCGAGTGCCCCGAGCGCCGGCCGGCCGACGTGATCATGATGCCGAAGAAAGTCGAAGTCATGGTCAAGCAGCACACCGAGCCAGCGGGCTCCACCAAGAAGCAGGGGCTGGATTTCTTCCTGCCGGTGCTGGTGAAGGCACAGATCCCGGTCACGGAAATCAACAAGCTGCCAGCCGTTTCGGTGTCTCATCAATCCGTGCCCGAAGGCAGCCTGAGCCGTCTGCTGGAGCAGTTGCCGCCTCCGGTGCACTACGGCGTGACCCGGCTTACGCCTGTGCTGCGGGAGAACCCGTTCGACGTGGTGAGCCTGTGGCAGGACGGGACCTGCCTGTTCGGCGCGCTGGCCGCGCTGCTGGCCGGCGCTCCGACCATACATCTGGTCTTCCGCGGACTGCCGCCGAACATCCGCAAGGACCGCTTCCGCGAGGAATATCCCGAGCTCTACCAGGCCCTGGCCCAGGTGCCGGGGGTGGTTTTCGTCAGCAACAGCTGCAAGGCCGCGGAAGCCTATTCGGAATGGCTGGGCATCCCGATCACGCGCTTTCACATCCTGTACAACGGCGTGCCCGATCTGTCGACGGACGCCTCGGCCGTGGATGAGGAAAAGTGGAAAGCCTTCCAGGAAAGCACGAACGATGCCACCGAGACGATAGGCGGCGTGTTCCGCCTGGAGCCGGACAAGCGGCCACAGCTATGGATCAAGCTGGCGGCGATGTACCTGAAGGACAGGCCGCAGGCGCGCTTCGTCATCGTCGGCGACGGACGCCTGCGCGAGAACATCGAGGCCTTGGCTGAAGAGCTGAGCGTGACGGACAGATTGTTGCTGGTCGGTCTTTCCAACCACGTGGGCTATTGGTATTCGCAAATGGATGCCAGCGTCCTGCTGTCGCGCTACGAAGGCTTGCCCAACGTGCTGATCGAAGCCCAGTTGGTGGGTGTGCCGGTGATCTCGACTCCCGCGGGCGGCGCCGGCGAGTGCTTTGTGGAGAACGAGACCGGCCACCTGCTCAGCTGCGTCGATCATCCGGACCTGCACGAGGCATGCGAGAAAGTCGCGTCCATGGTGGACCAGGTGCGCAGCAACGAGCAGCTGAGGGACCACAGCCGTCACCGGGCGCAGAAATTGTTCTCGCTCGATGCCATGCTGACCAAGTTCATGGGCCTGTGCATGCCCGTGGTGTCCGAGAACGACGAACGCATGGATATCGAGCCCATGCGCCTGATGCAAGCCTGATTGGCGTCCAACCGATCAAGCTGCGCAAACGAAAGGATCTTATGCATATGTACGTCCCGGGTTCAGGGCTGCGGCGCAAAGCAGCCCTGACCATGGTGGTTCTTGCCACGCTGACTCTCGCGGGGTGCCAGCTGCCCCGTTCCGGCCCGATGCTGAGCGAAATGACGGGCGCGCACGATGACAAGGACGTCATCGTGATGCCCGTGTCGCGCGAACTGGTGCAGGCCAGCCGGGTGCCCGACGTGGCCGACTTTCCCGTGCGCTACCGCGATCTCACGCAGGCCGGATTCGACCGCCTGGTTCCCGGTGACGGCATCAACGTGAAGGTATGGGAGCGCGGCGGGCTGGGCGTGTTCGCGGCGGATCCGTCCGGCGTGAGCGACCTGGGAAACCAGGAGATAGACCCGGCGGGGAATGTGAGCTTCCCAATTCTGGGCAAGTTCCATGCCGCCAACATGACCCTGGCGCAGTTGCATGACGCCGTTGTCGCGCGCCTGGCCAGGCTCGTCGTGGGCGCCGACGTCAGCGTGACGCGCGCCGCGGATGCGCGCGGCCAGATGGTGACGGTGCAGGGCAACCTGACCAAGCCCGGCATGTATCCCATCACCCAGACCTCGCAGCGCCTGAGCAGCGCGTTGGCCCAGGCCGCGCCGGTGCAGACGAACCCCGAGCAGCTCGTCATCAGCCTGCGCCGCGACAACCAGGTGGCGTCGGTGCGGCTGTCGGATATCTACCGCAACCAGAACAACGACATCCTGCTGCGCGCGGGCGATGTCATCACCGCCTATGACTCGAAAGAGTACCTGACCGTGCTGGGCGCCGCCGGCACCCAGGGGCGCGTGGCCATCAGCAAGCGCAACTACAGCGTGCTGGATGCGCTGGCGGATTCCCGCGGCCTGGACGACAAGCTGGCGGATCCGCGTTCCGTGTTCCTGTTCACGCCCGCCAAGGCTGGCGCCGAGGGCAAGCCGGATCTGTTGCCGGTGGTCTACCAGTTCGATCTGACGCGTCCGGAGCAAGTGGCGCTGGCGCGCGAATTCACCGTGCAGGAAGGCCAGGCCATCTATATTTCGGATGCGCCGTTCACGCAGGTGCAGAAGGTGTTGTCCGCGTTCCGCGTCACGATGAGCGCCGGCTTCAGCGCCACGCGCGCCATTGACAGCGATTCGGGCGGCTCGTCCGGCATAAGCCAATAGCGTGTCGATGAGTAACGAGGACAGGATCAAGGGCTGGCGTTCGCGCCGTAAGGAAAGTAGCTACGCAGTAGGATCCGGCGTCGCGGCCTGGCGCCTGGATCCGGCGGCATTGTTTGAAGCAAAGGCCACGCCGGCCGTCCTGCTCAAGCCTCTGGTCGCGCGCCTGCAGGGCGAGCCGCACGATTCCGTGGCTGCCCGGCGGGCGGTGTACGAAGCGGTGCAGGCGGAGCTGGACGCGGAGATCGCGCGCAGCGACGTCGACGAGACGCTGGCGGATTTTTCGCGCCGGCGCCTGCGCGTCATCGTGCGCCTGCTGGAAATGGATATCCGCGACGGCGTCGAGGTGTTCGCGCCCGGCTACATGCCAGCCAAACTGGTGGCCGAAGACGAGCGCCTGGCCGCGGCGCACGCGCGGCGCGTGGAGCGCCGGAAGCAGGACGAGGCGCGCGAAGCGCGCCGCCACGCCTCGCGCAATGACATTGCGCTGGAGGTCGAAGTGCCGCAGGACGAGGCGGGCGATCTCGCGATATTGCGAGCCCGCTTGCAAGGCCTGCATGAGGGGCACGATCCGAGCCATTCCGTGAAGGTCCGGCCGGTCGGACGCACGCTGCTGGCGATGTTCATCTACCAGCTGCGCGTGATGCATGGCGAGAGCCGGATCGCCCTGGTATGGGCGCTGGTGGGCCCGGTCGTGCTGCTGACGCTGATTTCGTCGCTGTACATCCTGATGGGCACGCACTACATCATGGGCATGGACGTGCAGACGTTCTCGCTGTTGGGCGCGACGACCTGGATCATGTTCCGGCAGATCGCTTTCAGGAGCAGCACGGCCTACGTGTCAGCCCGCGGTCTGCTGAACTTCCAGGGCGTCACGCCCTTGATGTGCGCGCTGGTGCAGGCGTTCATCTATGTGTCGGTGTATCTGGTGGTGTTCCTGGTGCTGATCAGCGCCGGTCATGCGCTGGAACTCGTGACCTTGCCGAAAAGCTGGTCCGGTTTCCTGCTTTTTGTCGTGCTGATGGGATGCTTCGGGGCCGCGCTGGGCGTGCTGTTCGGATCGATCGCGACCTATTGGCATTTCTTTCTCAGGCTCGCGCCGATCATTGAACGCTTTCTGCAGATCTTCGCGGCGGTGTTCTTCGTGTCGGAGCAGTTGCCGGAGAACCTGCGGCCGTGGATGCTGTGGCTGCCATTGGCGCATGGCATGCAGCTGCTGCGTTCCGCGTACTTCGAGGCCTACACCTCGCATGATGCGAGTCTGGGGTACTTCCTGACCTCTTTGGTTTTCATGATGGTGCTTGCGTTGGCGGCGGAGCGTCTGGCCCGTCCCAATGTCCAGCCGATGTGAGGGAAGAAGATGATCCATCTCAATGGCGTCACTGACGAGCCCTATGCATTCGGCAGCAGGCAGGCGCTGCTTTCCAACGTGGATCTCGACATTCCGGTCGGGCGCTATGCGCTGCTGTCGCCCGCGCCGGAACTGCATCGCCAGATCGTCGATGTGCTGTGCGGCTTGCGGCCGCCGCGCCAGGGTTTCGTCAAGCACGATGGCAACGTGTCCTGGGCGATAGGCCGCCAGGGCTTCATCCGCGGCAAGGCCAACGGCCTGAGCATGATCGACTTCGTCAGCGAGATGTACGAGATCGACGCGGATGCCACGCACGAACTGGTCGCCGACCTGGTCAGCGATCCCAGAACCCTGGCCAAGCCCATGGAGCATTGGCCGCTCTACGCGCGGCAGGAGTTTTCCTTCGCGTTGGCGCTGGCGCCGGCGTTCGATGTCTACGTGATCGAAGGGGCCATCCCTTTCGAGCCTTGCCGTTTCACCCGCCTGTGGCTGGCTCTGTTCGAAGAGCGCCTGGTCGGCCGGACACTCATTCTTTCCAGTTACCGCCAGAATCAGTTGGCGGACTATTGCTTCAAGGGTTTGATTTATGAACGAAGCGCACTCAGCATCGAAGACGACCTCGACCAGTGCATCCGCAGGTTCCCCCCGCGACGATCAAGGAGCGAATCCGGCACAGGCGACGACGTCCTCGGAGGCGGCTTCGATGAGGGCGGAATCGGCCTCTGAAGGCAGGTCCGAAATCGAACGCCGCCGCGGCGAGCGGCAATCGGCGCTGCGCGAGCGGCGCCGCCACCGCTGGATCAACACGCTCATCGTGCTGGCGCCGGTCGCGTGCGCCCTGGTCTACCTGCTGCTCTTCGCCACGCCGCGCTACGAGGCGGAGTCGCGCTTCTTCGTGCAGTCGGCCTCGGGCCAGCAAGGCGGCGGAGGGGCCGCGGCCAGCCTGCTGACCACGGGCAACGCGGGCGGCATGCTGGGCGGCTTCGTGGATGGTTGGGCGGTCGCCGACTTCCTCAAGTCGCGCGACGCCATGCAGCAGCTGGACAAGAAGGTCGGCCTGCGCCAGTACCTGATCCGTGCGGGCCTGGATCCGGTGAATCACCTGGCCGAAGACGCCAGCGAGGACGATCTCTTCCGCGCCTACCGGGCTTCCGTCAAGGTCTCGTTCAATGCGCTGGAGCAGATCGACGTGCTGCGCGTGAGCGCATTTTCCTCGGAGGACGCCGCGCTGCTGTCCAGGGCTTTGATCGAGCTGGCCGAGAGCTTCGTCAGCTCGATGAACGAGAAAGGCGTCGCCGACAAGCTGAAAGTGAGCGAGGAAGCGGTCAAGCTCGCGGAGCAGAAGGCCCTGGCCGCCCGGGAAACGCTGACCGCATGGCGAACCACGCACGGCAACATCGATCCCACGGCCACGGTGACGATGCTGCTGAACCTCTCCAGCCAGCTCGAAGGCGAGCTCAACACTGCGCAGATCAATCTCGACAAGATCCGCGCGTTGGGCAACAAGGACCATTTCATGCTGCGGCCCGCCGAGATGCAGGTGACTTCCCTGAAGAAGCGTATCGCGGCCGTTCGTCAGCGCCTGAGCGGCGCGGGCAACACGGAAGCGAAACAGCTCAAGTCCTACGAGGCGCTGCGCAACGCCCAGGCTTTCGCGGATTCGAACCTGACCCTGGCGCAGCAGACCTACCAGCAGGCCATGACGGACACGCTGCGGCTGCAGCGTTACCTGTCCATCATTGCGCAGCCGGTGCCCACGGACCGCCCGAGCAGTCCGCGCACGGGGATCCTGCTGCTGCAGGCGCTGGCGCTGGGTTTTGTGCTGATGTTCATCGCTCGCGTGGCGTGGGCGTTGTTGAGAGGATTGCGTCATGGTTGATACGGCAATTGCGGATCGTCCCGCTGGTACTGAGGCTGCGGCACGCTTGCGTGACGTGATCAGGCAGATTCACTCCTCGCCCGAGCCGCTGAACGACATGTCCATGCTGGAACCGGCGCTGCGCGAGGCTGCGGAGGGCTGGCGCGATGCCCGCCGCCTGCTGGTTTCGCCCTTGGTGCGGGAAGGCAAACTGGTTGCCGCGATCGCTGCGCTGGAGATCATGGTGGCGGTCTATCCTGCGCGCGCCGACGAGCGCCGCCTGCTCGCCAGCCTGTTCGGGCGCACGGAGCAATGGGACCGCGCCATCGCCGAGGCGGACGCCGCCGCCGGCATCGAGCCCGGCGCGGCGGCGCTGCATGCGGCGCGCATCCAGTTGCGCGTGCAGGCCGGCCGCGTGGCCGAGGCTGCCGAGGTCGCGCGCGCGACCAGGAACCTGGCGGAAAGCGAGCCTGGCGAAGCCTACCCCTGGCTGATGGCCTTCGTGCGCAATGGCGATGCGGCCGAGGCGGCAGGCATGGCCGCCGCCTTGGACCCGCGAGAGCTGCCCAACGAGCGCGTGGCGACGATGGCCGTGCGCGCCCTGCTGGATGACGGCAGGGTGGCGGCCGCCATCGCCTTCGGCGACGCGGCCCTGGGCGCGGGCCACGACTGCGCGGTCCTGCGTTCGTCCCTGGGTCTGGCGCATCTGCGGCGCGGCACCGAAGACGACCGCAAGGTACATGCGCTGGCGCACTTCGAGGCCGGTCTGAGCGCGGCGCCTGCGGATGTCAGGCTGTTGACGCTGCATGGCGAGACCCTGCTGCGCGCCGGGCGCTACAAGGAAGCCCTGACGCCGTTGAAGCAGGCCATCGACCTGGCGCCGGATCTGGAGCAGACGCGGGCCTTCTATGCGCGCGCGCTGCGCTACACGCTGCAGTATGACGCGGCGGCCGACCAGATGATGCATTTGCTGGAGAAGTCGCCCGAAAAGCAGCTCTGGCAGCGTGCGGCCATCAGCGCGCTGTCGCAGGCGGGCCGCAAGCAGGAGGCCGAGACGCTCTTCGGGCAGTACGTGGCGCAACGCGGCCAGCGGCTGCCGGCGACCTTCCAGGAGGCCATGACGCAGCTGGAGGAACGGCTGCACACCGCTCCGATCCCGCAGGCGCGCCTGGACTGGGCCTGGTCGATGCGCGGCGACACCAGTATCGATCGCGCGCAATGGGAGCGCCGCGCGCGCTGGGGCCATCTGGTGGACCACCTGCTGTTCGACTGGCTCGAATGCCGCGAGGAAAGCGTCGAAGAGGCCATGCAGGTGTTGGGAGAGCTGGATACCGGCGAGCGCTTCTTCGCGCCGCTGCTGGCGGGCGGCAAGGGCGTGGTGGTCGCCACCGCGCACGTCGGCCCCATGTATGCCGGGTTGATGGCGCTGGAACTGGTGGGCATCCCGTCGCGCTGGCTGGCGACCGCGCCCAGCATCGCGCAGAGCAGCTACTCCGCGGCGCTTATCTCCACCGCCGACCAGACCGAGGCGCAGGTCGCCAAGGCCTGCATGCGCGCGTTGACGTCGGGCTACGTGCTCTGCCTGGCGATAGACGGCGCGGCCAATCCGGCGGCGCCTCGCACCACCTTCGAAGGGCAGGACGTGACTTACTCAGGCTTCGCGTCCCACCTGGCGCATCGCATGGGCGTGCCCTCGGTGTTCTACGCGCCGCGCTGGGAGAACGGCCGCGTCGCCTACACGCTGGAGATGCTGCCCGCGGCCAAGCCTGGCGAGGACGCCGAGGCGTATTCCCTGCGCTGGCAGCAGGCCTATTTCGAACGGCTCAGGGAGCATCTGGCCGGTCCTCCGGAAAACCTGCGCCTGAGCGGCGGCATCTGGCGCCACGTCACGGCCGCGGACACGTCCGCGCAGCAATAGGAGCGAGTGCCGATGAAGGCTGCAATCAAAACCGCGGGCTGGCTGCTTGCCCTGGCCATGTCGTACGGCGGGACGGCCACCGCCGCTGAAACGTGCAAAAGCCCGGACGAGCATTGTCCGTCCGTCGCGGCGCTGCTGCAGCAGCGCGAGGGCTACGGCGCCCGGGCCACGGGCGGCCTGGGCGGCAAGTTCATCGACGTCACGTCCGATCAGGATTCGGGTCCCGGAACGCTGCGCGCCGCGTTGGCGCAGGCGAAGAAGGGACCGACCTGGATACGCTTCGCCTCCGACATGACCATCGTCCTGGATACGCAGCTGCGCGTGCCGTCCAACACGACGATAGACGGGCGCGGCAGGCGCGTCACCCTGATCGACGATGGCTTGGGCGTGTATGGCAGCAAGAACGTCATCCTCACGCACCTGACGATAGACGGACGCCTGTCGCGGCTTACGCAGGCCGTGAACGTGGCCAACAACAGCCGTGACGTGTGGGTCGATCACATGGATCTGTCGCGGATGTCGGACCGGCTGCTGAACGTGAAGAACGGGTCGACCGACGTCACGATCTCATGGACCAAGTTCCACAATTCGAACAAGGTCATGTTGCTCAACAACATTACGTCGAAGAACCTTTACGCCAACTACGACCGCGACTCGATTGCGCGCGTGACGCTGCACCACAACTACTTCCTCAACACCGTGCAGCGCAATCCGCGCGGGCAGTTCGGCACCTTCCACCTGTTCAACAATCTGCTGGAAGATTGGGATTTCTATGGCATGAGTTTCAGCCTGGAGGCCAAGGCCCTGGTCGAAGGCAATATCTTCAAGAACTCCGCGCAGCGCAAATGCGTGGAGCCGGAGTTCTTCCCCACGGTGGAAGGCATCAACGTGAACTATTGCCACTACATTCCGGTCGCCGCCAAGCGCAGCGCGCTGGAGAATGGCGAATCCGACCGCGGCGCCTATGAGACGCGGAAGGACGAACACGGTTATACGCGCGATTACAAGGCCTTCCTGCGGCTGAAGGACAATCTGTATCTGGGCGACGCGAAGCCGGTGTTGCAGGACTACCGGCCCGAGGCTGCGCCGACGCCGCCGTATTGCTATGGCTATGAGAAGCCCACGGCGGAGCTGGCGGAGAAGATCCGCAAGTTCGCGGGGAATACGGGCGGGGACACGCCGTTGCCGGTGTCCAGGATCGGGTCGGATTGCGGGGGATCTCCAGGCCAGTAGTCTCGCGGTTCGCAGACGCGGAGCCGGACCATGCGGATAGAAGCTAGGTGCTGTTCGCGAAATACAGTCTATGATTTGTTTTTAGGAAATACAAATCGTAGGCTGTGAAAAGCCACAAACCACATTGTGTATTTCAGATTAACAGCCTAGACTTTGTATATCTGAAATACAGCTTGAGGTTTGTATTATGGATTTCACCGTACGCACCGCGACACAATTACCGGCCTTAATCCAGGGGTTTCGCAAAGAGGCCGGCTTGACCCAGGCGGCCACGGCCTTGCGCCTTGGGGTCACACAACAGACTTTGTCCGCCCTGGAACGCAATGCCGCCAAGGTCAGCGCAGACCGGCTGCTGCAGCTGTTGAGCATCCTGGGGGTCGAAATGGTCCTGCGCCAGCAAGGGGCGCAGCCGGGACCCGAAACAACATCCGAACCCAGCTGGTAAAGCCATGGGGCGACGTTCACATGCGCAGATCCTGGGCCTATGGATGAATGGCACCTATGTCGGAGAGTGGAGCAATCGACCCCACGCCGGCGAGGTCCTGCAGTACGACAAGGACTGGGTCGCCTCCGCGCCGGGCAGGCCATTGTCGCTGTCCCTGCCCTTCACGCCGGGCAATGGCCCGCATCGTGGCGACGTGGTCCGCGCATACTTCGAAAACCTGCTGCCCGACAGCAAGGAAATCCGCGAACGGGTTGCGCGCCGGTTCCGGGCAGGATCGACCGATGCGTTCGCCCTGCTTGCCGAGATCGGCCGTGATTGCGCCGGCGCCTTGCAGATCCTGCCTGCGGGAACAGCGCCTGCAGACGTGACGTCGGTGCAAGCCTCGCCCTTGAACGATGCCCAGGTGGCGCAGCTGTTGCGCAGCGTGCCGGCGCCGGCGCTTCTCGGCGGCCAGACCATCGCTGAGGATGATTTCCGCATTTCCATCGCAGGTGCGCAAGAGAAGACCGCCTTGCTGCGGATGGACGGACAATGGTGTTTGCCCCAAGGCGCCACGCCGACGACTCACATCCTCAAGTTGCCATTGGGGCTGGTCGGCAATATGAAGTTCGATCTGAGCGAATCGGTGGAAAACGAATGGCTGTGCTCGGAGATCCTGGCTGCCTACGGCATGCCCGTGGCGCGCACGGAAGTACTGAGCTTCGAAGACATGAAGGTGCTCGCCGTTGAACGTTTCGACCGCCGCTGGCAGGACGGCGGAGACGGAGCCCGTGGTCTCATCCGCCTGCCGCAGGAAGACATGTGTCAGGCCACCGGCACCCCGCCGCACCTGAAGTACGAGGCGGATGGCGGACCCGGCATCGACCGCATTATGAGTCTGCTCGAAACCTCGCGCCATGCAGAGCATGACCGGCGGACATTTTTCCAGGCTCAGGTCCTGTTCTGGATGCTATGCGCAACGGACGGCCACGCGAAGAACTTCAGCCTGTTCTTGCGGCCTGGCGGGGCATATGAACTTACCCCGCTATACGACGTGCTGTCCGCTTATCCGATCCTGGGCGAAGGGCCAGGCAAACTGTCGCCTGTCCGCGCGAAGATGGCGATGGCCGTGCGCTCGAAGAACCCACACTGGCGCATGCGCGACATCCAGCGCCGCCACTGGCTGACGGTGGGCGCGCGACATGGCGTCGTGACGCCGGACGGCCAGGGAGTCCAGTTCGTCGTGGACGATCTGATCGCGCGCACGCCAGAGGCTGTGCGCATGGTCCGCGCCAGATTGCCGCCAGGATTTCCGCAGGCGGTAGCGGACGGCATACTGGGCGGCTTGCAGGCGGCGGCGGACAGGCTCGCCGCGTAGCTTTGGCGCGTGCGTAGCGGCGACTGCAATTCATCGTTCGTTGAGTACATACCGCCCCGGCGTCTCCCCCGTCATCTGCCGGAAGTACGCGATAAACGCGCTGTCGCTGGCAAAGCCCAGATCGAACGCCACCGCGGTCACGCTCTGGCCCGCAGCCAGCAGATCCACGGCGCGCAGCAGGCGCCAGAGCTGCCGCCAGGCCTGATAGCTCATGCCGGTTTCGCGTTGGAAGATCCGGGTGATGGTGCGCGCGCTCGCGCCGACGCGTTGCGATAGCGCATCCAGTTCGGGCGGCAGTTCCTCCAGGTTCAGGCCGGCCAGGCGGCGATCCGTGGGCACGGGCAGCAGCATGGGCTCCTGTCTTGCCGCGCGCAATTCGTCCATGCACACGGCCAGCAGGTTGCACGGCGCGCCCTGAGACCAGTCGGCGTCAAAGGGTTCCAGGCTGATGCGCTCGAACACCTCGCGCAATAGCGGAGTCATCGAAAGTATGGCCGCGGCGGCCGCGGGCGCCGCGATACGCGCGGTGTCCAGATAGATCGAGCGGTATTCGACTTCGCCGCGGATCATGACGCGGTGCTCGGTTCCAGGCGGTATCCATGCCGCGCGGATCGGAGGCAGTACCGCGATCAACCCTGGCATTGCGAGGCGGATGGAGCCCGCGTGAGCAAAGAGCAGTTGGCCCCGGCCATGGCTATGCAGGCCGGAATCGTGCCGTATCAGGCGCGATGCGATGCCCGTCACCGGCTGGGCCATGGTGTCGGGGTTGAACGCGTCGGTGGGTGCGAGCCTGGCCATTTGTCCGAGTTCCGATGCTTTTTGTCTTCCTGGCTACAACGGCGAAGGCGGCGGCCGGCTAAAAAACGGACTCTCCGTTTACCGATACCGCCATGTCCCGCCGTCCGCCTCTTCTGCTCGTCATTCCGCTGCTGAGTTTTCCGCAGATCGTCGAGACGATGTACAGCCCCGCCTTGCCGTTGATCGCAACTGCCTATCGGGCCACGCCAGAGGAAGCTGCGCAGACGCTCTCGCTGTGGTTCGTGGCCTTTGCCTGCGGCGTGGTGTTCTGGGGTCGCCTATGTGATTCCCGGGGCCGCCGGCCGGCGCTGCTGGCAGGGCTGGCGCTATATGCGCTGGGCGCGGGCTGGGCCATGGCAGCGGGCGATTTCACGCAGTTGCTCGCAGCCAGATTGATCTGCGCCTTCGGCGCGGCCGCGGGCTCAATCGTAACGCAGACGGCGCTGCGGGATAGCTATCAGGGTCCGACGCTGGCCCGGGTCTTCTCCATTCTGGGAATGGCGTTGGCCGCGAGCCCTGCGGTCGGCATGTATGCCGGGCAGGAGATCGCGGCGGCCGGCGGGCTCCAGGGCGTCTTTCTCGCGCTGGTCCTGCTCGCCGTCGCGCTGCTCGGGGCCAGCGCATTGCTGTGGCCGGAAACCCGGCCGCAGTCCCATGCGGCGGCGCCCTTCTGGCCGACGTTGCGCGCCATGCTGCAAGACCGGGCGATCTGGCGCAGCGCGGCGCTGATCGCCATTTTCAACCTGGCGATTTTCGGCTATTACCAACTGGGTCCATTCCTTTTCGCCCGCTTGCAGGATGCGTGGTTGGGGTTCGGCGAAAGCGGGTTGGCGCTGGCCGCGGCGTCGCTGTGCGGCGCGTTCCTGAACACGGCGTTGCTGCGGCGGGGGTATGCGTCCGAACGCCTCGTCCTGCTGGGTATCGGTCTGATGGCGCTAGGCGCGGCGCTGGTTGCCGCGCTTGTCGGGAGTTCGGCGTTTCTCATCGGCATGGCCGTGATTGCAGCGGCCTACGCGATCGCGATACCCAACATCCTGGCCCATGCCTTGCGCGCCTATGCCTGCGCCGCGGGGACGGCTGGCGCGATCCTGAGCCTGATCTACTACAACCTGCTGGGGGCCTCGTTGGTTCTTGCGGGGCTGGGGCAAAGGCTGGATCTATTGTTGGGCTGCTGTGCCCTGTTGGCGGCCGCCGTGCACGTGAAATGGCGCCCCGGCGCTTGAGGCGGGGCTCCTGCGCCTCATGTCGATTGGGTGCTCTCACGGCGCAGGATCGAAACACGCAGGCCGGCGGGAAAGCCGGCAGCCGCGCCGCGCATGTCATAGCGCACCATCAGACCGTGATTGTGTGCGATGCGGCGCGCGATCGATACGCCCAGGCCGCTGCCGGATTCTTCATTGCCGGCGGCGCGCACGAACCGGTCGCCCAGCCGTGGCAGGACCTCGGGCGCGATGCCCGCGCCAGCATCATCGATGAGGATGGCGCGGGCGCCAAGCGTCAGACGCACGCGTGTATGCCGCGGGCCATAGCGCACGGCGTTATCCAGCAGATTCTTCAGCATGATGGCCAGCGCATTGTTGCTGCCGGCCGTCGGAAGCGCGTTTTCCTTTCCGTCCGGCCATTCGATATCGATCTCGATGTCGCGCCGGTTTGCGATCCAGAGGCAGTCACCGACCGCCTGCTCGGCCACCAGGCTCCAGTTGACGGCGTCGTCAAAACCCGAGGGGCCGTTGCTGTCGAGCCGCGCCAGCGTCAACAACTGAGCTACCAGCCGGTCCAGGCGGTCCAGCCCCGCACCCACGCTGCGTTGGGCATCCGCTCGCAGCGTTGCGTCCTGCGCGCGCTGCGCCACTTCCCACTGCGCGCGCAAGGCGGCGAGCGGCGTGCGCAATTCATGGGCGGCGTCCGCGGTCAGGCGGCGTTCCTGTTCGATAAGACTGGCGACTCGTGCCAGCAAGTCATTCATGGCTTGCACGAGAATTTTGAGTTCCGCCGGCGCGGCAGCCTCGGACAGCGGCGTGCCGTCATCGGGACGGCGATTCTCCAAGGCCTGGGACAGCATGCGCACGGGCCGCAGAGCGCGGCGCACGGAAAGAATGAGCATGGCGATGAGTACAGGTAGTCCGATCAGCCAGGGAGCGATCTGGCTTGCGATGTAGGCGACCATGAGATCTTCGCGCTCACCGATGCGCTGGCCCACCGCGACGCGCGTTGTCTTGTCGTCGCTGGCGAGGTAATAAATCCGCCATGGCACGCCGTTGACCGTACTGTCGACAAAGCCCTCCTGGGACGGGTCGCGCGGGAATTGGAGCGCTTCGGCATCCAGTACAAGCGGCGCGCCTGCGTCGCGCCATATCGCCACGGACAGGTCTTTGCCGCTGGCGTCTCCAGAGTTCGGCGGATGGGGTGCCTGAAGCGGGCCGGGAATGCTGGCGCGGGGGGGAAGCAGGGCCGCGACCGCAAGCGTCTGCTCAGCCAGACGCAGCATGTCGGTGTCGTAGAGCTCGTTGATTTCGTGTGCGGCGCGCCAGTAGGTGCCTGCAATGGTCAGCAGCCATGCCAGGGGAGCGGCCAGCAGCACGGCAATGATCAGCCTGCGCTGCAGCGTCATGCCTCGGTCTCCACCTGGCCCAGCGCGTAGCCAGCGCCTCTCAGCGTACGGATCAGCTTGGGATGGATCTTCTTGCGCAGATGATGCACATGAACCTCGAGGGCATTGCTTTCCAGGTCGGAGTCCCAGTCGTAGAGCTTGTCGCGGATGAAATCGCGCGTCAGCACCCGGCTGGGATGCGTCAGGAATAGCTCCAGTAGCTGTGCTTCGCGTACGGTCAGATCCACCGCCAGTCCCTTCCACCGCGCTTCATGCGAGGCCGGCTGATACTCCAGGTCCCCATGGCGCCATACGGGTTCGGGCTTGCCCGCCAGCCGGCGCGTGACGGCGCGCAGACGGGCGGCCAGTTCATCCAGCGTGATGGGTTTGATCAGGTAGTCGTCCGCGCCAGCGTCGAGTCCGCCTATCCGGCTTTCGACGGCGTCGCGCGCTGTCAGTATGACCACGGGGACGTCGATTCCGGCTTGGCGCCAACGTGTCAGCAACGTCACCCCGTCTTCGGATGGCAGACCAAGATCCAGCACCACCGCATCGTAGTGCACGGCGCGCAGGGCATGGTCGCCCTCTTGACCGTTGACGAACCAATCCACCGCGTACCCCAGCAGCCGCAGGCCGTTCTTGAGGCCATCGCCTATCAGCGGGTCATCTTCGACGATAAGAATTCGCATTCAAGAACTCCTACTAATGGCTTGGATGAGATTACCACCGAGGCGCGGTTAATTTGGAGTTAAGGTTCGGCCCGTACGCTGCGGCCATCGTTAAAGCAAGCGCTTCAAATGGACCGACCAGAAATCATGACGCCGCAGCGCAAGGCCTCGCCACAGTCGACCGATTGGCCTTACACGGCTCCGCTCGCGCGGCCCCGCCCGGCATTGTTCGTGCATCCCTACGACGACCCGCAGCGCGGCTGTGTCGAATCCTATATCTACCTGCGCTACCGGCAGCGTTTTGGCGCTCGCCTGAAGCACTGGATGCCGACCTTGGTCAGCCTGCAGGCCGAAGGCCAGATCCTCGCCGCGGCAGGATTTCGCGGCGCGGCTGAAACCCTGTATCTGGAGCGCTATCTTTCGGCGCCGGTGGAGCAGTACCTGCGTCAGCGCGACTTGTCCGTGGCCCGTCGCCACATCGTCGAGACGGGCCAGTTCGCCGCCGTCCGGCCGGGCGCGGGACGGCTGCTGGTGCCCCATCTGGCACTGCATCTGCACCAGCAGGGCTTCGAATGGGCGGTCAGCACCCTGACCTCCGAACTGCACCACCTGTTCTCGCGCATGGGCCTGGCTCATCAGCCCCTGGCCGCCGCCACGCCCGCGCGGCTGGATCCTGGCGAACGGCGCGACTGGGGCAACTACTACGAACATGATCCTCAGGTATTTGCCGGGCGCCTGAGCCTTATTCTGAATCGATTCGGCGAGTCTCAATCATGACCGGTCAGGAGTTTCTTGCGTCGTTGACGCGCGGCGACCGTCGCTTGCAACCTGCCTTGCGTTCATCGGTGGCATTGACCTATGCAGAACTGTCGGAGCGGGTGCGGGTTTGCGCGGACGCGCTCTCCGCATATGGCCCGCGGGTAGTCGCGACGCTGTTGGACAACGGCGCGGATTGGATCGTTGTCGATCTGGCGTGCCTGGCGATGGGCGCCGTGCACTTGCCATTGCCGTTGTTCTTCACGCCGGAGCAGCGGCAGGCCGCGATGAGCGCGGCCGGCGCCAGCCTGCTGCTGACGCCGGCCAGCGGGCATGCGCAAGCAAGCTCCGACATGAATGTGTCCGAAGTCACCCAGCTCGGCGGCCTGGCGGTCAGGCTGCTGCCTTTTCCGGCGATTCCCTTGCCGGCTGGCACATCCAAGATCACGTTCACGTCTGGCTCCACCGGGCAGCCCAAGGGCGTATGTCTGGGCAGCGCCCAGATGCTGGATGTCGCGCATGGCCTGGCCGACGCCACGCGCGGGATCGGCATCGGCAGCCATCTCACTGCCTTGCCTTTGCCCGTGTTGCTGGAGAACATCGCCGGCGTCTACGCGCCCCTGCTGGAAGGCGCGTGTATCCACGTATCGCCGTTGGCGGAGGTCGGGCTGCAGGGATCCTCCCAATTCGATCCCGGGCGATTTCACGCGGCGCTGACTGCGTCCGAGGCCAATAGCGTGATCGTGCTGCCGCAGATGCTGCGCGCCTACGCCGCCTGGCTGGCAGCGACCCGGGCGCCTGCTCCACCGCAGCTGCGCCTGATGGCTGTGGGCGGCGCCGCGGTGGGTGCGCCATTGCTGGAGCAGGCGCGCAGGCTTGGTCTTCCCGCCTACGAAGGATATGGCCTGTCTGAAGCCGCTTCCGTGCAGACGCTGAACCTGCCCGGCGCGGATTTGCCGGGCTCGGCGGGCCGGCCATTGCCGCATGCGCGAGTCCGCATTGCCGAAGACGGCGAGATCGAGATCGCCGGGACGCCGTTTCTTGGCTATCTCGGCGTTCCGTCGACGGCCGGCGATTGGTGGCCGACTGGCGATCTTGGTCGCCTGGATCCCGCAGGGTACCTGCATGTAGAAGGCCGCAAAAAGAACGTTCTCATCACGGGCTTTGGCCGCAACGTTTCGCCGGAGTGGGTCGAGATCGAACTGGGCAATCAGCCCGAGATCCGCCACGCAGTCGTGTACGGCGATGGCGAAGCCGAGCTGGGCGCCGTGATCTGGCCCCAGGGCATGGCTTCGGCGGCGGCCATCGACGCGGCCATAGCGCGGGCCAACCAGCGGCTGCCCGACTACGCCCGCATTGGCCGCTGGCTTCAGGCGCGCGCCGAGTTCTCGGTGGACGGGGGCATGGCTACCGCCAACGGACGGCCCCGCCGAAGCGCGATTCTTCAACAGCATCCGGACCTGTTCCAAAGCGTCCGGCCCTTTTCTCGGGTGTAAACCAAAATGCCATTTTTCGATTCTCTCGTGGACGCAACGCGGGGCAGCCGGGAAGCGCTGGTCCAGGCGCCCATCATCCAGGACTGTCTGCGCGGCGAGGTCGCGCTGCCTTCATACATCCGCTTCCTGGCCGAGGCCTATCACCATGTGCGGCACACGGTGCCCTTGATGCACGCGTGCCGCACCCGCATGCCAGGCCGCCTGGCATGGATGGACGCGGCGCTGGAGGAATACATCGAGGAGGAAACCGGCCATGACGAATGGATACTGAACGACCTGCGCGCGGCGGGTGCGGACGCTGAGGCGATCAAGTGCGCGGGCCCCGGCCCGGATACGGAAATCATGGTGGCCTACGCCTACGACACCATCATGCGGAACAACCCCGTGGGCTTCTTCGGCATGGTCCACGTATTGGAGGGAACGAGCGTCGCGCTGGCTCTGAACGCTGCGGACCGGATCCAGCAGGCGTTGGGCCTGTCCGGAACGGCCTTCAGCTATCTGCGCTCGCATGGCATGCTCGATCAGGAGCACACCGCACATTTCGCCGAATTGATGAATCGGCTGGAGCATCCCGACGATCAGGCGGCCGTCATCCATGCGGCGCATATGTTCTACCGCTTGTACGGTGCGATCTTCCGCGGACTGCCGCGAGCCGCGGCCGGGAGCGTGCCGGCATGAAGATCAATCAGGCCTCGGTCGTGCTTACGGGAGCTGCCGGCGGGTTGGGCAGCGCCATCGCACGCATGTTGCGCGCCGAAGGAGCGCGCGTGTTGCTGGTCGGAAGGCGCGCCGGTCCCACGCTGGAACTGGCCAAGTCATTGAGCCTGGATGCTCATGACCGCAGCGCGGTAGACGCCCTCGTGGTGGATATCACCACGCAGGAAGGGCGGGCGGCGATTGCGGATGCCGCCGCGGCGCGTCGCGCCAACGTGCTCATCAACAACGCGGCGGTCGCGGGGTTTGGCGCGGCGGGCGCGATGGACCCTGAGCAGACCCAGCAGATCTTCGATACAAACGCCATCGCGCCCATGCTGTTGACCGCCAGCCTGCTGCCCGTGCTGCTTGGCCAGCCACGCGCTCAGGTCTTGAACATAGGCTCCGTGCTGGGCAGCCTGGGCGTTCCCGGCTTTGCGGCGTACGGCGCGTCCAAGGCAGCCCTGCGTGTCTATACGGAATCCCTGAGACGCGAACTCGCGGACTCTCCCGTGCGTGTCCAGTATTACGCCCCGCGCGCCATCGATACACCCTTCAATGCGGCTGACGTCATCGCCTTCAACCAGGCGACCGGATCGCCGACGGACAGCCCGGAGGCGGTCGCCCGTGCCGTGCTGCGCATGCTGGAAGCGGAGACGGCCCAGCGCTACGCCGGCCTGTTCGAAGCCCTGGCGGTCCGGCTCAACGCACTCTTTCCGCGCCTGCTCGATGGCGCATTCACCAAGCATCGGCGCGCCTTGAGGCCGCCGCCGCCGCAATCAGGAGTCTCATCATGATCCGCAGAGCTTTCCTGCGTTACGCTTCATCGGCCATGCTTGCCATGAGCGCATATTCCTTTCTTCCCGCAGCCCAAGCGGAGCCGGCCGACATGGACAACGCCATCGGCGCCTTGCAAAAGGAGTGGGCGGAGATTCAGTATCAGATGCCGGAAGCGAAGCGGGAGACCGGCTTCGAAGCCCTGGCGCAGAAGGCGCATGCCGTGACCGCGAAGTACAACAACCGCGCCGAGCCTCACATCTGGGAAGGCATCATCCTGAGTTCCTGGGCTGGGGCCAAGGGCGGGCTGGGCGCGCTTGGCATCGCGAAGCAGGCCAAGGCCGAATACGAGACTGCGATCCAGATCGACAGCAACGCGTTAAGCGGGTCCGCGCTCAACAGCCTCGGTGTGCTGTACTACAAGGTTCCTGGCTGGCCGGTCGGCTTCGGGGACAACAAGAAGGCCGAGGCGTTGTTGCAGCAGGCGCTTGCGATCAATCCGGATGGCATAGATCCCAACTATTTCTATGCGGATTATCTGGTTTACCGGAACCGCAATGCGGAGGCGGCCCCATATCTGGAGAAGGCGTTGCGTGCGCCCGCGCGCCCTGGGCGCGAGCTCGCCGATCGGGGGCGCAGGCAAGAGGCCGAGGCCCTGCTCAAGAAAGTTCGTGGCTGAGGCGGGGTTCCAGCTCCGGAGGCGGGTAATCAGTGCGCGGGGCGGGCGCTGGCCATGATCAAGTCAGATGCACCGACGACGCGATCCCCTGGTCCGCCATCTTCGAGTACGGGCAGATCGATTCCGTCTCGTGGACCAGCGCCAAGGCGAGGTCCTTCGGCAGTCCGGGCAAGGAAATCTCCAGCCTGGCCTTGATGCAGAACAGGCCGTCAAACGCTTCGCGCGCGAAAGTGGTGGTGCAGTGAATGGCGAAATCCGCCGGCAGCGGGACACCGTTCTTCATGGCGACCAGCTTCATGGCGCCATGAAAGCAAGCGGCAAAGCCGGCCGCGAATAATTGCTCGGGATTGGTGCCGCCGCCGTTGCCGCCAAGCTCCTTGGGCAACCTGAGTTCGAGTTCCAGTTCGCCGTCGTTGGAGATCGCGCGGCCCGACGATCTGCCGTGTCCGGAAACGCCGCCAGTCACGGACACGGTGGTCGTGTACAGGGGCAGGTCCTCTGTGCCGACATAGGGTTCCAGGAGCGAAACAGAGGGCGCGGACGGGGCTTTCATGGGGGACTCCTCAAGTGCGGATATGCGGTTTGCTGTTTTTTCCGCGGCAACTATAAAGTTGTCCCCTATGGGCGAAAAGACAGAATTTCTGTTCTGACCGGCATCTTTTCTTGTACCGTCAGCGCCGGCTTCCTAGGCGCTCTTCTTGATATTGGCAAGCCGGTGCAACTCGTCCACGTCAAGGATAGCCAGCCCGCCATAGTAGGTTTCCAGCACGCCCGCGCGAGCTAGCCTCGCAAGCGCTGCATTGCAGCGTTGCCGCGAAATGCCGCACAGGCCGGCGATTTCTTCCTGGGAAACCTTCAGGCGTCCGTTGGTGCCGGAATGCCTCTCCGCATTGAACTGCGCGGCGACGGCGCGCGCCACCGTGGTGTCGACGTCGAGCAGCACGTTGGACGTGAAGCTGCTCATCAGCCAGTCCACGCGTTGCGCGAGATGCATCATCAGCGCCTTGGTGAACTCGATGTTGTTGTTCCAGAGACGTTCACAGGTCTCGCGCGGCAGAATCACGATCTGGCTGGGCCGCAGCGCGACCACCTCGTACTCGAACCGCTCGCGGCGGATCATGGTGGCTTCGCCGAACCAGCTGCCGGTGCTGAAGCCGGCCAGAGACAGGGACTTGCCGTCCGCGCCCGGCGAGGACCATTTCACCAGCCCCTGCACCACGCCGTACCATCCCGGCGAGCGGCTGCCCGCGCGGAACAGGAACTGGCCCGCGGCCAGCGTCACGACGCGCAATTCCGCGCGGATCAGGTCGCGTTCGAGTTCCGGCAAGCCCTTGTACCAAGGGACGACGTCGAGCATCTTGTCCACCGCCCCTTGCGTGCGCCGCCGCCGCGCGCTCAGGGGTTCGTCGCCGGCGTCGGCAAGCCGTTCGCCCATGTGTGCCTCCTTCGTAGCCGTTGTGGTGCCGCTCAGGTAAACCCTAGGGTGCTTTGTCACCATGATGACTGTCCGCGGTCTGGGGCCGGCACCAGAATAGCCGAGGTCCCAGACGCCAAAACCCACAAGAGGAGACAAGCATGTTGCCCATGCAAGGCATGATGTCCCGCAGCGCCCTGGCCTGCGGCCTGGCCGTGACGCTGCTGCACGCCCCTGCGGCCCAGGCGCAGATTTCAGACGATGTTATTCGAATCGGCTTCATCACCGACATGTCGGGCGTGTACTCGGGGCCGGACGGCCCGGGCGGCGCCGAGGCCATCAAGATGGCGATCCAGGAGATGGGCGGCGAGATCAACGGCAAGAAGATCGAACTGCTGACGGCCGACCATCAGAACAAGGCGGACATCGCCTCGGCCAAGGCACGGGAATGGTTCGACCAGATGGGCCTGGACATGCTGATCGGCGGCACCAATTCCAGCACGGCATTGGCCATGTCCAAGGTTGCGGCCGACAAGAAGCGGCCCATCATCGTGGTGGGCGCGGGCGCCCCGGCGCTGACCAACGAACAATGCACGCCCTACACGCTGAACTACGCCTACGATACCGTGGCGCAGGCGCGCGGAACGGGCGCGGCCGTGGTCAAAGCGGGCGGCAAGAGCTGGTACTTCCTGACGGCCGATTATGCCTTTGGCCACGCGCTGCAGGCGGACACGACCAAGGTGGTCCAGGCCGGCGGCGGCACGGTGGTCGGATCGGTCAAGCATCCGCTATCGGCCAGCGACTTTTCTTCGTTCCTGCTGCAGGCGCAAAGCAGCAAGGCGGAGATCCTGGCCCTGGCAAACGCCGGCGCGGACGCCACCAACTCGATCAAGGCCGCCAATGAGTTCGGCATCACCAAGACGATGCGCCTGGCCGGCCTGATCATGTTCATCAACGACATCCACGCCATGGGGCTGCCCGCCTCGCAAGGCATGTATTTGACGGACAGCTGGTACTGGAACGCATCGGACGAGACCCGCGCCTGGGCCCGCGCCTTCTTTGAAAAGCGCAAGGCCATGCCCTCCTCGCTGCAGGCGGCCGATTACTCCGCCGCGCTGCAATACCTGCGCGCGGTCAAGGCCACGGGTACGGATGACGCCGACCGCGTGCTGGCCTATCTGCGCGAGAACAAGCTGAACGACGTCTACATCAAGAACGGCGTAGTGCGGCCGGACGGCCGCGTCGTGCACGACATGTACTTGCTGCAGGTCAAGACGCCGGAACAGTCCAAGGAACCCTGGGACTACTTCAACGTCGTGCAGACCATCGACGGCAACCAGGCCTTCACCACCAAGGAAGAGAGCCGCTGCGCGCTCTGGAAGTGAACCTCATGAGCAAACGCAAAGTCATCGTGACCATCGCCCCGACCGGGGGCATGGCATTCAAGAGCCAGAATCCGCACCTGCCCACGCAGCCGCTGGAGATCGCGGAGGACGTGTACCGCTGCTATAACGCGGGCGCCAGCGTGGTGGCGCTGCATGCGCGCCGTCCCGACGACCAGGCGACTTGCGACGCTTCGGTGTACCGGCAGATGAACCGGCTCATCCGCGACCGCTGCGACATCGTGCTGAACAATTCGACCGGCGGCGGCGTGCATGGCGACATGGTCAAGGAAACCTCTCCGGGAACGTGGGAGATCCTGTGGGAAGAACGGCTCAAGGGCATGGACGCCGGCGCCGAGATGTGCACGCTGGACGCCACGACCTTGAACCTGGCGTTCGGCGACCGCGAATACCTGATGAACACGCCGCTCACCAAGGCCCGCGAACTGGCCGCTGGCATGCAGGCGCGCGGCATCAAGCCCGAATGGGAGGTCTTCAGCCCCACGCACATCCTGCAGGATGCCACGACGCTGATCGAAGAGGGACTGGACGAAGGGCCGCATTTCATCAACCTGGTCATGAACGTGCATCGCAACTTCCAGAACGCCATGCCATTTTCGGTGCGGCATTTGCAGATGATGGTGGACCTGCTGCCCAGGAACAGCATCTTCTGCGTCAGCGGCATCGGCCCCGCGCAGCTGGAGGCCAACATGGCCGCCCTGCTGCTGGGCGGCCATGCGCGGGTCGGCCTGGAGGACAACCTGTACTACCGCCACGGCGAACTGGCCACCAACGTCCAGCTGACCGAGCGCATCGTGCGCATCATCCGTGAAATGGACATGGAGCCCGCAACGCCCGCGGAGGCGCGCGAGATCCTGGGACTGCCGCTCAAAAGCGGCATCCGTCCCGAGTTTGCGCTCTGAACAGGAACCGCCATGAGCAATTCACTGCAAGGAAAACGCGTCCTCGTCACCGCGGGCGCGCAAGGAATAGGCCTGGCGATCGCGCGCAGGTTTCTGGAGGCGGGCGCCGAGGTGCACGTCTGCGACGTGGACGAAGCGGCGTGCAAGGCCGCTGCCGCCGCGCATCCGCGCCTGGGCGTCAGCGTGACGGACGTATCCAGCGAGGCGCAAGTCCAGGCCATGTTCGGAGAACTGGCGAAGAAATGGGGCAAGCTCGACGCGCTGGTCAACAATGCCGGCGTGGCCGGCCCGACCAACCGGCTGGAGGAAACCACGCTGGACGCCTGGCAGCGCACGCTGGATGTCAATCTGACGGGAACCTTCCTGTGCGCACGCAGCGCCGTGCCGTTGCTGCGCGCGGCAGGCGGCGGGTCCATCGTCAACATCTCGTCCGTCGCGGGCAGGCTGGGCTTTTCGCTGCGCACGCCCTATAGCGCCAGCAAGTTCGGCCTGGCCGGCCTGACGCAGACCTGGGCCATGGAGCTGGGGCCTTCGAACATCCGCGTCAATTCCGTGCTGCCGGGCGTGGTGTCGGGCGACCGCGTTGAACGGGTCATTGCCGCCCGCGCCGCGGCTGCTGGCGTGAGCAACGACGCGATGCGCGAGCAGCTTGTGGACAAGGTGTCGTTGCGCCGCATGACCAGCCCGCAGGACGTGGCCAATCAGGTGGCCTACCTGTGTTCGGACGAAGGCGCCATCATCAGCGGCCAGAGCATTTCCGTTTGCGGCAACGTGGAGTACCTGGGCTGAGTTGCCGATGCCGGTGCTCCACGCGCCGCGACGGTTCCAAAAAACCTGACCATCAGTTCGACCCAGGCGAATTGTTCGGCGCATCCGGAAGTTCTAGACTGGATTCGTACATGCACTGTGTACCGATGGCCGTCGCATAGCGGCTTTGCAGCGACGGCGGGAGGTCCTGATGAATCAGGTCGAGACCTTTGCCACCATGCCGATGTGGGCGGGGTTCGTAGCCTTTGTGCTGGTCGTGCTGGCGCTGGATCTGTATGTGCTGGGCGGCCGGCATGCGCACCGCGTGCGGCCCCGTGAAGCCTTGTTCTGGGTGGGCGTCTGGATGGCGCTGGCGGCGTTGTTCGGCGCTCTGATGTGGTGGTATCTGGATGCCACCCTGGGGCGCGACATTGCGCACCGCAAGACACTGGAGTTCTACACCGGCTACCTGATCGAACTGTCCCTGTCCGTGGACAACATGTTCGTGTTCTCGCTCATCTTCGGCTACTTTGCGGTGCCGCTGGAATTGCAGCGCCGGGTGCTGCTGTACGGCGTGCTGGGCGCCATCGTGATGCGAGTCGGCATGATCCTGGCGGGCGTTTGGCTGCTGTCGAAGTTCGACTGGCTGTTCTATGTGTTCGGCGTGCTGCTGGTGGCGACCGGCGCCAGGATGCTGGCCCGGGCGGACCATCAGCCGGACATTGCCCGCAATCCGCTGGTGCGCCTGTTGCGCTCGTCCATGCGCATCACCAAGGACTATCACGGCGAGTCGTTCTTCGTGCGCATCGGCGGCCTGCGGCATGCCACGCCCATGTTCGTCGTGCTGTTGATGATAGAGGCGAGCGACGTGGTGTTCGCGGTGGACAGCATTCCCGCCATCTTCGCCGTCACCACCGACCCGTTCCTGGTCTTCACCTCCAATATCTTCGCCATCATGGGCCTGCGGGCGCTGTACTTCCTGCTGGCCGACATGCGCGAGCGTTTCCGCTACCTCAAGCACGGACTTGCCGCGGTGCTCATCATCATCGGCGGCAAGATGCTGGCCGCGCCATGGTTCCATGTGCCGGTGCAGTGGTCGCTAGGGGCGGTAGGCCTTATCCTGCTGGCATCCGTGGGCGCCAGCCTGATCCTGCCCAGACGGGCCGCGGCCAGGGCCGCGCGCCATAAGGGATGAAGTCCACGAACAGGAGATCTGTCATGAACACGATCATTCTTGCCACCGATGGGTCCAGCCATAGCGATGCCGCGGCGCGCTACCTGGTTGAGGGCCCTTTGCTGAACCGGGACTTCACGGTGCACGTATTGCATTGCGAGCCGGACGTGACGGGCGATGTCAAAGCCTTCATCGGCCAGGCCGACATCGACGCCTGGCACCACGAAGAGAGCGACAAGGCAATGAAGTCCGTGGTCGAAATCCTGCGCGCGGGCCAGGTTGGTTTCGAGTGCCACGAGCTTACCGGCCACACGCCGGACAAGATCGTGGCGCATGCGATCAAGGTGGGCGCCACGGCCATCGTGATGGGGTCGCACCATCGGGCGCCGTTCCTGGACGCATTGCTGGGGTCGGTGTGCTCGCGGGTCATTGCCCACGCGCCTTGTCCGGTGCTGCTGGTCTGAGCATCGGCGGCCGATGCGCTAGCAGGTGAGCTTGAGCTGATAGCTGCCATCGGCGCCGCGGGCCAGGCGAACCCGGTCGAAGCGATAGTTGCGCCCCTTGAACGCATAGGTCGCGTCGGTCTCGTCGTCGTCGCGGCCCTGCCAGACTATCTTCCGGTCCAGCGATTCGGCGTAGTAGTAGAAGATGGCGTTGGTGGATTCGATCAATCCCAGGTCGCCGCGCAGGCCGGTGGAACTGTTGGCTTCCACGTTCCACCAGCCTTCGGTGCGCCATTCGCCTCCGTCGGGCAGATAGTGCACCGCGAACCTCAAGTCGCGGCCGCAGGCGTTCTCGATCTGGAGGGATGCGGGCTTGGCCGGCGCTGGCTTCTTGCTGTCCGGCTTGGCGGCCTGGAGCTGGTCTTGCCGTTCATTCCAGCCCATGCCGTAATAGGCTAGCAGGCCGCCGATTGCCAATACGGCCGAGACGCCGATGACCACCTGCCGCACGGTCTTCTGCCGCATGTGTTCCGTGTACCGCTGCTCCAGAATCCGCGTCTCGTGCTGTTGCAGCAGTTGATCGCGGTGTTTTTTCCTGGCCGAGGTCGTCACCGCGGATGCCCCGGCCAGCAGCAGCAGCAGGGTGAGGTAGCGGTATTTCATCAGCAGGCTGGCCAGCGATGGAACGAGGTTGGCGGCCAAGCCCAACGCCATGGCGCAACCGATGAAGGCCAGCGGCCATATCCAGAAATTGCGTCCCTTGGCGATTTCGGTGGCGTAATAGTCGCGCAGCGTATCGGTGGATCCGGAATCGGGCGGTGCTTTCCCGTTCGTCCCGCTGCCGTTGCCGCCGGGCGCGCCAGCGGCGCGTTGCTCGGCAATCCACGCGTCATGCTCTTGACGCCGTTTCGGATCGGAAAGCACCGCGTAGGCCTCGTTCAGGCGCGCCATGACGCGCTTGGCTTCCTCGGGCTTGTCAGGATTCTTGTCCGGATGCCACTTTTGCGAGAGATAACGGTATGCGCCGCGGATGACTTCATCGCTGGCGTTTTCCGAAACTTGGAGCGTGTCGTAATGGGTATGTAAGCCAGCCATTGCCTTGGGTCCGCGTTCCGAAGCCGGGCGCTCAGCTTCCTGCACGGCGAGCTTACGCTGCAATCATGGGTGTCGGTATCAGCCAAAGAGACTACATCGCCGGGTGGGTACACGGCGCAATGGTATCTTTCCCATTTTCCTGCACGCCACCCCGTTTCATGTCCGACGACGCCCAAATCTCCTCAGATTTCTCGCCCGCTGAGCCGCAAGCGGCACTTCCGCGGCCCTTTGTCCAGAACTCGGGCACTCGCCGCACCCTGCATTTCACGCAGCAGGAAATCCAGAGCAGCATGTCCACCCTCAACCCCGATGCGCTCGAGCTGGAGTACACGCGGATGATGATGGGCTTCGTGCTTTTCAATCCGGCACCCGCCCGCATTCTGATGGTGGGTCTGGGCGGCGGCTCGCTGCCCAAGTTCTGCCATCGCTATCTGGCGGACAGCGCTATCGACGTGGTGGAAATCGATCCGGCAGTCATTGCCCTGCGCGAAGCCTTCATGGTGCCGCGCGACGACGACCGCTTCCGCGTGCTCCAGGCCGACGCGGCCGACTACATGCGGGGCCTGTCGGACCATGCGGACGTGATCCTGCTGGACGGGTTCGGCATCGGCGGGATTCCGGGTCCGCTGTGCTCGGCGGAGTTCTACGCCGATTGTTTCCGCGCCCTGCGTAAGAACGGCATCCTGGTGATCAACTTCCACGTCAATCACCCGGATCATCACGAATACATGGACCGGGTGCGCGCCTCGTTCGGTTCGTCCATGTTCGAGGTGGTGGATGACGACATGACCAACAGCATCGTGTTCGCCTGCAAGGGCGATCTGCTGGACGATCCCGCCGCAGCCGAGCTGCGCCGGCCGGCGTCCATGCCCAAGGACGCCTGGCGCCAGTTGATGCCGACGATGAAGGTGATCGGCGCGACGCTGGTGCTGAGATAGCGGCCTAGCCAGCCGCTAGGGCTTTTCTTCCAGGATCGCCGACAACATTTCCCGGGATGCGCCGGACAGGGCGTCGGGTGCGGTGCCGGCTTTTCCGTCCACGTCGGGCTCCAGCGTAGCGAGCAGTGTGGAGAGCGCCTGCGCCAGCGATGCATCGGCTTGTTCGGCTGCGGCTTGCGTCGAGTCGGAGTCGCGGACCGCGGAGGTCGCCAGCAGGACCATGGCTGCCTCCAGCGGTTGCGCGATGGCGCTGCTTCTGTCGGCTGCGGCCTTTTGCTTGTCCGCAACGGCGGAAGCGATGTTGCTGTCGTCACTGGCGGATCTCAGGATACTGCTGGACTTCCATTTTTCTCTTTCGCTCGCGTAGGCCGCCAGCAGCGCGAAGCGGTCCCGTTCGATCAGCAGCGGCGAGGCGGCGATGTCGACCGCCAGCGATTGAAATGCGGCGCGGGCGGCCGCGGCGTTCTTGTTCACCAGCGCGGTGGTCATTTCGGTCCATTTGCGATGGAACGGCAAGGCCGTGGCGGCGCTGAACATGTCCTCCCCCAGCGTGGCGCGTTGCTCGAAAGCCAGCACCAGGTAGTCCACGTCGTTTACGGGCTCCAGGCCGCCGTTTCCATTTTGCCGGTGCAGCACGCCGTCGACCAGTTGCAGGCCCTGCAGCTTGTCTTGCGAGTCCGCGCCCGCCAATACGCGATAGCCGCTGCGGCGCAGCGCCATGCCGTCGAAAATGCCGAAGCGGATGCTGGCGCCGTCGGTGCCGAACAGCTTGCTCAGCGGTTTGAGCAGGCCTTCTCCAGCCTTGACGACGGCGCCACCCACTACACCGCCGAACATGCTGACCGTGGTGGAGACGAAGTCGAGTATGCCGCGGGTGAGGCCGGTGTCGCTGAAGCGGCACAGCGCGGCGAACATCTCCAGGCCGTCGCTGTTGTACGGCACGTTGCGGGCGATGTAGACGTTTCGGAAAACCACCCTGCCCCCGCCCGATTTTGGCGCCGTCTCACCCATCGCCTGCTGGATCGCCTCGTAGCCGACGACGTAGGGAATCTCGCGCTGCGCGCCCGCTTCGGTGTAGCGCAGGAAGAAGGCGCACAGAGGCAGGAAAGCGGCGATGTAGTTGCCGGCGTCGGTCAAGCGCATCTCGACCATGCGTACGCTGAAATAGCATTGCCCGGGGACGAAGGCTTCCCCATTCAATCCACGCTCGCCCAAGGACGCGGCGCCGGGCGGCGGATCGATCTCCGCATAGTAATTGCGGCCCGCGGGCACGGTCGGCACCAAGCCGCCCATGCCGTCCGTGGACGAACCCAGGTCGCCGATCTTGCGCAGCATGCCGAATAGGGAAGTCATGGCGTGTACTCCTGGTGGCTGGTCTCAGTCGCGCACGATCGCCAGCGCGGAGGCCCAGGTGGGTGAGCCCCTGGCCTCGTCGTGCGAGCCGGCGCAGGCGCGCCGGTAGGCTTCCGCGAATCCTTGGGTATTGGCAAGGTCGAAATAAGCGAGGTAGAAGCGCCTGATGAAGCGGGCGCAGGTTTGATCCTCCACCTGCCAGCGGAACGCCAGGACACCCATGGCGCCGGCCCGCATGACCTCCAGCGCGGTACGCACTGAAGCGCCGCTGCATGAAGACAGCACCAGTAGTTTGCAATTGCCGGCCTTCATCCAGCTGCCGACCAGGCGTATGGACAATTGCAGGCCCCTGCCGGCCTGGCTGCCCGGCAATACCAGCATGGTGCTGTCGCCCACGGAATGGGAATGGCCCGAGTAGTGCAGGATGTCGTAGCCGCCGCCGGTCACCTTTTCTTCCAGGTAATCCTGCAGCTCATAGCCGGTGAGCGGCGGCACGTCCTCGACCACGAGGCGGCCGTCCAGACGCTTGGCCAGGGCTTGCAGGTTTGCGAGCTCCTCGGCGACGGCCGTCAGCGGTTTCAGCGTGACGCTCGGGATATCGTTGCTGCCATCTTCCGGTTGGAACGAGATGACGCCGCTGAAGTTCGCGCCGATGAAAAGCAGGCGCAGGGGGCCGGCCGGCCGGGATACGGTCTCCTCCTGATCGCTGGCGGAGTCCATGCCTTCCATGTGCAGGCGTCGGGCCATGGGTATGCGCTGGCACAGGTAGCGCCGCTCACTGGCCTTGATACTGGCGTTGCAGCTCAGTTCGAAGGGCAAGCTGAAGAAGGCCGCGCTCTGGCGGTCCGACACGTTGAAATCGAATCGCAGGTCGGCCCAGGCCAGTTTGTCGGCGGGCACGACGCCTTCCTGGTCGCGGGCGAGCTGGATCAGCGTGGCGATCGGCGGACCCACCGTGTCGGCCACCATCACGTCAAACGCCTGCCTTCCCATGTCGCTGAGCGACTCCAGCCAATTGGCCACTCTTTGGCTGCCAAGATAGGGCGAGAACTGATCGACGCGCATCAGCAGCGAATCGATATCGGATTGCCGCTTATAGGGAAGTTCCGGCGACCTGAATTCGTGCGGGCCGGACTGGAGCCGGTATCGGACCGCTTTTTCGGCGACTTCTATGATCAGCCGGCGGGGTTGAGTGGTGGCCGCCAGGCTGTCCAGCGCCCTGGCGAGCGCTGTGCTGCCGTCGCGCGTCTTGCCGGGCTCGTTGCTCCACATAAGCCTTTCGGGTCGTTCAAGCGCGCAGCGCTGCAGGGCCTCGGACGGATCCTCCGTTACGATCAACACGGGTACGGGCGCCTGCTCGGCCAGCCACTCCAGCACCTCGACCACCGTCGCGCCGCTCTTCTTTTTTTTTCCGCCTTGGGGCGCGGGCTTGGCGTCAATGATCAGCAGGCCCGGCAGCGACCCATGACGCTCGATCTCCTGCCGCGTGTTGCCCAGGTCGAAGACGTGCTGGAACGGCGCACCGATGAAGGGTTTGATTCGCGGGTATTTTTGCTCGTGCCTGGGCAGTTGCTGGATGCGGTCGGCCCAGCATTCCTCGTCGCCATCGTCGCCGCCGGCAAGCAGGATCCAGCTGCTGTTCTGTGCAGGTTGTTCCATCGCAGTCTCCTTTAGCCCGACCGGGAAGGGAAACGCAGGGTGAACGAACGCCACGGCGGCAGAACGGATTCATACGCTTGCGAGGGCGGGGCCGCGGATTCGGCCATGGGCGGGTCCGTCGTCAGCATGCCGCCGTGGGCCTGCATGGTACGCACGATCTGGGCGATGCCCAGGCCGGCGCCATCGTGGGCCGCGCGTTCCGCGTTCAGGAGCGCATCGTCGGGCACGGCGTGCGTGCGCTGGTCGCTGTCCCAGGCTTGTTCCGCGCTAAGTCCCAGGCGTACCGAACATCCATCCGGGTCGTCGCTGATGTCGACTTCCACGCGGGCGTCGTCGGAGCGGCAGCGCAGCAGATAGGCCAGAATGGACCGGAAGGCTGCGGATAACGCTTCGGCGTCGGCATGCACCATGGGTCCGCCCGCCGCGCCCGCCTGGGCCAAAGGCGCGATGCGGCCTTGGTCCCGCTGCGGAAAGGCGGTGATGACCCGCGTCAGCAGTTCGTGCAGCGCCACGCGGGCATGCTCGGGCGGAGCCTGCCGGCGCGCTTCGTTGGCGCTGGCCAGCCGTTCGAAGGTGATGTCCACCTTGCCGATTTCCGCCACGATGCGTTGGCCGAGGTTCTGAGCCTTGGCGAGGATGGCTTCGGACTGCTCGCCGCGCGCCGCGTCCTCGTGCAGCAAGGCGGTCTGCGTGGCGAGGCTGCAGGCCAGCGCCAGTGGGCTGCGGGTCTGTTCGGCGATTTCGGCCACCGTTTCGCGCAGAAAGCGCATGTCGCGCGCCCACTTCATGTCGGCGATGTCGGTGAAGAACCAGATCGACATGTCCAGGCTGGGATCCAGGTCCGTCCGGGTCGCCAGCACCGAGCGCGGCTGCCCGCCCGCGCCGCGCAGCTCGATGCGTTCGCGCCTGACGCCGGCCTCCGAACTCAGCAGTCCTTGCGCCGCGGGGTCGTCCGGCAGCGCGAAGGCCGTGATCGACACCGGCGTCTCGCCTTCGAGGCAGCGGCCGGGTTCGGCGCCCAGCATGTCGGCCGCGACCCGGTTCATCTCGATGATGGAGCCCTCGCGGCCGACGAACACGACGGCCTGTTCGGTTTCGGCCATCAGGCTTTGTTTGGTCTGTCTGAGCAGGTGCTGGTCCAGCCCCTCTTCCAGCGACGCAATGATCTCCAGCAGGTCGTCGGCGTCGGGTCCCTTGAACGCATGCGATACCGAGGACTCCACGTCCAGCAGCCAGCGGATGCGGCCGTTCAGGCGGATCGGCACCGTCATGGCCGAGCGCAGGGGACGCGGCGGACCCGTGTAGTCGTTCCTGGGATCGTCGGCGTCGCCCACGTCATCCAGGGATAGCAGTTGGCGCTGCCGCAGCGTCTGGCCCAGCATGCCGCGCTCGATGGGCTGCAGGTAGCCGTCGGGCAGCGCGTATTCGGGCGCCAGGCTGTGCTGGGTCACGATCTCGTAGCGGCTTTCCTTGCGGTTCACGCGGAACAGCGCCACGTAGTCCCAGGAGAAGAACTGGGCCAGCCTGGGCACGATGTCCCGCGCCGCCGTGCGCAAGGAATCTGCCGTCATGATGGTCTGGCGCAAGGACTCGGCGAAGAGGGTGCGTTCGTCGTCGCGTTCTTTCTCGAAGCGCATCAGCACCGGCTCCAGGTCCAGGGCGCGCAGGATATCCAAGTGGCGTTGGCCATACTGCGCCGGCTGGCGCGAACACAGGCTCAGCGCTGAGCTATAGCCACCCTGGCGCGTGACGGGTAGCGTGACGCTGGCTTGCATGCCCATGTCGCGATAGCGGCGCACGATTTCGTCGCCCGGCTCGAAGTCGTGGCCGCTGACGAAGGGCTCCATCTCCTCGATCCAGGTCTGGCCGGAATCCAGGAAGGGCCGGATCGCGGGCGGCAGCTCCATCCAGCGCGCCGGCCAAAGCTCCACCCCTTCTGGCCGCACCGCAATCGCGCGGAACAGCGACACCTGCGCGTCGTAGATGCCGAACACGGCGTGCTCGAATGGCACCAGTGGACGGATCTGTTCCAGGATGGCATCGAGCTTGAGGCGCCAACCGCTGATGGCCGGGTCCAGCGCGATGCGCCGAATCTCGTCGCGGGCGGACTCCAGCGCCCGCGACTGGATGATGGCGATCACGCCCAGCAGCTCGCCGTTGGGCGCGGGGTCGGGCGTCATGACCAGTTGGAACAACCGCTCTTCGCCGTCGCGTCCGGGCATGGCGACGATCACGGCCACCATGGAATCGCCTTCCTGATTGCGGGCGCAGCAGCGGATGGCATCGGCGATGCGGGGCGCGTCGCTCTTGCGGAAATGGCGGGCCAGAGGCTCGCCGCAGACCTCGTCGAGCTTCTGGCCCAGCGCGCGGGCCGCCTCGCGGTTGGCAAAGCGCACCACGCCCTCCAGGTCCAGACGGAACACGGCATAGGGCGTGCGTTCGAAGCGGCGCGACTCGGCTTTCCTGAAGGGCGTGCCGTCGTTGACCAGCACCACGAGTTCACCGCTTTCCAGTTTGCACAGCGGCACCAGTTGCGCGGGCACCGGCGCGCCGTCCCTGGCTTGGTAGATGCCGTCGACGGCGCCGTTACCCATCGTCAGCGCCGTGCCCAGGCCATAGGCTTCGGCGACGTCGCGGCCGCGGAACTCCTGGACGCTGGGGTCGAGCGCATCGCTGGCGTCCAGGATTGCGCCGTTCTGGCCGAGCAGCAGGCAAGGCACGCCCGCTCGCGACATTACCCGCAGCATTTCCGCGGGATCGCCCGGTATCGAAGCGGACGCCGGTACGCGCACGTACTGGTCATGCTCCAGATCCGTCTGTGCCTGAGGAATCTCAAACATATCCAAGCCCTCCCTGCCTGCCGCGGTTGCTGGCGCGGCTGCCGGCTCAACGTTTGATGAACGCAATGATCTGCTGCTGGGTGCCTTTGTCGTTGTCGAAGCCGCCATGCGTGCTGGCTGCCACGGGCGGGTTGGCGGAGCCGGGCGCAGGGCTGCCTTCGGGCGAGACGTGCACGGCGTCGCAAGCGATGCCGGCATCGCGGAAATAGCGTTCCATGCCCAGCAGCGGCGTGGTGGTGCCGCCTTCGAAGGACTCGCTCACCAGATAGAGCAGCGAGCGGCGATACGGGCCGCAGGTGGGGTCGTCTTCCTCGGCCCGGTCGGAAAGGTGGAACTGTTGATAGCGTTTTACCCGCGTCTTCAGGTGCGGCACGACCAATTTCTGGAAGGTGTCCAGCGTGACTGCCGGGGCCATCAGGTTGAGCGATTCCAGCTCGCCGCCGTCAGCCGTCAAGCGGTGCACGAAGTGGCTGGCGACGATGGCGCCGGCCGAATGGCCGACGATGTGCAGGCGCACGCGGCCCTGGCTGACATGCGATTTGAAGTGCTTGTAGAGCATGATCATCGCGGCTTCTTCCTGCGCCATGCCTTTGGGCGTCGGTTCGCTCATGGCCTGGGCGTTCTGCTTCATCTCGCCCCAGATCACCGTGCCAGGCCTGGCCAGCCAGCGTTCCAGGCGCTGGTTCCACCAGCGCTCCAGCCGCTCGCCCAGGCCGCCCGTGGTGCGCGGCACGCTGTGGGCGGCGTCCTGGATGATGTTCTTCACGGTGGTGATGAAGTCCGTTTCCCACATCAGGAAGACCGGGAAGATCTGTTTCTCGTAGAGCAGCGGGATCCATTCGGCGGCGGCTTCCGCCGCATCTTCTTCGCCCACCAGGCCGCCATGTGCGTACACGCAGACGTCCATGGGCCTGTCCTTCAAGCCCCACTTCTCGCGCGCGGCGTTCATGTGCACATCGACGATGGCGCGCAGGTCGTCGGGCGTGGTGCGGAACGTGCCGCTGTTGCTGAGCTTGCCGTTGTTGCCGACGTTGACGATGAAGGGAGAGAGCTCGCGGTTGCGCAGCACGGTTCCCGCGGCCAGCGTGACACGCTTGCCTTCGGTGCGCAGGGTGATGCTGTTCGAGATCTTGGTGTGCTCATGCGTGACCACGCCCAGCTGCACCACCCAGCAATCCATGGCGTTGCGCATCCAGTCGTCGTAGGTCAGCACCGCCAGGCCATGGGTGCCCCATTCCTCGCCCCAGGAGTTCTGGATCAGGAAGCCGTCCTGGGTATAGCCGACGATGACGAAGGCGTGGCCGTCGGTGGCGGAGTCCTGCTTGTCGGGCGGGATGATCCAGAATGGCTGCGCGCCCGGCGTGGAAGGCGCCTTCTGCGGGGTGACGCCATGGCCGTCGTCCCAGCCGGCATGGCAGCCCGCGCTGGCGTACAGGATGCCGACCTCGTTGAGCGCCGCGTGCATTTCGACGATGTTGCGCGTGTCGATGCGGTAATAGGCGCCCAGCGGGCGCTTGACGGCGTCCAGCCACCAGTCGTCGGCGGTTTCGTTGGCCGCAGCCGGCATGGCCAGGGCCGGAAACAGTTCCTGGGCGCACGCGCCGTGCTTGAACCAGCCCTTGAGCGCGCCGCGCAGGCTCGATCCCGTGTCGTCGACGGAACCCGGGAACTCGTCATAGCGTCTGGCCATGGAGTACAGCATGAATGGCGAGATGGCCGGGCGCGGTTCGCGCTCCGATTTGCGCAGCAGGTATTCGACCACCGTGGACAAGGCGAAGCCGGTGCAGGCCGAGGTGTCTTCCTGGTGCTTCACGGTCAATCCCATCGCGGGAATCATCTCGGTCTTGGGCGTGACCGAGATGTTTGGGCGAAATGGGAGATCGCGGACGTCGAAGGCGTCAGGCTTGGCCGTGCGGCGAAACGGCAGCGCAGGCGGCAGTGCGCGGCTTTTGCGTTTCGGGGTGGATCCGGGCGTCTTGGCCGCTGCCGTGCCGGCCGCGGCGGGCTGCCGCTTTGCCGCCGTCTTGCGTGCCGGGGCGGCGCGCCCCGCTTGCTTCTTTGCAGCCATGGCGTACTCCAGTGGAGACAGGCTTTCAGCGCGAGGGCGGCGGTTTCAGGCAAGACAATATGACGACAGCAAAGATTGCGCCCGTAGCTGCGATATATAGGCGCGCCTACTCTGCTTCGCTAGTATCCGAAAGTATTAATCCATGAATTTGCAATGGTGCGTTTGCACTATGTGCGGCTTAATCCCACTGCGCCGCCAGGCCCTCGGGACTGACTTCGCGCCCATTGCGCTCCAGCGCCGCGATCTGCGCCATGTCCTCGTCCGTCAGCCGCAGGTCCTGGGCGAGCAGGTTGCTGGCCAGGTTCTCGCGCTTGGTCGACGACGGAATGACGGCATAGCCCAGTTGCAACGCCCAGGCCAGCGCGACCTGCGCGGGTGTCGCGTCATGCCGCTGGGCGATCAGGCCGATGACCGGATCCTTCAGCACCTTGCCATAGGCCAGCGTCATGTACGACGTGACCGGAATGTCCTGTTCCTGCAGGAAGGCGGCGAGCTTGCGGTTCTGTAGGTAGGGGCTGAGTTCGATCTGGTTGGTGGCGATCTGCTCGCGGCCCACCGCGGCGATGGCGGCACGGGTTTCGGCGATGGGGAAGTTGGAGATGCCGATCTGGCGGGTCAGGCCTTGCGCCTGGGCCTCGGCCAGCGCGGTCATGAATTCGTCGATGGCGACGCCGTTGCCGGGCGCGGGCCAATGGATCAGGGTCAGGTCCGCGTAGTCGCTGCGCAGCTTGGCCAGGCTGTCCTTCAGGCTGGGGATGAGCTTGTCGCGGGCGTAGTTGGGAACCCAGATCTTGGTCGTGACGAACAGCGCTTCGCGCGGCACGCCGGATTCGGCGATGGCCTGGCCGACTTCGGCTTCGTTTTCGTAGATTTGCGCGGTGTCGATGGCGCGGTAGCCAAGATCCAGCGCGTTGCGCACGGAATCGATGACGGCCTGGCCCTGCAGGCGGAAGGTGCCGACGCCGAAGGCGGGAATGCTCATGGGTAACTCCTGATGGGTTCGCGGATCCGGGCGCAGATGCCCGGGAATGCCTGCAGTGTGCCTGGCGGATACTTGCGGAAAAAGTCCGGTATTCACGAAAGACTTTTGATATAAATGCAAGAATGAAGACGACCCTCGATGAAATGCAGGTCTTTATCGCCATTGTGGACAGCGGTTCCATCACCGCTGCCGCAGACGTGCTTGGACAGACCGTTTCCGCCGCCAGCCGGACCATGAGCCGGCTGGAAGAGAAGCTGCAGACCACGCTGATGCGCCGCACCACGCGGCGGCTGGAGCTGACCGAGGAAGGCCGGGCCTACCTGGAGCAGGCGCGCAAGATCGTGGCCGCGGTGGAGGAAAGCGAGGAGCTGATGAGCCTGCGCCGCAACCAGCCGGCCGGTCGCTTGCGGGTGGATGCGGCCTCGCCCTTCATGCTGCACGTGATCGCGCCGCTGGTGCCGGGCTATCGCAAGCGCTATCCGCAGGTGGAACTGGAGCTCAACAGCAACGAGGGCAACATCGACCTGCTGGAGCGCCGCACCGACCTGGCCATCCGCATCGGACGCCTGAAGGATTCATCGTTGCATGCGGTGCCGCTGGGCCACAGCCGCGTGCGCGTGCTGGCCAGTCCCGGTTATCTGGGCGTGCATGGCACGCCCAGGCGCGTGGCCGATCTGGCTTCGCACATTTTGCTGGGCTTCAGCCAGCTGGAAGCGCTGAACGAATGGCCCCTGCTGGAGGCCGACGGCCAGGCCCTGCACATCAAGCCGCACGTGCGCGCGTTCAGCGGCGAAACCTTGCGGCAACTGGCCCTGAACGACGGCGGCGTCGTCTGCCTGTCCGATTTCATGACGCGTGGCGACCGCGCCAGCGGCGCCTTGCAGCAGCTGCTGGTGAAGCAGACGCAGGACGTGCGCCAGCCGATCAACGCGGTGTACTACCGCAACACCGCGATCTCTTCGCGCATCAAATCCTTCATCGACTACATGGTCCAGGCGCTGGGTCCGCGCGGCTTCGAATAGCGGCGCGGGCGCTGCGGGCTCAGGCGCGTTCGCCGCTGACCGATTCGTACACCAGTGTCGCCAGCGTCAGGTCCTCCAGCGCGCTGCCCACGGCCTTGAACACGGTGATTTCCTGATCGTCGCGGCGGCCCGGCAGTTCACCGGCGGCCAGTTGGTGCAGGTCGCCGCGGATATCCTCGCGCTTGAGCGCGCCGGCTTCGAAGGCGGCCAGCAGGTCGCCGGACTTGGTGGGCGCCTCGCTGGTGTCCACGTAGACCGAGGTGCCATCGAAGCAGGCCGCGTCGGTTTCGCGCATTTCGGGCTTGAAGCTGCCGATCAGGTCCAGGTGCACGCCGGGGCGCAGCCAGGCGCCGTGGATCAGCGGCACCGTGGACAGGGTGGCGCAGCTGATGATGTCGGCCTGGCGCGCGGCGCTTTCCAGGTCGGCGGCGGCTGCCGCATCGAAGCCCTGCGCGCGCAACTCGCCGGCCAGCTTCTCGGCGCCGGCCGCACGCACGTTCCACACCAGCACGCGCTGGATCGGGCGCACCGTGCGCATGGCCTGCGCCACCAGGCCGGCGATGCGGCCGGAGCCCACGATGAGCAGCGTGCTGGCGTCGGCGCGCGCCAGATAATCCGCGCCCAGCGCGGCCGCGCCCGCCGTGCGGTACACGGTGACGATGTCGCCGTCCACCTGGGCTATCGGGACGCCGGTGGTGGCGCTGTACAGGTTGTAGGTGGCGTGCAGGCCGGGCAGGCCCTGGTGGGTGTTCTCGGGGAAGATGTTGATGATCTTCACGCCGAAATAGCCGCGGTCGCTCCAGGCGGGCATGATCAGCGAGGTGCCGTGCGCATTGCCCGACTGGATGGCGTGGACATGCCGCGGCGGCACGGTGGCGCTGCCGCGGAAGGCCTCCCGCAGGGCGGGAATGACGGCGTCGAAGGACAGGGCGTCGCGGGTTTGTTCGGTGTCGATGAAGCGCATGGTTAGGTGCCTGCGGCGGGGCGGTCTGTCGTAGGGAGCAGGGGCAGTCTAGCAGCGCCGCGTCGGTGGCGCGCCGCAAGGGCGGCGGCGGGCCTCGCCGCTGGCTATCAATCTTTGCGCAGGCGTCATAACACCCCGTTATCGCATGCCTGCGCCCCTTGCTTTTTCTGTTCCATAAATTCCTTTTGAATCAATGATTTGATTGGAACTTGCCGAGCCGCCGCAAAATCCCTGCATAGTGGATTTCCCTGGGTCCACGGGGGCAAATCCCGCTGGCATGCTTCGACCACCGTTAGCGCCTGGGCGCGCAAAGAGAGGTCGTTTCATGTCGAGTTCAGTTCATCCCGCCACAGGACGGCCCGTGCTGGCCCGGGCTGTCCGCGGGCAAATTTCCGCCGCCGGAGCGCGCGTCGCATGATCCGGCAACTGCTCAACCGCCTCACCATCTCGCTGCCCGTCCTGCTGGGCGTGGTGGTGGTGTGCTTCGTCCTCCTGCAAGTGGCGCCGGCCGATCCCGCCGCCGTCATCGCCGGGCCTACGGCAACCACGGAAGAGCTGGCGCAGGTACGCCAGGAACTGGGCCTGGACAAGCCGATGGCCTACCAATTGTCCATGTACATGTGGCGCCTGCTGCATCTGGACCTGGGCCGGTCGATGATTTCCAACGTGCCGGTGATCGACGAGATCGGCGCCACGATAGGCGCGACGGCGGAGCTGATGCTGGCCAGCGTGGTCTGGTCGGTCCCGCTGGCCATCCTGCTGGGCACGCTGGCCGCCTACCGGCGCGGCAAGCTCATCGACCGGTTCGTGATGACGCTGTCGGTCGTCGGCGTGTCGCTGCCGGTGTTCTGGGTCGGATTGCTGCTGGTGCAGCACGTGGGGGGCGCGGGCCTGTTGCCCTATATCGGCCGCAATGGCCCCTTGTGGACGCTGGCCGGGCTGCAGTCCATCGCCCTGCCCGCCTTGACCCTGGGTTCGGTGCTGATCGGACCGGTGGCGCGCATCACTCGTACCGCCGTGATCGAAACGCTCAGCGGCGACTACGTGCGCACGGCCCGGGCCAAAGGCGCGGGCGAGCGCCGCGTGGTGCTGCGCCACGCGCTGCGCAACGCGCTCCTGCCCATCGTCACGCTGGTGGGCCTGCAAGTCGGCAACCTGCTGGGCGGCGCTGTCGTGACCGAACAGATCTATTCCTGGCCGGGCGTCGGCCGCATGGCCGTGGGCGCGATCTTTGCCGGCGATTTCCCGTTGGCCCAGGGCGCGATCCTGGTGACGGCGCTGGGCTTCATCGTCATCAACCTGATCGTGGATCTGCTCTACGGCTACCTGGATCCGCGAGGACAAAAATCATGAGCGCAGGCGCGACTTCTTCGTTGGGCGGCGTGCCGCCTCAGGCCATGGCCGCGCCGCTGGCGCGCCTCGCATCGCGCTTGCGCCGCGACCCCATCCTGCTGCTGTCGCTGCTGGCGGTGATCGCGATTGTGCTGACGGCGGTGTTCGCGCCCTGGCTGGCGCCGCACGACCCCTATTCCACCAACATGTCCATCGCCCGCAAGGCGCCGGGCTGGACCTCGCCCGAGGGCGTGGCCTATCTGCTGGGCACCGACGTGCAGGGCCGGGACATCCTGTCGCGCATCATCTACGGCATACGCGCCACGTTGATGCTGAGCGTACTGGCGGTCATCGGCGGGTCGGGAATCGGCGCGGCGCTCGGCATCCTGGCGGCCTATTACCGTCCGCTGGAAGGCGTGATCATGCGCGTGGTGGACGTGCTGCTGTCGTTTCCCGCGATCCTGTTCGGGCTCAGCCTGTCGGCGCTGATGGGGCCTGGAACGCTGAGCATGGTGCTTGCCCTGGGCATATCCGCCATCCCTGGCATGGCGCGAATCGCCCGCGGTTCGGCCATGGTGGTGATGAAACAGGAATACATGGAAGCCGGCCACGCGATGGGCTTCGGCAACTTCTACCTGATCACGCGCTACCTGCTGCCGAATTGTTCGTCGATGCTGATGATCTACGCCACCTTGCAGCTAGGCCACACCATCCTGCTGGGATCGGTGCTGTCGTTCCTGGGCCTGGGGCCGCAGCCGCCTTTCGCCGAACTGGGCAGCATGGCCGCCGACGGACGCAAGTTCCTGCAGGTGTTCCCGCATATATCCACCATTCCGACGATGACGATCTTCTTCATCGTGCTGGCCTTCAACCTGCTGGGCGACAGCCTGCGCGATGCGCTCGATCCCAAGCTGCGGTTCTGAACCGCGGCGCGCTTGACCACACATCAGACCAACTTCGGGGAAACCACAACCATGACGATCACCAAGGGCCTGGCCCTCGCGCCGCTGGCGTTGACCTTTCTGTTGTCCGTGCAGACGCCCGCGCTGGCGCAGTCCGACAAGACTGTCCTGATCCTGCGCGAGCTGGATACCGACAAATACGACCCGCACCGCACCACCGCGCGCGGCGCTGCCGAGGTGCTGTTCATGGCTGCCGACACGATGGTGGGCCTGGACTACGACATGAAGACGCCGGTGCCGGCGCTGGCCAAGAGCTGGACCGTATCGCCCGACGGCCTGACCTACACCTTCAGCCTGCGCGACAACGTGACGTTCTGCAGCGGCAAGAAGATGACGGCCAAGGACGTGGTGGCGAGCTACGAGCGCTGGCTGAATCCGGAAACCAAGGGATTGGAGCGCTGGCGCGCGGGTCCGGTGGACAGCATCACGGCGCCCGACGACTACACCGTGGTCTACAAGCTGAAGAAGCCCTACAACGAGCTGCTGCAGCAGATGGCGCACTACATGCATTCCGTCATCAATATCGATCAGGTCAAGGCCCTGGGCCAGGACTATGGCGTGAAGGCCTTCGACGGCACCGGCCCCTACTGCTTCCAGAGCTGGACGCCGCGCAACGAGGTCGTGCTGACCAGGCATGCCGGATACGACTGGGGCCCAACGATCTACAAGGATCCCACGCCCAAGGTCGACCGGATCGTCTGGAAGATTGTGCCGGAGGAAAGCACCCGCCTGACGGCGCTGCAAAGCGGCCAGGCGGACCTGTCGCGCTACCTGCCGCAGTGGTCGATCAAGGACCTCAAGGCCGACAAGCGTCTCTTCGTGAGCAAGGCTGACCCGTTCTACTGGACCTTCTTCCTGGGTTTCAAGATCGACAAGCCCATGCTGGCGGACGTGAACGTGCGCCGCGCGATCAACCTGTCCGTCAACCGCCAGGCCTTGACCGAGGCCATCACCTTCGGCGAGGCGGCGCCCGCCACCAGCATGCTGGCCACCAAGACGCCGGCGGGCAAGAACGAGGCCTACCGCTATGACCCGGCCGCCGCCAAAAAGCTGCTGGACGAGGCCGGCTGGAAAATGCAGTCCGACGGCTACCGCTACAAGGACGGCCAGAAGCTCTCGCTGCTGCATTACGGGATCACGGGCTACTGGAAGGACATCATGGAAGCCGTGCAGGGCGACATGAAGAAAGTCGGCGTGGACCTGCGCGTGCAGCTGTTCGACTCGACCTCGGCCTGGGGCAAGCTGGCCACGCAGGAGTTCGACGAGTTCAGCATGAGCTTTGGCTACATGAGCACGGGCGAGGCCCTCAACAGCTATTTCCTGTCGGCCAGCATCCCGACGCCGAACCGCATGAACTGGAAGGATGCCGATACCGACAAGTGGCTGGAGGAAGGCGGCCAGGCGCTGGACCCGAAGGAGGGCGACGCGATCCTGTCCAAGGCGTTGACCAAGATTTCGGACGGGGTCGCCTGGATTCCGCTGTACCACGACTCGCTCTACCTGGTGGGCGGACCGCGCATGAAGCCGATGCAGGCGCACGGCATCTTCGGCGCGGCGGCCTACAAGGGCCTGGACATCGCCTTCAAGTAAGCGCGATGGCGGCGCGGCCGGTCCGCGCCGCCGTTTCATCATTCATCACGTCGCTGAGAGCCTTCCGTGAGCGCAAGCAATCAATCCCGTACCACTCATTTCAAGAACCTGTCCACGCTGGTGGCGTGGGACGCCGAACTGGGCTCGCACGTCTATATCGAAAACGCCGATCTGGTGATGCGCGGCAACACCATCATCCACGCAGGCTCCGGCTACGCGGGCCCGGCCGATGAGGTGGTGTCCGGCAGCGGCCTGATGGCGATGCCGGGGCTGGTCAACGTCCACACCCATCCCTCTTCCGAGCCTGGAAACCGCGGCCTGCTGGAAGAACTGGGCAGCGATAAGCTGGGCCAAAGCTCGCTGTACGAATACATGCCCGTGTTCCGCATGGGCATAGAGACTGCGCCATATGCCAATCAGGTGGCGGTGTCGGAGATGTTGCTGAGCGGAGTGACAACCTTCGTCGACATGTCCCTGCCGCGTCCGGGCTGGGCCGACGTGGTGGCGGCCACCGGCATCCGCGGCGTACTGGGACCCATGTTCCGGTCCGCCGCATGGCGCACCACGGACGGCCATTCGGTCGAATACACCTGGGACGAGGACGGGGCGGAAAAATCGTTCGAGGCGGCGCTGGCCGTGGCGGACAGCGCCATCAATCATCCCAGCGGACGCCTCAGCGCCATGCTGTGCCCCTCGCAAGTCGATACCTGCTCGCCCGGCCTGCTGAAGCAGGCGCAGCAAGCCGCCCGCCGCCTGGGCGTGCCGATGCAGATACACGCCGCGCAGAGCGTGGTGGAATTTTCAGAGATGACGCGCCGGCATGGCCGTACGCCCATCGAATGGCTGGACGACCAGGGCCTGCTGAACAGCGACCTGATCATCGGACATGGCATTTTCCTGAACGATCACCGCACGCTCTATTGGCCCCATGCCGACGACTTCGGCCTGTTGCAGCGTTCCGGCGCCCACGTGGCGCATTGTCCGACCGTGTTCGTGCGCCGCGGCATTGCGCTGAGTTTCCTGGGCCGCTACCTGCGCGCCGGCATCAACGTGGGCATCGGCACCGATACCTTCCCGCACAACATGCTGGATGAAATGCGGCTGGCCTGCTATGTGGCGCGGCTGCAGGCGGGAAATTTCCGCGCAGCGTCCACGCAAGAAGTCTTCAATGCCGCCACGGTCAATGGCGCCAGGATGCTGGGGCGCGACGATATCGGCCGGCTGGCCGTGGGCGCCAAGGCAGACTTTTCCCTGGTAGATCTGTCGCATCCATACATGCGCCCGTGCCGCGAGCCGCTGCGCAGCCTGATCTACTCGGCCGGGGACCGGGCCATACGCGATGTCTACGTCGACGGCGAACAGCTGGTGCGCAATGGCGAGCTCTTGACCATCGATATCGAAAACGCGATGCAGCAGGTGGAGCGTGCCCAGGCGCAGACGATCGCGACCGTGGCGCAGCGTGACTATGCCGGCCGCAGCATCGACGATATGTCGCCGCGCGTTTTCCCCAGCCGCGCTTAACGGAGAGCCTGGATGAGCGAGACACTACTGGCGGTCGAAGGCCTGAGCGTGGAGTTCGGTCCTCGCGGCCAGCCCTACCGCGCCGTGAAATCGCTGGACTTCACCATAGGCCGAGGCGAGACCGTGGCCCTGGTGGGAGAGTCCGGTTCCGGAAAATCAGTCACGGCGCTGTCCATCCTGCGCCTCATCGAGCGCGCCGGCGGCCGCATCGCGGCGGGGGCGGCCCGCTTCGTGCCACGCGACGGACGCGAAGTCGACCTGTTCAAACTGGAAGAGTCGGCCTTGCGGCGGGTACGCGGCAATGAGATATCGATGGTGTTCCAGGAGCCCATGACGTCATTGAACCCGGTGATGACGGTGGGCGATCAACTGGCCGAGGTGTATCTGCTGCATCAGGACATCTCGCGCGCGCAGGCCTGGAAGCAGGCCGAAGCCATGCTGGCCGCGGTCAAGATGTCCGAACCCGAGCGCCGCATGACCCAGTATCCGGGCGATCTGTCCGGCGGCATGCGCCAACGCGTGATGATCGCCATGGCGCTGGCCTGCCGGCCGCAGCTGCTGATCGCGGACGAGCCGACGACTGCGCTGGACGTGACGGTGCAGGCCGAGATCATCGACCTGATCCGCGACCTGCAGCGCGAGGTGGGCATGGCGGTGCTATTCATCACCCACGACATGGGCGTGGTGGCGGAGATCGCCGACCGCGTGGTGGTCATGCGGCACGGCGACAAGATCGAGGAAAACGAGACCGCCGCGCTGTTCGGCGCGCCGGGCCAGCCCTACACCCGTGACCTGCTGGCGTCCGTGCCCAAGCTGGGCGACGGCTCGCCCGGCGAAGCCGCGCTGCAGGGACGCCCGGTTGTGCTGGAGGTCGCGGGCCTGGCGAAGCGTTTCCCGGTGAAGGCGGGGGCGTTTGGCAAGGTGGTGGCGAACGTGCACGCGGTGGAAGGCGTGTCGTTTGCGCTGCGGGCCGGCGAGACGCTGGCACTGGTGGGCGAATCCGGCTCCGGAAAATCGACCACCGGCCGCCTGCTGATGAAGCTGGTACAGCCCAGCGAAGGGGCGATCCGGCTGGCCGGCCAGGACGTGACTCACATGAAACCGGACCAGATGCGCGAGATGCGGCGGCATATCCAGATGATCTTCCAGGATCCATATGCCTCCCTGAACCCGCGTCTGCATGCCTGGGACCTGGTCAGCGAACCCCTCAAGGTGCACGGCGGGCTCAGCCGCGAGCAGCGCCGCGAGCGTGCCGCTCAGCTGCTGGAACGGGTCAACCTGCCGCGGGAATTCCTCGACCGCTACGCGCACCAGTTCTCGGGCGGCCAGCGCCAGCGCCTGTGCATTGCGCGCGCCTTGAGCGTGAGCCCGAAGGTCATCGTGGCCGATGAGCCGGTGTCGGCGCTGGACGTGTCGGTGCAGGCGCGCGTGATCGAGTTGATGAAGGAACTGCAGGCGGAGATGGACCTGTCCTACCTGTTCATCTCGCACGATATGGCGGTGGTGGAGAAAGTCAGCCACCGCGTGGCGGTGATGTATCTGGGACAGATCGTGGAGATCGGTCCGACGCAGGAAGTGCTGCATCGTCCCCGGCACCCGTACACGCAACGGTTGCTGTCGGCGGTGCCGATTCCCGATCCCGCCCGCCGCCACCTGCGCGCGGCAAGCACCGCGCGCGATATTCCCAGCCCGATCCGCAAGGTCGGCGACAACCCGCAGGTCTGCGAACTGGTGCAGGTGGCCGCAGGGCACTACGTGCAGATGGCGGCCTAGGAAACTCAGGCGCAGCTGAAAAGCCGCCCTGCCGCCATGGCGACGGCGGCCTGCGTGGGTTCCACCACGGGCAGGCCGCAAGCCTCTTCCAATCTGTCGCGCAGGTCGGCCATGCCGGCGCATCCCATGATCAGCACGTCGGCGCCGTGGTCGTCGCGCAGCGTCCGGCCCACCGCCGTCATGCGCTCGAAGGCGCTTTCCGGATCCGCCAGGTCGCTGACTTTCATGTCCAGCGCCAGTTCGCCGCAGATGCGGTCGGCGACGCCCATGGCGCGGAAGTAGCGCAGGTGCCGCGCAACGGCGGCGCTGGCGATGGCGATCACGCCGATGCGCGTAGCCATGCTCATGGCCGTCAGCACGGAACACTCGCCGATGCCCAGCACGGGGACCGGGACCAGGTCCCGCAATCCGTGCAGGCCGGGATCGCTGAAGCAGGCCACGATGAAGGCGTCGGTGGCGGCGGCCTCCTGCCGGAACAGCTGCGCCATCGGCGCGATGCTGGCGTCGGCCTCTGCCTGGGTCTGGATGCCGGCGGGGCCGCCGGTCGATGTCAGGAAGCGGAAATCCAGCGGCATGCCCTGGAACGGCGCCGTCGCGCGTGCGATGGCTTCCGTGACCTTGACCAGGGAGTTCGGGTTTACGAGGGTGATGCGGGCGTTGGACACGATTGAGTAGAATCCCTGCGAAAGAGGCGGTAAGGCGCGGTGCGCGCGTGGTTCAGGTCTGGAGGAAATAAAGCAGCATGTCGGAGTTACCTGGAAAGGTCCGGTCCGGGCCGTTGAACCTGCGGCAGATCGAGGTATTCCACGCCATCATGATCACGGGTTCGCTCAGCGCGGCGGGCCGGCTGCTGCACGTGACGCAGCCCGCCATCAGCCGGGTGCTGGCATCGATAGAGCTGCGTCTGGGCTACGCCTTGTTCGAGCGGTTCAAGGGGCGCCTGCATCCCACCAAGGAGGCGCGCAAGCTCTTCCAGGAGGTTGAATCGATTCAGGCCGGGGTCAGCCGCCTGAACGACATGGCCGCCGGCATGGCGGGCCATGGCGCGGGACTGGTCAGCGTGGTGTCCAGCCCCAGCTTCGGCGAATGGCTGATCCCTGCCGCTACCGCGAAATTCTGCGCGCGCAATCCGGGCGTGCGCATCCGCTACCGGCCGCTGGGCATGGACGCGCTGCTGCCCCAGGTGCTGCTGGGACATGCGGATATCGCCATTTCCACGTTCAAGCCCGAGCATCCCAACCTGATTACCAGTGAACTGGCGCAGGGCGAGATCGTCTGCGTGCTGCCGGCCGGCCACCGGCTGGCACGCGAAAGCGTAATCGAGCCGGCGATGCTGGCGGGCGAAATGCTGGTGGGCTATGGCCGCGACACGCCGTTGGGCGAGACCTTGCACGACTATCTGGATCCGCTGGGCCAGGGATTCACGCCGGCCATCGAGGTGCGTTCTTCGCAGACCGCGTGCTCCTTCGTGCGCCAGGGCGTCGGCATCGCCCTGGTGGATTCGTATGGACTGACGGACGCGCTGATGCAGGGCATCGTGGTGCGCCGGATCGAACCCGCGATCGCGCTCTCGGTGCACATTTCCCATTCCCGGATCGAACCTCCGCCGTCCATCGCCAAGGCGTTTCTGGCCCAGTTTTCCCAGATCGTCAAAAAAGAACTGCCTGCGATGACGCAGGCCATCGTCAACCGGGCTTAGACCACTTCCGGCACCGGCAGCGGATCGCCGGCGCCCGTGCGTTCGATGATCAGCCGGTAGTGATGCGGGCTGCGATGCTTGGCGAAGTTGAAGACGTGGTCGCGGAAGGTCTGGCCCATCGCCAGATCGATGTTTGCCGTGATCACTTCATCTTCTTCGCCGCTGGAACGCGCGACGATTTCGCCGGACGGCGCCACGATCATGGAGCTGCCTATCATGTGATGGCCGTCTTCATGGCCGCACTTGCCGGCGGCGCCGACCCAGACCGCGTTCTGGTAGGCGCTGGCCTGCAGCACGATCTCATGCGTGGTGGTGCGCAGGTGCGCGGGTTCGTTCCAGTGGATGTTCAGCGATGGCGTGTTGTAGCCCAGTACGATCAGTTCGGCGCTTTGCAGCGACATGACGCGATAGGTTTCGGGCCAGCGGCGGTCGTTGCACAGGCACATGCCGATCTTGACGTCGTTGGTTTCCCAGACGCCGAAGCCCAGGTCGCCGACTTCAAAGAACTTCTTTTCCAGGTGTTGGAACGGCGCGCCGATCTTGTGGTCGGAGTGGCCCGGCAGGTGGATCTTGCGGTACTTGCCGATGATCCGGGCGCTGCGGTCCACCAGGATGGCGGTGTTGAACTGGCGGCCTTCGGGCGTCAGCTCGGCGTAGCCGAGATAAAAGCCAATGCCGAGCTCGCGCGCGGTGTCGAACAGCGGCTGCACGTCGGCGTTGGGCATGCTCTTCTCGAAGTACCGCTCGACGGCCTCGGCGTCGTCCATCCAGTAGCGCGGGAAGAACGTGGTCAGCGCCAGTTCGGGGAAGACGACGAACTCCGCCTTGCGGGCGGCGGCTTCGCGCATCATTTCGACCAGACGGCGGACTACCGCCGCGCGGGAATCGGCAAGGTTGACTGCGCCCATCTGGGCGACCGCCAGGCCCATCTTGCGGGCGGGAGTTGCGTTACTCACGATGTAGATCTCCAGGTATTGCTTGTCGTTGTGGATTGCGTGCCATGCGCCGTGGTCTACGGCTCGATCACGGTCGGAAAAATCTTGCGCAGCAGGGCCGCGCGCGGACTGACCTCGCGCGTTTTCTGCAGCGGGGCCGGCAGGCCGCGGGCGATGAACTGGCCGCGGCCGCGCTCGGCATTCAGCTGGCCTTCGTCGATGATGACGGCGCCGCGGCTGATTACCGTGACGGGCCATCCGGTGACCTGGCGGCCTTCGTACGGCGTGTAGCCCACGGCGTCGTGCAGGCCGGCGGCGCTCACCGTCACGGTCTTCTCGGGGTCCCAGATCGCGATGTCGGCGTCGGCGCCGACCGAAAGCGTGCCTTTGCGCGGATACAGGCCGTACATGCGGGCATGGTTGGTCGAGGTGAGCGCCACGAACTGCTGCAGGCTGAGCCGGCCGCTGCGCACGCCTTCCGAAAACAGCAGCGGCATGCGCACTTCCAGCCCCGGCAGGCCGTTGGCGATCTGCTTGAACGTGGTGGCGTCGCCGGCGGGCAGCTTGCCGGATTCGTCATAGCGGTACGGCGCATGGTCGGAAGACAACAGCGCCAGCGTGCCGCTGTCCAGGCTCTGCCACAGCGCTTGCTGCGATACCGGGTCGCGCGGTGGCGGGCTGCAGCAGAACTTGGCGCCTTCGACGCCGGGGATGTCGATGTCTTCGGCGGTCAGCAGCAGGTAATGGGGGCAGGTTTCGCCATACACGGGCGCGCCCAGCGTTTGCGCCGCATGGATCGCCTGCGCGCCGCCCTGGGTCGACACGTGCACGATCAGGACCGGCACTTCCAGTACTGCAGCCAGCTTGATGGCGCGTTGTGTCGCTTCGGTTTCCGCGATGGGGTCATGACTGACGGCGTGGTACTTGGGCGCCGTGTGTCCGGCCGCGAGCAGGTGGCGCGTGATCCAGCTGATGACGTCGTTGTTTTCGGCGTGGACCATCGGCAGCGCGCCTTCGCGCGCCGCAATGGCGAACACGTCCAGCAGCTGTTTGTCATCCAGCTTGAGTTTGTCGTAGGTCATGAAGACCTTGAACGACGTGATGCCCGCGCGGATCAGCTCGGGCAGGTCGCGGTTCAGCGTTTCGGGTGTGGGGTCGGAGATGATCAGGTGGTAGCTGTAATCGATCACCGATTTTTCGGCGGCCGACGTGGCATAGGCATCCGCCACCTGGCGCAACGATTGGCCGCGATGCTGCGCGGCGAACGGCACGATGGTGGTGTTGCCGCCATGGGCCGCGGAGATGGAGGCGCTGTGCCAATCGTCGGCGCACAGCACGCCCATGCTGGAAAGCTGTTCTACGTGGCAGTGGCTGTCGATGCCGCCAGGCATGACCAGCCTGCCGCTTGCGTCGATGGCGCGGCGGCCTGCTGGCAACGATGTCGATATCGCGGCGATGACGCCGTCCACGATGCCGATATCGCCGATGAAGTCGGCGTCGGCCGTCACGATGCGGCCGTTGTGCAGGGTCAGATCGAAGTCTGTCATGGGAATCCGAGCGCGGGGAAGGGCATGCCGCGGCGCGCGCGGCGGCGTGCCCGGCGGAAGACGCAAGCATGCATGCGTATCGGGAAATCGGAAACCACGCGGCAGGCCCGCGCGCCGCCGCGAGCGGCTCAGCGGGATTTACGCTAAGGCCATGATTCGGCGGGCTATTTGACGGACAGGGAGAGGTTGCCCGCGCACGATGCATAACGCTGGATCATGGAGGCTATGCAAAGTTTTATATCGGGTTTCCCCGGGGCAATCCGCGCTCAGAGTGCCTTGAAGGTCTTGAGATGGATGCTGGTTTCCGTGGCGGAGATGCCCTTGAGCGTGCGCAGGCGGTCCAGCACTTCGGACAGCTGGTCGATGGTGGGCACGCGCAGCTCGGCCAGCAGGTCCCAGCGGCCGTTGGTGTCGTGCAGGCCCGCCACGCTGGGTTCGCCCATCAGCAGGCTTACGATCTTGCGGGTTTCATGGCCTTCGACGGCGATGCTCATCCAGGCGACGATGTCCTCGGTTTCCACCTCGGGCCGCAGGCGCACGGTATAGCCGCGGATGACGCCGCGCTCTTCCAGTTTGCGGATGCGGTTGTCGATGGTGCCGCGCGAGACATCGAGTTTTTTCGCCAAGGTGGCGACGGACATGCGGGCGTCGGCGCGCAGCAGGCCCAGCAGGTTCTGATCTAGCGTGTCCATTGTTAATAGTGCTATTTGGCGCTGGCAGAATGGCAGAATCTTAGCGTTTTGTGTGGATTATTGTCACTATTAATTGGTTTGCCCATCCCCCAGAATTTCTGTTCCATAACTCGGGGAGAACAAATTGACGACGCTGCTTTCAACTTCCGACGTGGCCAAGATCGTGGCCCTGCAAGGCCCGCAACAGGTCTTTTCCGGTCTGCTGGACTATCTGCTGTCGGACTTTCTTCGATGGCAGGAATTCGACAAGAGCGCGCGGGTGGCCAGCCATTCCGCGACCGGCGTGATCGAACTGATGCCCACCGCCGACAGCGAGTTCTACACCTTCAAGTACGTCAACGGCCATCCAGGCAATCCGCTGGACGGGCTGTCCACCGTGATGGCCTTCGGCGCGCTGGCGCGAGTCAGCACCGGGGAGCCGCTGCTGATCAGCGAGCTGACCTTGACCACCGCATTGCGCACAGCCGTGACCTCCGCCCTGGCGGCGCGCGCTTTGGCCCGGCCGGACTCGCGCAAGATGGCGCTTATCGGCAACGGCGCGCAAAGCGAGTTCCAGGCGCTGGCCTTCCATTACATCCTCGGCGTCGACACGCTGCACGTCTTTGACGTGGACGCAGGCGCCACACGCAAGCTTGAAAGCAATCTGGCTTCAGTGCCCGGCTTGCGCGTGGTGCGCTTCGATAGTGCGGCAGAGGCGGTCAAGGGCACGGACATCGTCACCACGGTGACGGCGGACAAGGCCTACGCCACCATCCTGACCGCGGACATGGTCGAGCCGGGCATGCATATCAACGCCGTCGGCGGCGACTGCCCGGGCAAGACGGAACTGCACGAGGACGTGCTGCGCGCGGGACCGGTGTTCGTGGAATACGAGCCGCAGACGCGCATCGAAGGCGATCTGCAGCAGATGCCCGCGGACTTCGCGGTGACGGAACTGTGGCGGGTGTTGACCGGCCAGAGCGCCGGCCGCAGGAGCGCAGCGGACGTGACCATCTTCGATTCGGTGGGCTTTGCGCTGGAGGATTTTTCGGCGCTGCGCTGGCTGCGCGACGCCGCCGCTCGACACGGCATCGGCGCCCGCATCGAGGTGGCGCCGCAATTGCCGGATCCGAAGAACCTGTTCGAGGCGGTGCGCGCGGCGCAGCCCGCGCTCGCCCGGGCATAACGCCGGCGGACGGCCGCGTCTTCGTGGCGCGGCCGTGTTTGCCGACGCTGGCGCGGCGGGCCGCGCCAGCGCTGATGCGATGGCGGCCGCGGCGCGGTCAGGCGCGCCGCGGGGTTTCAACCGGCGGCGTGCCGTCGTGGAACAGCGACTTCAGCTGCGAGCGCAGCTCGGGACTGTCGGCATGCTTGTGGACCGTGGTGGCGTGCTGCACGGCCGCTTCCAGCAGTTCCTTTTCGGAATCCGCGGCCAAGGCCACCGAACAATTCATTTCGCTGGGGTACTCGCGGCAATCGATGTATTTGCGAGTCATGAGAGTCTCCCTGTGCGCAGGCTGCGTGGGCCTGCGCAAGAACATCCGGCGCGCGGCGCGGGAAGTCCGGGCCGCTGGCGCGTCGCAGCGGCGGGGGCGGTTCGAAAAGTATAGATCTGGCGCCGCGGGCGCGGCGCGGTTCGCAAGGAACGGTCCGCGCCGGTGCGCAAAGGGATCCGTCCGCACTGGTGCGCAAACACCGGCGCGGACGCGGCCCGTCAGAAGCTGACGCGCTGTTTCAAGGCCTGGGCGATCATCGCGATGTCGATGTCCTTGCCCGGATGCTTCAGGCAGAAGTCGTACAGCACGGCCACGTAGGCATTGCCCAGCAGCTTGGTGATGGCGCCGGCGGTGGTGGCGGCGATGGTGCCGCCCACCGCGCTGCCCGCGCCGGGGATGAATTTCAGCAGCCCCGAGACCACCGAGCGCCCGATCAGCGTGGCGGCGGACGCGCCCAGCGTGGAGGTGACCAGCGTGGTGATGGCGGCGGTATTCAGTTCCATGCCGAAGGTGATGCCGATCTTGGCGATCATGCCGACCTGGATCGGCACCAGCGCGACGGCGTCGGAGAACGGAATCGGCGCGGCGGCAGCCGAGGCGGCCAGGCCGGCGGCCACGTTGACCTCTATCTCAGCCCGCTTTTTTTTTACTTCCAGGGCTTTCTTGTTGCGGGTGGACAGGGCGTTGGCATAGGCCCGCTGCTGCGCTTCGGGGATGTGCAGCGCCGTGGCCTCGATCAGGTTGTCCAGGCCCATGGGCGGCAGTTCCGCGTCCAGCTCCTCGATCCATTCAGGCAGCGCGCGCACCGCCACCACCTGTTTGGCGCGCGGCAGCAGCTTGCGCGCTTCGTCGACGAAAGGGCTGTTCTTGCGCGCCTTGGTCAGCACCGCCACGACGGGGATGCCGGCATCGGACAGCATGTTGCACAGCTCGATTTCGGCGTCTTCGACGCGGTGGCTGCTGTCCTGGATGCAGAGCCAGGCCACATGCAGATGCCGGTCCTGGTCGTCGGAGGCGGAGCGTTCCTGGATCAGGTCCGCCAGCTGCTGGCGCGAGCGCTCGTAGTCGCCGACCTCCAGGCCGCGCGTGTCGATGATGGTGAGCGGATGGCCGGCCCGGGTGAATTCCTGGGTCGACTGGGTGACGGGCTTGCCCGCGCCGGTCTTGGCCAGGTCGCCGCGGAATACGGCGTTGATCAGCGTGCTCTTGCCCACGCCGGTCTTGCCCGCGACCAGGATGTTCACACGCCCCGCGCCGCGCGTCGCGGTGCTGATGGCGTCCGCGATGGCGTCCTGCAACTGGGGCGTGTCCATGCGGGGCGTGCTCATGAGGTGTGTGCGTAGAAAGGCATGGGGAAGATTCTAGCGAGAAACGCGCGCCGCCATCAGGCGCCGCCCGCCACGCCGTAAAGATGGGCCGATTCGGGGAAGGTCCGCGCACGGACTTCGCCGGCATAGCTTTGCGCCGCCTGCTGGATGCGGCCGGCCAGGTCGTCGTAGCGTTTCACGAAGCGCGCGGTGCGCTCGAACATGCCCAGCATGTCGTCCACCACCAGCACCTGGCCGTCGCAGCGCGCGGATGCGCCTATGCCTATGGTCGGGCAGGCGACGGCCTCGGTGATCGACGCCGCCAGCGGCTCGACCACGCCCTCGATCACCAGCGCGAAGGCGCCGGCGTCCGCCACGGCGGCGGCATCGGCGGCGATGCGGGCGTATTCGGCTTCGCCGCGGCCGCGCGCGCCGTAGCCGCCCAGGATGTTCACGGCTTGCGGCGTCAGGCCGACATGGCCCATGACCGGGATGCCGCGCGCCGACAGGTAGGCGACGGTGGGCGCCATGCTCTGGCCGCCCTCCAGCTTGACCGCGCCCGCGCCCGTTTCCTTCATGATGCGCGCCGCGGATCGGAAGGCTTGTTCGGGGCTTTCCTCATAACTGCCGAAAGGCATGTCGACGACGATCAGCGCCCGGCGCGAGCCGCGCACCACGGCGGCGCCGTGCACAATCATCATGTCCAGCGTGACGGGCACGGTGGAAGGCAGTCCGTAGATCGTCTGCGCCAGGCTGTCGCCCACCAGCAGGGCATCGCAATGCGGGTCCAGCAGTTCGGCCATGCGCGCCGTGTAGGCCGTCAGCATCACCAGCGGTTCCTGGCGCTTGCGTGCGCGGAACGCCGGCACGCTCAGGCGGGGGGCGTGGGCGGCAGCCGCGTTCAGGGTGGCGGTCGTAGACATCGAAATCCTTCCTATCCAGGGTTGAGTGCTTGAATCGGGACATTGCGATACCCGCATCGTAGCGGAAGGCCGCGGGCGCGGCGCTGCAGCTAGCGCATGGCGTTGCCGAGCAGGCTAATCTTTGCGGCAAAACGTAATCGAAAATTTTCGGACATCGCGATGCCGTGCTCTGTGGAAAGCGTCCGCAACAAATTTAGGGACGTTTTGGAGTTTCCACAAAAGCGTTACATCTTCAAGGGTTCACTCGCTTTTTCGACAGGCCCGCCTGCGTAGAATTCGCCGCTCACCAGGTTATTTCGCGGCTTCCGCGCAACATTGCTCATGCCTAGTCCCGGGCTCATTCCACGCTTGCTGTGTTCGCGTCCGCTGACCAAGAGCCTGCGTTACTTCTACCGCCACACCCGGCCCGCCGCGTACCGGCACAACGAAACCTTGTGGCCCTTCGTGACGTTGCGGCGCGATGCGCAAGAGCGGCTGACAGGTTGCGAACTGCGTGGCGTGCAAGGCCCCGCCATCACCCCGCTGGAACAACTGCCGCGCGACATCGGCGCCGACGCCCATCTGATACTGAGCGGCCCTTCGGTGGCTCGGATCGACTACGCGCGTTGCCGCCTGGATGTGGCGATGGGCGTCAACGGCTCGATCGCGCTGCGGCGTCAGCACCCTACCCTGCGCTTTGCCTATTACGCGATGCTCGATGCGGGTTTCGTCAACCGCAGACGCGATCTGGTGGCGGAAGTGCTGGCGCAGGACCTGACGTTGTTCGTCACGCCCGAGGTCTACCGCTGGATAGGCTTCCTGTTCGACCGCAAGGACGTGCGCTGCCGCATTGCGCTGTTCGAAGAGGTGCATCAGCGCGCGCTGCAGCCGCGCGCGCGCCCCGAGGAGCTGGAAGCGCGCCTGGCCGGCGACCCCGGACTGGTGCTGTTCGATGCGCGCAATCCGGTACATGCGCACGGCTTCAGCCTGGACCCGCCGCGCGGCCTGTTCGGCGGCGGCACCGTCGCCTATACGGGCTTGCAGCTGCTGGCGTGGCTGGGCGCGAAAACCATCTACCTGCACGGCCTGGACCTGACGGCCGCGGCGGGACCCCGTTTCTATGAAAGCGCGGCAACGCAGCTGTCCACCGCGCTGGACCGGCAATTCTCCGGACACATCGAACCCGCATTCCGGCAAGCCAGCCGGCTGCTTGGCGCACGCGGCATCAAGGTCTACAACCTGTCGCTCGCCAGCCGGCTGGGGAACGACGTGTTCGAGAAGCGCGATTGGAGCTGCCTGCTGCCCGCGCAGCCGTTATCGAGTATGACCCCATGAAGATTCTGTACACAAATTTCCACCAAGGCGATGGCGGCGGCCACACTACCTACGTAATGTCGCTGGCGCGCATTCTGTGCGAAAAGTCCGAGGTGACGGTGGCGGCGCCCGCCAGCAGCCGCCTGCTGGCCGAGGCCGCTGCGCTGCCCGGCGTGCGCACGCTGGACCTGGAGTTCAAGGGCCGGCCGCTGCAGCAGCTGCGCGCGCTGCGCCGCCTGCGGGCTTTGCTGCGCGACGAAAAGTTCGACGTGGTCCACGCCAACGGCTCCGCCGACCATCGCCTGTGCATGCTGGCGACCATGGGCATGGGCGCGCGGCGTCCCTTCATGGTGTACACCCAGCATACCGACCGCAGCGCCAACAGCCTGGGCGCGCGGGTGCGCGCCAAGTGGGGCACCAACCGCGTCATCTGCGTGTGCACCCATACGTTTCGCCGCATGAAGCAGTCGGTCTTCCGCAACGAAGACCTGCGCGTGGTGCACAACGGCGTGGATACGGAAAAGTGCAGCCCGGCTTCGCGGCGCGAAGTGGTGCAGGCGCGCGACAGTCTCCTGCCCGAGGGCATGCAAGGCCGCCTGGTCATTGGCAGCAATGCCGGCACCGCGGTCTACAAGAACTGGCTGGACATGGTGACCGCCGTGTCCATGCTGCCTGAAAGCAAGCGGCGCCAGGTGGTGGTGCTGATCGCCGGAAAACTGCCGGACGCCGAGCAGATGCGCCGCGTCAGCGAGCTGGGCATGTCGGACCAGGTGGTGTTCACCGGCCTGCTGGACGATGTCGGCCCCTTCCTGTCGGCGCTGGACGTGGGCTTTGTGCTGTCCTCGAAGCTGGAGACGATTTCCTTCGCCTGCCGCGAGATGATGGCCGCCGGCAAGCCGGTGATCGTCAGCGCGGTGGGCGGACTGCCCGAAAACGTCACCGATGGCCGCGACGGCTGGGTGGTGCCGCCGGCCTCGGTGGACAGCATCGTCGAAGCGCTGTCGAAGATCCTGGAAAACCGCGAGGCCTTGGGCGTGATGGGCGCCGAGGCCCGCAGCACGGCGTTGCGGGAATTTTCGCTGAGCACATTCGTCGGCAAGACCGAACGCGTCTATCGCGAGAGCCAGGCGCAGCCGGCCTGAGGGCCGCGCCCGGCGTCCGCCGTTATTCGCTGTACGTCTTGGTGCTGTACAGGCTCACGGGCAGCAGGTTCAGCACCGGTAGGCCGCTGACGGGGTCCTTGGCCTGCTTGTCGATGTAGGCCTGCAACACGTCGGCGTCCAGCACGCCGATGTCCTGCCGGCGCGAGGCCGGCACGTTGGCCAGGGTCTTGTAGCCGTCGCCGCCGGTGGCGTTGAAGCTCAGCACGAACAGCTTGTAGCTGCGGCTTGGGTCCAGCGGCAGCCAGTTGCCGCTGGCCTGATCCCGGACTTCGATGTTGGACACGCGGCTGCCCTGGGCCTGGGCCGCATTCACGTCCCAGCGCAGGCCGCCGGCGTACGGATAGGGGCCGGTGGAGCCGCCCGCGCCGTAGACCGCCTGCATGCCGTCTTCCAGCATGCTCTTGACCTCGGCCCCGGTCACGTCCAGGCGCCAGAGCATATTGCCGAAAGGCACCACCTCGATCACATTGGCTGCCGTGACGTTGCCCAGTAGCGGCACGCGCACGCCGCCGCCGCTTTGCAGCGAGATGTCGGCGCCGCCGTAGCTGGCGTTGGCCACGTCCAGGTAGGCCTGGGCCACCAGCTGCTGGATGTCGCCGCCGCGCAGGCTGACGCTGCCCAGCGTATTGCAGGCGGCGCTGGAGCGGCTGTAGTCGCGCGTACCGGGACCGCCCGGCACGCGCCGGGAGCATAGTTCCTGCGGCACCGAAGCGACCAGGCTGCGGCTGAACTGGTCGACGCGGGCCTTGAACGGCTGCAGCACAGACGCGGCCTGCGCGTCGGGCGTTTGCATGCGCAAGAAGCCGCTGGCCTGCACGTCCGCCTGGATCGCGGCTTCGTCAGCCGCCGAAGGCGCGGCGCCGGCGACCTTCAGCGGGCCGTCCATCAGCACGTGCGGCGTGCCGGCGCAGGCGGTGACGTCGCCATTGGCGTCGAAGCTGACCTTCAGCTCGCCGACCACCTGCGAGTACTCCCAGGCCTGCACCAGGCAGACGCGCTTGCCGTCCTTGTCCTGCAGCACGGTGGGATAGGCGCCCGCTGGCGACCCCACGCCATAGTCCGCCATGGAGGCGGGACCCAGCAGCGTGTGCGAGTCGCCGCCCACCACCACGTCCACGCCGCTTAGCTGCGCGATCACCTGCTTGTCATAGCCGTAGCCGATGTGGCTCATCACCACGATCTTGTTCACGCCCTGCGCGCGCAGCGCGTCGATCTGCTGCTGCGCGGCGATGGTCTCGTCCGAGAACACGGTGCCGGCGTCCGGGCTGGAGGACTGCTGGGTCTTGGCGGCGATGGTCAGGCCGACCAGGCCGATATCTTGGCCGTCGCGCTTGAGGACCACAGCGGGCTTGACCATGCCGGGGGCGCGCGAGGGGTTCAGCGCCGAGCCGGCGGCGAATGTGACGTTGGCGCTCAGCACGGGCGTCTGGCAGGCGCCCGCGTGCAGCAGATCGATGAAGCGCTTCAGGCCGCTGTCACCCTTGTCGAACTCGTGGTTGCCCAGGGTCATGGCGTCGAAGCAGACGGTGTTCATCATGGCGGCGTCGGCCTCGCCCGGTTCGCCCGCGCGGTTGAAGTACAGCGTGCCGGTGGTGGCGTCGCCCGCGTGCAGCTTGAGCACGTTGGCGGATTGCGCAGCCAGCGCGTTGATCGCGCCGGTCACTCGCGGAAAGCCGCCCGTATCGGCGTTCACGGCGACGCGCGCGCCGGAAGCGTTCTTGAGCTTGAGGTCCTTCTTCTTGCTGTCCAGGTTGGAATGGTGATCGTTGATGTGCAGGATCGTCAGTTCCATCGGCCGCCCGGGCGCGGGCTGTTCGGGCTGTTCGACGACCTTGTCGTCATCGCCATCGCCGCCGCCGCAGCCCGCCAGAAGCGCCAGGGCGCTCAGCATGGCCGCGCCCGCGTTCCTCTTCCACGTGTTCATTCGCGTGTACCCCTCTGTCATCGGAGGGCGAATGGTCGCGGGTCAAGATGACGCGGAAATGAATGACAGTGTTGTCATGTTGCGCGCGACATGTCGCACGCCTGTCATGGAAAAGCAACGGGCCCGGCGCATGCCGCGCCGGGCCCGTCGTTGCCGCAAGATGCGGGCTTAGTAGTGGATCACCGTGCGGATCGACTTGCCTTCATGCATCAGGTCAAAGGCTTCGTTGATGCGTTCCAGCGGCAGGGTGTGGGTCACGAACGGATCCAGGTCGATCTTGCCGCTCATGGCGTCTTCCACCATGCCCGGCAACTGCGTGCGGCCCTTGACGCCGCCGAAGGCCGAACCGCGCCAGACGCGGCCGGTGACCAGCTGGAACGGACGCGTGCTGATTTCCTGGCCGGCGCCGGCGACGCCGATGATGATGCTCTCGCCCCAGCCCTTGTGGCAGCATTCCAGCGCGGCGCGCATCACGTGCACGTTGCCGATGCACTCGAACGAGAAGTCCACGCCGCCGTCGGTCATTTCGACGATGACGTCCTGGATCGGCTTGTCGTGGTCCTTGGGGTTGACGCAGTCGGTCGCGCCCATGGCGCTGGCGAGCACGAACTTGTTGGGGTTGGTGTCCACGGCGATGATGCGGCCGGCCTTGGCCTGCACCGCACCCTGGATCACGGCCAGGCCGATGCCGCCCAGGCCGAACACGGCGACGGTGTCGCCTTCCTTGACCTTGGCGGTGTTGTGCACGGCGCCCAGGCCGGTGGTGACGCCGCAGCCCAGCAGGCAGACCTTTTCATGCGGAGCGGCCGGGTTGATCTTGGCCAGCGAGATCTCGTTGACCACCGTGTACTCGCTGAAAGTGGAGCAGCCCATGTAGTGGTAGAGCGGCTTGCCTTCGTAGCTGAAGCGCGAGGTGCCGTCGGGCATGACGCCCTTGCCCTGGGTGGCGCGCACCTTCTGGCACAGGTTGGTCTTGCCGGACAGGCAGAACTTGCACTCGCGGCATTCGGCCGTGTAGAGCGGGATGACGTGGTCGCCGGGTTTCAGCGAGGTCACGCCTTCGCCGACTTCGACCACCACGCCCGCGCCTTCGTGGCCCAGCACCGCGGGGAACAGGCCTTCAGGGTCGTCGCCGCTGAGGGTGAAGGCGTCGGTGTGGCAGACGCCGGTGTGGGTGATCTTCACCAGCACCTCGCCGCGCTGCGGCGGCGCGACGTCGATTTCAACGATTTCCAGCGGCTTGCCGGGTCCGAATGCGACTGCTGCGCGTGATTTCATAGCTAGGGCTCCACGTATGTCAGATGGCGTTATTTCAAATAGGAACGGACCAGGCGCATCAAGAGATCGATCTCCGCTTCGGGTTCGATCGTGGCGTCCTGGCGGCCGCCCTGGGCGGATTGGAGGAAGGTTTCGCGCAGATGGCTTTCCAGCACCTCGGCCATCAGGCCGGTGGCGGCGCCGCGCAAGGCGGCCAATTGCTGCAGCAACGCGCCGCATTCCGTGCCTTCGTTCACGGCTCGTTCCAGCGCCAGCGCCTGGCCCTGGATGCGGCGCAAACGGGTGACGACGCGTTTTTTCTCTTCCGGGGAGTGCGGCACGGCAGGCTCCGATAAATACAGGGGGGGAGTATAGGAAATCTGGCTGCCCACGTCCACTACGGTACTCCCGCGCCGGGGACCATGCCTAGGCGCGGCGCGGGCGACAAGCCCGGTGCGGGCGCGGTACGCGGATCCGATAGCCGTCTGTACCTGTCTATACTAGGCGCTGATCGCCGTCCGTCGCCTTGCGCCGCATTACAGGATCTCCCATGGCTTCCAACCCCCCCAAATTGCCCGTTCAGGCCAATGCGCCGCCTGCGCCGCTTTATGCGCAGGTCAAGCAGATGATCGCGCAGCAGATCCGCAGCGGCGCGTGGCCGGAACATTACCGGGTGCCGTCGGAAAGCGAACTGGTCGATGAGCTCGGGTTCAGCCGCATGACCATCAATCGCGCCTTGCGCGAGTTGACGGCCGAGGGGCTGCTGGTACGCATGCAGGGCGTAGGCACCTTCGTGGCCCAGCCCAAGGCGCGCTCGGCGCTGTTCGCCGTCAACAACATCGCCGACGAGATCGCGGCGCGCAACCATCGCCACCACAGCCGCGTGGTGCGCCTGGCCGAAGAGCCCGCGGGCGCCGAACAGGCGCTGGCGCTGGATATCCGCGCCGGGCAGCCGGTGTATCACTCGGTCATCGTGCACTACGAGGACGACCTGCCGATCCAGCTGGAGGATCGCTACGTCAACGTGCGTCTGGCGCCTGACTATCTGAAGCAGGATTTCACGCAGAGCACGCCCTATGAATACCTGACGCGCGTGGCGCCGCTGAGCGAAGGCGAGCACGTGGTCGAAGCCATCCTCGCCAAGCCGCGCGAATGCCAGCTGCTGCAGATTGAGCGCGACGAGCCCTGTCTGCTGATCAGCCGCCGCACTTGGTCGGGCGACCGCGCCGTCACCCTGGCCCGTTTGATTCACCCTGGTTCCCGGCATCGCCTGGAAGGCAAGTTCACCACATGAAGCAACCCGAAGTTCATCTGTACCGCGCCGCCGACTATCCACGCATGCCCTGGCGCAATGGCGGCGGCACCACGCAGGAAGTCGCCTGCAATCCGGGCGGCAGCACCGCCGCGTTCGACTGGCGGCTGTCGATCGCCGACGTGGCGCAGGACGGCGGGTTTTCCGCCTTCACGGGCTATCAACGCATCATCACCGTGCTCGAAGGCCAGGGCATAGAACTCACCGTGGACGGCCGCGCGCAGGCGCCGCTGGCGCCGCGGCAGGCCTATGCCTTTGCGGGCGATGCGCAGGTGCAGTGCCGCCTGTTGAACGGACCGATACGCGATTTCAACCTGATCTATGCGCCGGCGCGCTGGCATGCCCGGCTGCAATGGGTGGCGGGCGCGGGTCCGTGGGCATTCCATAGCGCCGCGTCCGAGGTGCTGGTGCTGACGGCGGGCGGTGCGCTCGTTGTGCGCATCAATGGCGCGCCACATGCGCTGCCGTCGCGTTACGACTGCCTGCATGCCGCATCGTCGGGCGGCCTGGCCGAGTACCGCCTGGAAGCCGAAGCGCCGTTGGATGCCTGCGTGATCGAACTGCTGCCGCGCAAGGTCTGACTGGAGGCGCGGCCGCCAGCGGGCGGCGGCATTCCACTGTTTCCATGAAAACCGGGACGTCATCGTCCCGGTTTTTCGTTCGGGTAATCCCCGAGGAAAAATCGACTCCCATCAGCTTGTATATACAAGCATAGGCATCCTATGATTCAGACTAGCGCAGCGCCTGCGACGGCGTGCAGCCGAACTGATCAAGGAGAGCCTCTTGGAACACTCGAACCGATACCGCGACGTCGTTATCCGCGCCCCGCGCGGCAGGCAACTGAATGCCAAGAGCTGGCTGACCGAAGCCCCCTTGCGCATGCTGATGAACAACCTGGACCCCGATGTGGCCGAGAATCCCAAGGAACTGGTGGTCTACGGCGGCATCGGCCGCGCCGCCCGCGACTGGGACTGCTATGACAAGATCGTCGAGTCGCTCAAGAACCTGAACGAGGACGAAACCTTGCTGGTGCAGTCCGGCAAGCCGGTGGGCGTCTTCAAGACCCACGCCAACGCGCCGCGCGTGCTGATCGCCAACTCCAACCTGGTGCCGCACTGGGCCACCTGGGAGCACTTCAACGAACTGGACGCCAAGGGCCTGGCCATGTACGGCCAGATGACGGCAGGCAGCTGGATCTACATCGGCAGCCAGGGCATCGTGCAGGGCACGTACGAAACTTTCGTCGAGGCGGGCCGCCAGCACTACGGCGGCAACCTCAAGGGGCGCTGGGTGCTGACCGCGGGCCTGGGCGGCATGGGCGGCGCGCAGCCGCTGGCGGCCACGCTGGCCGGCGCCTGCTCGCTGAACATCGAATGCCAACAGACCAGCATCGACTTCCGCCTGCGCACCCGTTACGTCGATGAACAGGCGCGCGACCTGGACGACGCGCTGGCGCGCATCGCCAAGTACACGCAGGAAGGGCGCGCCGTCTCCATCGCCCTGTGCGGCAATGCCGCCGAGATCCTGCCCGAGCTGGTGCGCCGCGGCGTGCGGCCGGACATGGTGACGGACCAGACCAGCGCGCACGATCCGCTGAACGGCTATCTGCCGGCGGGCTGGACCTGGCAGGACTACCGCGCGCGCGCCAAGCGCGAGCCGGCCGCGGTCATCAAGGCCGCCAAGCAGTCCATGGCGGTGCACGTGCAGGCCATGCTGGCCTTCCAGCGCCAGGGCGTTCCGACCTTTGACTACGGCAACAACATCCGCCAGATGGCCAAGGAAGAAGGCGTGGCGGACGCGTTCGATTTTCCGGGCTTCGTGCCCGCCTACATCCGGCCGTTGTTCTGCCGCGGCGTGGGCCCGTTCCGCTGGGCGGCGCTGTCGGGCGATCCGCAGGACATCTACAGGACCGATGCCAAGGTCAAGGAACTGATCCCCGACGACGCGCACCTGCACCGTTGGCTGGACATGGCGCGCGAACGCATCAGCTTCCAGGGGCTGCCGGCGCGCATCTGCTGGGTGGGCCTGGGCCAGCGCGCCCGACTGGGTCTGGCGTTCAATGAAATGGTCCGCACGGGCGAGCTGTCGGCGCCCATTGTCATCGGCCGCGATCACCTGGATTCCGGCTCGGTCGCCAGTCCCAATCGTGAAACCGAAGCCATGCGCGACGGCTCGGACGCGGTGTCGGACTGGCCGCTGCTGAACGCGCTGCTGAATACCGCCAGCGGCGCGACCTGGGTGTCGCTGCACCATGGCGGCGGCGTGGGCATGGGCTTCTCGCAGCATGCCGGCATGGTCATCGTGTGCGACGGCACGGACGAGGCCGCCGAGCGCATCGCCCGCGTGCTGACGAACGACCCGGGCACGGGCGTCATGCGCCATGCCGACGCGGGCTACGCGGCCGCCATTGAATGCGCGCAGGAGCAGAACCTCAATCTGCCCATGCTTGCGGGCAAGCGCTGATACCGCGCTGCCCATACCCGCGGGCCGTGACCGCGCCCGTCCAATCGCCATGACCGGGACGACATAATGACTCAGGACAGCCAGGCAGCAAGAGGACCGCTCATCGAGCGGCGCTCGATCGATTTCATCCCCGAAACGGAGCGTCACGGCAAGCTCTACAGCCAGTTCACGCTGTGGATGGGCGCCAATCTCCAGATCACCGCCATCATCACCGGAGCGCTGGCGGTGGTGCTGGGCGGAGACGTCTTCTGGTCGCTGATCGGGCTGTTCGTCGGACAGGTCTTCGGCGGCGCGGTCATGGCGCTGCATGCGGCCCAGGGGCCCAAGCTGGGATTGCCGCAGATGATATCCAGCCGGGTGCAGTTCGGCGTCTATGGCGCGGCGATACCCATCGTGCTGGTGTGCCTGATGTACCTGGGATTCACGGCCACGGGCACGGTGCTGTCGGGGCAGGCCCTGGGCCAGCTGTTCGGCGTGAGCGATACGGCCGGCATCCTGATCTTCGCCGCGGTGATCGTCGGGGTGACGCTGTTCGGCTACCGCATGATCCACATCATCGGACGGATTGCGACGGTGCTGGGCATCATTGCCTTCTTCTACCTGTTCAGCCGCGTCATCGCGCTGGGCGACGTGGGCCAGTTGCTGCAGATCCGCCATTTCACCTGGAGTTCATTCCTGCTGGCGGTTTCGCTGGCGGCATCGTGGCAGATCGCCTACGGCCCATACGTCGCGGACTATTCGCGCTATCTGCCGAGCCGGACCTCGTCGTTCAAGACCTTTCTGGCGGTAGGACTGGGTTCGGTGCTGGGCGCGCAGATCGCCATGGTGCTGGGCGTGCTGGCCGCGGCCATGGCGGCTGGCCAGTTCGCCGGGCGCGAAGTTGCCTACATCGTGGGGCTGGGCGGCACGGGAGCCACGGCCGCGCTGCTGTACTTCACCATCGCGTTCGGCAAGGTCACGATTTCGACGCTGAACTCCTACGGCAGCTTCATGTGCATCGCGACCATCGCCAGCGGCTTTCGCGGACATGTGGAGATTTCCCGCCGGCAGCGCGCGCTGCTGGTGCTGGCGATCGTCGCGGCGGCCACGGCGGTGGCGCTGATCGGCCAGCATTCCTTCCTGAACGCATTCAAGTCCTTCATCCTGTTCCTGCTGGCGTTCTTCGTGCCGTGGAGCGCGGTCAACCTGGTCGACTACTACTTCGTGAGCCGCGAGCAATACGACGTGGAGGCGCTGTCGGATCCGAACGGGCGCTATGGCCGCTGGAATTGGACTGGAATCCTGATCTATCTGTTCGGGGTGCTGGTGCAGATGCCCTTCATTTCGACCAAGCTCTACACGGGTCCGATGGTCGAACGCCTGGGCGGGGTGGATATCTCGTGGATCATCGGCCTGGTCGTACCCAGCATCCTGTATTACCTGTTCGCGCGCCGGGGCGCCGTGCCGCAACATCGCGGCGCCGTCCGCGCGACCCATACGCTTTGACGCCGGCACTCGCCTAGGAGAACAACAATGGAATTGCATCTGACACCCGGCCACATGACCTTGGCCGACCTGCGGCACGTCTACCAGCAGCCGGCTCGCGTGACGCTGGACCCGGCGGCGGCCGGGCCGATCGAGGCCAGCGTGGCCTGCGTCGAGCGCATCATTGCCGAAGGCCGCACGGCCTACGGCATCAACACCGGATTCGGATTGCTGGCCACGACGCGGATCGCGCGCGAGGATCTGGAAGCGCTGCAGAGTTCGCTGGTGCTGTCGCATGCGGCCGGGGTGGGCGAGGCGCTGGACGACGCGATGGTGCGGCTGATCATGGTGCTGAAGATCAACAGCCTGGCGCGGGGCTATTCGGGCATCCGCCGCAAGGTGATCGATGCGCTGATCGCGCTGGTGAACGCCGAGGTCTATCCGCATATTCCGCTGAAGGGATCGGTGGGCGCGTCCGGCGACCTTGCGCCGCTGGCGCACATGTCTCTGTTGCTGCTGGGCGAGAGCAAGGCGCGCCATCGCGGCGCCTGGCTGCCCGCGCGCGAAGCGCTGGCCCAGGCGGGGCTGGAACCCTTGACGCTGGCGGCCAAGGAAGGCCTGGCGCTCTTGAACGGTACGCAGGTTTCGACGGCCTATGCGCTGCGCGGGCTGTTCGAGGCCGAGGACCTGCTGGCGGCCGGGCTGGTCTGCGGCAGCCTCAGCGTGGAAGCCATGCTGGCATCGCGCGCGCCGTTCGATCCCCGCATCCACGCCGCGCGCGGCCAGCCTGGCCAGATCGACGTGGCGGCCGTGTACCGCGATCTGCTGACCGAGGACAGCGAGGTCGGGCATTCGCACGCGAACTGCGACAAGGTGCAAGACCCCTATTCGCTGCGCTGCCAGCCGCAGGTCATGGGCGCCTGCCTGACGCAGATACGCCATGCGGCCCAGGTGCTGGAGATCGAGTCCAACGCGGTCTCCGACAATCCGCTGGTGTTTGCCGAGCAGGGCGATGTGGTTTCGGGCGGCAACTTCCATGCCGAGCCGGTGGCCATGGCGGCGGACAACCTGGCGCTGGCGCTGGCCGAGATCGGCGCGCTGTCCGAGCGCCGCATCTCGCTGATGATGGACAAGCATATGTCGCAGCTGCCGCCGTTCCTGGTGAGCAACGGCGGCGTGAACTCCGGATTCATGATTGCCCAGGTGACCGCGGCGGCGCTGGCCAGCGACAACAAGGCGCTGGCGCACCCGGCCAGCGTGGACAGCCTGCCGACTTCGGCCAACCAGGAGGACCACGTGTCCATGGCGCCGAATGCGGGCAAGCGGCTCTGGCCCATGGCCGAGAACGTGCGCGATATCCTTGCGATCGAGTGGCTGGGCGCCTGCCAGGGCCTGGATTTCCGCCAGGGCTTGAAGACTGCGCCCAAGCTGGAGCGTGCTCGCGGCCTGTTGCGCCAGAAAGTGGCGCACTATGAGCGGGACCGCTTCTTCGCGCCCGACATTGAAGCGGCGAGTCAGCTCATTGCGGGCCAGGGTCTGACGGAGTTGGTGCCGGCCGGCCTGTTGCCCAGTCTTTAACGCCGGCGCGCAAGAGGAGCCTACGCATGAGACAGGTCTGGCGCAATTGCCACGCCGCCACGATGGCGCAGGGTAAGTACTCCGTGATCGAACGGGCCGCCATCGTGACAGGCGAGAACCGCATCGAGTGGATCGGTCCTGAGGAGAAACTGCCGCCTGGGGGCGACGCGCGCGAGCACGACCTGGGCGGCGCCTGGGTCACGCCCGGGTTGATCGATTGCCACACCCACCTGGTGTTCGGCGGCAATCGCAGCCTGGAGTTCGAACAGCGCCTGCAAGGCGTGGACTACGCCACCATCGCCGCGCAAGGCGGCGGCATCGCCAGCACCGTGCGCGCCACCCGCGCGGCCAGCGAGGATGAACTTTACGCCAGCGCACGCAAGCGCGCCCTGCATCTGATGCGCGACGGCGTGACCACGCTGGAAGTGAAGTCCGGCTATGGGCTGGACCTGCCCAACGAGCGCAAGATGCTCAGGGTGGCGCGGCGCCTGGGCCAGACCTTGCCGCTGACCATCAGCGCGACCTGTCTGGCCGCGCACGCGCTGCCGCCGGACTACGCGGGCCGCGCGGACGATTACATCGACGAAGTCGCGCGCCGCATGCTGCCGCTGCTGGCCGTCGAGGGCTTGATCGACGCGGTGGATGCATTCTGTGAGCATTTGGCATTCACGCCGGCACAGGTCGAACGGGTGTTCCAGGCTGCGCGTGAACTGGGACTGCCGGTGAAACTGCACGCAGAGCAATTGTCTTCGTTGCACGGGGCGGCGCTGGCCGCGCGTTATGGCGCCTGGTCGGCGGATCATCTGGAATACCTGACCGAAAGCGATGTGCTGGCGATGGCGCAGGCCGGCACGGTGGCGGTGCTGCTGCCCGGGGCGTTCTACGCCCTGCGCGAGACCAGGCTGCCTCCCATCGACCTGTTGCGCCGCCATGGCGTGCCCATCGCCATCTCCAGCGACCTGAACCCCGGCACCTCGCCCGCGCTGTCGCTGCGGTTGATGCTGAGCATGGCCTGCACGCTGTTCCGCCTGACGCCCGAAGAAGCGCTGGCCGGGGCGACGACGCATGCGGCGAAAGCGCTGGGACTGCAGGCCACGCATGGCACGCTGGAAGCAGGCAAGTATGCGGACTTCGTTGCCTGGGAGGTGCAGCATCCCGCCGAGCTGGCCTACTGGATAGGCGGCGACCTGCCCAAGCGGGTGGTCCGGCATGGCGCGCTGGTCGACGCCGCAACACTCGCCTGAAACGGGCAGATCCGGACAGGATCGCGCCCGCAACGGACGGCTTGAACCGGCCCGCGTCCGCAATCGCCACAGGCGGTCTACCATCCATGGATGACGTGCCCCGTCCGGGGGCGCGCGCTCAACTTGGATGTGGGTATGCGGATATGCATGATGGAAGGGCCGGCTGATCTGGAGCCCAAGGGCGCGACCTGGGAAGGTATCGCCGAACGCATCGCTGAGCTGGCCCCGGATCTTCTGGTGACCAGTGAAATGCCGTTCGGGCCGTGGCTGGCCGCCGACCCGCAATACGACGCGGCCCGCGCGGCGGCGTCGGTGCGCATGCATGAGGCGGGCCTGGATGCGCTGGCGGCGCTGGGAGTGCCGGCCATCGTATCGTCGCGGCCGGTGCATGCGGGCGAACGGTTGGCCAACGAGGCGTTCGCCCTGCAGGACGGCCGCTATACCCGGTTGCACCATAAGCAATACTTCCCGGAGGAACCGGGCTATTTCGAAGCGACCTGGTTCCATGCCGCCATGGATGGGTTCGAGGTGTTCGAGGTGGGCGGCATACGCCTGGGCGTGCAGCTATGCACCGAATTGATGTTCAACGAGCGCTCGCGCGCCTACGGACGCGCGGGCGCCGAGCTGATCGTGGCGCCGCGAGCCAGCAGCGCGTCGACGCGCCGCTGGCTGACGGCGGGCGCTATGGCGGCGCTGGTGTCGGGCTGCTATGTGGTCAGCTCGAACCGCGCGGGACGCACGGCGGCGGGGCAGGTATTCGGGGGCACGGCGTTCGCGTTCCAGCCGGATGGCGAACCGCTGGCGCAAACCAGCGATACCGAATCCATCGTGGTGATCGAGGTGGATCCGGCCCGTGCGCGCGCGCAGCAGTCGCTATACCCGTGCTACGTCCGGGAATAGCGCGTTCCTAGCGCGTCGAGCTGGCCTGCGCCGGTTCGCTCGCGTCAAAGCGCAGCCGCGAAAAACTGGCGACGCAGGCCAGCGCGGCGCACACGCAACCCAGCCACAGCGCGGCGATGGCGCCGTGCGTGCTGGAAATGTTGAAGCAGGCGGCCACCAGGGCTGCGCCGGAGGCCTGGCCCAAAAGCCGCACCGTGCCTATCATGCCGCTGGCGCCGCCGGCGCGCGAGGCCGGCGCCGACATCATGATGGCGCGCAGGTTGGGCGACTGGAAGAAACCGAATCCGGCGCCGCACAGCGCCATGCGCCAGCAGAGGTCCCAGACCGAGGGCGAGGCCGGCATCAGCGCCAATGAGGCCAGGCCCAGCGCCAGCAGCGCCAACCCCACGCCGCCCAGGGCGCCGGCCGCATAGCGGTCCGACAGTCGCCCCGCTATCGGCGCCATGACCGCCACCACCACCGGCCAGGGCGTGATGAGAAAGCCGGTCTGCACCTGGCTGTAGCCGAGCGTGGCCTGCAGCAGGAACGGCAGCGACACGAAGGCCAGCGCCTGCGCCGCGAACGCGCACACGGCAGTGGCGGCGGACAGGGCGAACAAGGGCCGGCGCAACAGGTCCACCGCCAGGATGGGCGCGGGGTGGCCGGCCTGCCGGCGCATCAGCAGCCACAGGCTGGCTGCGGCGATACCCCATTCCAGCGCCACGCGCGGCAAGGGAGCCGCGTGCGCCAATTCGTTCGACCCCAGCACGAACAGGCCCAGCGTCAGGGCGCACAGCGCCGCGGCCAGGCCGTCGAAGCGATGCGGCGCGCGCGCGGTCCCGGGCAGCTTGCGCAGGCCCAGCGCGAACGCCAGCAGGCCGATGGGCACGTTGATCAGGAACAGCCAGTGCCAGGATCCCAGCAGCAGGATGGCCGAGGCCACGGTCGGCCCCGCCGCGAAGGAAATGCCTACTACCATGGCGTTCAGGCCCAGGCCGCGACCCAACAGGTGCGAAGGGTAGATGAAGCGCAGCAGCGCGCCGTTGACGCTCATGACGCCGGCCGCGCCCAGGCCTTGCAGCACGCGCGCGATCACCAGCGTGGGCAAGGACGGCGCCAGGCCGCTGGCCAGCGAGGACAGGATGAAGATGGCCAGCCCCACGATGTAGACCCGCCGGTGGCCCAGGATTTCGCCCAGCGCCGCGGCCGGCAGCAGGCCCGCCACCATGGCCAGCTGATAGCCGCTGACGATCCAGATCGAGCCCGCGTCGCTGGCTTGCAGGTCGCGCGCGATGGTGGGCAGCGCCGTGTTGGCGATGGCGGTGTCCAGGCTGGCCATGCATAGCGCCAGCATGACGGCCAGGAGCGCGCCTGGGCGTTCGGCTGCCGGCAGGCCGACGCCGGCCGGATAGACAGTATGGCGGGAGAACGAGAGCATGTGCGGGACCACGGGGGCAACGCGTCCGGATAGAGGGAGAGGGCCGGAAGCTGCGATCACTGATTCTAGAACGTGTTAAGGGATCCGGCCCGCGGACCGGGTCGCGAGCTGGCTTTCCTTGCGGGGCGTTTCTCCTTATCCTGCCGCCTTGCGCGGCGGCGGGCCGCGTTTTCAAGGAGTGGTCGACTATGCAATCTGGCGTATCCCAGCACCGTCGCCGGTTCTTGCCGGCGCTCGCGCTGGGCGTTCTGGGCGCTGCGGCGGCAGGGCGTCTTGGCGCCGTGCCCCTGACTCGCATCCTGGTCGGCTTTCCGCCGGGGGGCGGGGTGGATGTGATCGCCCGCCTGTTGGCGCGGCAGTTGGAAGCCGGCCTGGGCGAAGTGGTGCTGGTCGAGAATCGCCCCGGCGCGGGAGGCTTGCTGGCGGCGCAGGAATTGCTGGCCGCGCGTCCCGATGGGCACACCCTGCTGTTCACCAACGAACACACTTTGGCCATCGTGCCGCACATCGATGCGCAGGCCGGCTTTGCGTCGCCGGATGATTTCGCGGCGGTAGCGCAGACGACCGACCAGAGCGCCATTGCGCTGGCGGTCAGGGCGGATTCGCCTTGGCTGAAGCTGCAGGATCTGCGCGGATACGAAGGTCCGCTGCCGGTGGGCGTGCCGGCGCCCGGCAGTGTGCCGGAGCTGGCCGTGGAGCTGCTGGCCGAGCGTTTCGGCGTGGCGGCCACGGCAGTGTGCTATCGCGGCGGCGCGCCCTTGGTGACCGACTTGCAGGCCGGCTATCTGGCGCTGGGCCTGACATCCCTGGCTGAACTGCGGGAGCCGGTAAGCGCCGGGCGGCTGCGCCTGCTCGCCATTTCGGGGCCAGGCCGCCATGCCGACCTGGCCGATGTTCCCACCTTTGCCGAGCAAGGCTTCGGAGGATTGGAGCACGGCGGCGTGGCCGGCTTGTTCGCGCCGCGCGGCGTGGCGCCCGCCCGCGTCGAGCAACTGCAGCAGCAGGTGGCGCGGGCGCTCGAATCGGAGGAGGTGCGCGCGCAGCTGCGCTTGCAGGGGTCGCGGGTGAGTTTCGGCGATGCCGCCACGCTGGCGCGCAACATGAACGCGATTCATCAGGCCTGGGCCGAACGCGCCCTGGCCTGGCGTGCGCGGACGGGCGGCTGAGCGCCCGCGCCCGGCTCTCTAGGGCGTGCGGATGGCTGCGCGTTCGCGCAGCAGTTGAGCCAGTTCGGCGTGGCAGAGCCGGACCGCGGCGCGGGCCTGCTGTTCGGGGGCGCGCGCCATCAGGCAGATGCGCCGTGTGAGTTGCGGACGCTGCAGTGGCACGATGGCCAGGCCGTCCTGCCGCTGCCCTTGTGTGTACAGGCGCGAGATCAGGCCCACGCGCAAGCCCGCGCGCACCAGGCTGTAGAGCGTGTCGGTGTAATTCAGGGTGTCGGTCGCGGCCAGGTCCGAGCCCAGCTGGCGTAGCGTGGCCACGATCATTTCGTAGGTACTGCCGCGCGACAGCACGGCCAGCGGCTCGGCCTTCAGGTCCTGCCAGGTCACCGCCTGGCGCCGCGCCAGCCGGTGGGTGTCGGCCAGCACCGCGACCAGGTCGTCCTCGGCCACGAAGGCCGCGGCCACGCCGGGCGTGAGGCCGAAGTCCAGGCCCAGGCCGATGTCCAGTTCGCCATTGCCCAGCGCGGCCATGAGCTCGTCGTTGAGGTGGTCGCTGAGGATCAGCACGATTTCCGGATGGCGCAGGCGCCATTGCGCCACCACCGGCGCCAGCAAGTGCATGGTGGACGGGATGCAGCCGATGCGCACCGTGGTGGCCTGGGTATCCAGCAGGCGCTGCAGGTCTTCGGCGCCCTGCGTGTAGCTGTTGAGCAGCCATTCGATCTGCGCACGCGCGGCTTGTCCGGCGGGCGTCAGGCGCACGTGGTGGGTGCTGCGTTCGAACAGGGCCACGCCCATCAGCGTCTCCAGTTCGCGGATGGCGGCGGACAGGGCCGGCTGGCTCAGCGCCAGGGCCTCGGCGGCGCGGCTGAAACTGGCGTGGCGGGCCACTTCCTTGAAACCGCGCAGCTGGCGCAGCGTGGGCTGGCGGGCGGGTGCGGCGTGGCCATCGGGAGCAGGACGCTTGGTCATAGATTTGCCTGATGAATCTATAAAAATATAGCATTTCAGTTATCACCAGGATCTGGTTAGGATGGCGCCGTCGCCCTCCTCCGCGCTGCCGGTTCCGCGCGCGCCCCTCGCTCCGATCCCGCTCCTTCCATGTTCAAACGCCTGTTCCTGTCCGTGTCCGCGCTGGCGGCCGCGCTGTGCCTTGCCCCCGCTGCCGGCGCCGACACCTGGCCGGAAGCCCGGCCCCTGACCCTGATCGTGCCGTTCAGCCCGGGCGGCAACGTCGACACCACGGCGCGCCTGGTGGCGCAGAAGCTGTCGGACCGCCTCAAGCAGTCCGTCATCGTCGACAACGTGGCGGGCGCGGGCGGCGTGCTGGGCGTGGCCAAGGCCGTGCACGCCAAGCCGGACGGCTACACGCTGGTGATGGGCTTTGACGGTCCGATCAGCGTGGCCCGGCTGATCAACTCGGCCGTGAAGTACGACGCCGAATCCGACCTGACGCCGGTGGCGCTGGTGACTACCGCGCCAGTGGTGCTGTTGGCGCGTCCGGGCCTGCCGGCGCAGAACATGGACGAGCTGATCGCGCTGGCGCGCGAGAAACCCGACACGCTGACCTACGCCTCGTCCGGCGTGGGCACCGTGCTGCATCTGGCCATGGAGGTGATGCAGGACCAGGCCCGCGTCAAGCTGGTGCACGTGCCCTATCGCGGCGGCGCGCAGATCACCAACGACGTCATGGGCGGCCAGGTGGACCTGGGCCTCCTGGTGACCACCAGCGCCACGCCGCTGGTGCAGCAGAAGAAACTGCACGCGCTGGGCGTGACGTCCGCCGCGCGCGTTGACACGCTGCCGCAGGTGCAGGCGTTTGGCGAGACGCCGGCGCTCAAGGGCTTTGAACTCAACACCTGGACCGGCGTGTTCGTGCCGGCAGGCACCGACCCCGCCGTGGTCGAGCGGCTGAACCAGGAACTGAACGCGGTGCTGCGCATGGACGAGGTGCAAAAGCGCCTGGCCGAAGGCGGCGCCATGCCCGGACAGGGCACGCCGCAGGATTTTGCCGCTTTCCTGAAGAAGGAAAAAGCCCTGTACGCGCACATCGTGAAGAGCGCCAACATCCAGCAGGAATAGGCCTGCCCCTTTGCAGGAAGCCATGCCATGAATACACCCCCCGTGCTGCCCGAGATCCAGGCCATCCAGGAAGAGATGGTGGCGCTGCGCCATCGCATCCACGCCAATCCCGAACTGGCGTATCAAGAGGTCGCCACGGCCGAGCTGGTGGCCGAAAGGCTGGCGGCCTGGGGCTACGAGGTGCATCGCGGCCTGGGC